>NZ_JAKKFI010000009.1 GCF_022230955.1 Micromonospora cabrerizensis
GCGGCCCGGGCCGCCGACAGCTCCGGCACCGCGGCCGTCACCGCCGCCGCCAGCTCGGCCATCCGCTCGACCCGGGCCTCGGCCTCGGCCAACGCCTCGTCGTCCACGCCGGTGAGCCCGGCGAGCACCTGGTCGACCGCGTCGAGTCGGGCGTCCGCCTGGGCGGCACGCGCCGTCGCCTTCTTCTGCACGTCCTCGTAGACGCCCAGGCCCAGCAGGTTGACCAGGATCTGCTGCCGCGTCGCCGGCTTGGCGTGCAGGAAATCGGCGAACTGCCCCTGCGGCAGCACCACACAGCTGGTGAACTGCTCGTACGGCAGCCCCACCGCCTCCAGCACCGCCTGCTCCATCTCGGCGGGGGTGCCGGCCACCACCTCACCGAGGTCGTCCGGGCTCAACCCGGTGTCCAGTTTGGTCACGTCGAAGCCGGCCGGCATCAGCTGCAACCCGGCGTTCGCGGTCTTCACGTTGCCCCGGCCGTCGCGCCGGACCACCCGGGTCGCCACGTAGCGGGCCCCGCCGGACTCGAAGACCAGCCGCACCCGGGCCTCGGTCGCCGACGGCGCGAGCGCGTTCGCCAGCCCCCGCGCACCGCCCCAGCGGGGGACCATGCCGTAGAGGGCGAAGCAGATGGCGTCCAGCACCGTGGACTTGCCCGAACCGGTCGGGCCGATCAGGGCGAAGAAGTCGGCGTCGGTGAAGTCGACGGTGGTGTCGTCCCGGAAGACCGTGAACCCGGCCATGTCCAAGCGCATCGGACGCATCAGTGCTCGACCTCCTCGAAGAGCTCGTCGAAGAGTTCCTGGACGCCCTCGTCGGCGTGGCCCCGGCTGTCCAGGTAGTCGGCGAACAACTCCCGTGGCGAACGCCCCGAGCGCTGCGCGATGCGGGCACCGCTGCCCGGCGCGGCCAGCAGCTCCGGGTCGATGCGGATCTCCAGCGCCCGGGGGAGCAGCTCCTGCACCTCCTCGCGCAGGCCGGCGCGGGGTTGCTCCCGCACGTACACCCGCAGCCAGGCGTCCGGAGCCTCGATCTCGGCGAGCTGGGCCAGGGTGCCCCGCACCGTACGCAGCGCGCTCGCCGCGGTCACCGGCACCTCCCGCACCCGGGCGGCGGTGCTGGCCGTCACCTCGACCATCGTCACCGAGGGGATGTTCTCCTGCTCACCGAAGTCGACCGCGAGCGGGCTGCCGCTGTAGCGCACCGGGCAGGGGCCGATGACCCGCTGCGCCCGGTGCAGGTGGCCCAGCGCCACGTAGTGCGCGGTGGCCGGGAAGACGGTCGCCGGCACGGCGTAGCCCAGCACGGTGTGCGCGTCGCGTTCGCCGCCGCCGGTGGTCGCGCCGGTCACCGTCAGGTGCGCGGTGACCAGGTGCACCCGGTCCGGTTCGTCGAAACCCTCGGTCAGTCGCCCCAGCACCCGGCCCAGGTGGTCGGCGTACGTCTGGTTGGTCTCCGCCGCGGTCAGCTCGTACATCTCCAGCGCGCGCACCGCGTACCGCTGGGACAGGAACGGCAGCGCGGCCAGCCGCCACCGCTCGCCGCCGGCTGTGGTGCCGTCGATCACGTGCTCGTCCGGGTTTTCCCGCACCCCGCCGCGCAGCGTGATGCCGGCGGCTTCGGCCCACGGACGCAGCGCGTCCAGCGCGGGACCGTTGTCGTGGTTGCCGCCGATCGCCACCACGTCCGCGCCGGTGCGGCGCAGCGCGGTCAGCGCCCGGGTGACCAGACGGGTCGCCTCCGAGGTGGGCGCGGCGGTGTCGTAGAGGTCACCGGCGACGATCACCAGATCCGGTTGCTCGGCCCGGGCGATGTCGATCACCCCGGCCAGCACGGCCTTGTGCTCCTCGGCCCGGGACTGCCCCTTGAGCACCTTTCCCACGTGCCAGTCGGAGGTGTGCAGGATCTTCATGGCTGTTGCCGGCCCCTAGCTAGAACGGGATGTCGTCGTCGGTGCTGCCGCCGCCGGAGCCCACCACCGCGAACGGGTCCGCGGACTGGGTGATCGAGCGCAGCGTCTCCGATGGTGCCCGGCCCGCCTCGGAGACCCGGGTCGCCCAGGCCGGGAACGGGAACTCCAGGCAGAGCGGCACGGGGATGTCCGGCTGGTTGACGAACATGGTGCCCGGCTTGGCCAGCAGCGCCCGCTGGCGTTGTGCGGGCGGGAGGAAACCGTACTCCGGGCGGGACGCCTCGGCCGGGTCGAGCCGACCGACCACCCGGATCGCCGAGTTGGTGACGATGCGCCGCTCCACCTCGCTCGCCGTCTGCTGGGCGCCGATCAGGATCACCCCGAGTGAGCGGCCCCGCTCGGCGATGTCGAGCAGCACCTCCTTGATCGGCGAGGAGCCCTCCCGGGGGGCGTACTTGTTGAGCTCGTCGAGCACGACGAAGAGCAACGGTTTGGCGGTGCCGGACTTCTCCTTGCGCTCGAACTCGCTCTTGAGCGTCACACCCACCACGAACCGCTGTGCGCGGTCCGGAAGGTTGTGCAGGTCGACGACGGTGACCTGGGCGGACTCGCTGGTGTTGATCGAGTGCGGGCGACGCGTGGCGAGGTCGCCACGGATCAGCCGGGCGAGGTCCTTCTTGCTGCCGATCAACCGCCGGGCGAACGCGTTGACGGTGCCCAGACCGACCGCGCTGCCCGCCCAGTCGGAGCGGGTCTCGTCGTCGTTGAGCTGGTCGACGATGTGGTCGACCAGATCGCCGTAGGAGCCGAGCCGGACGCCGTCGATGCTCACCCCGCCGTCGGCGGGCTGGGCGTAGCGGGCCAGGTGCGCGGCCACCGAGTGGACCACCATCGTGTACTGCTGGCGCTCGTCGTCGGCGTCGGCGAAGACGTACGGCAGGAGGCGGTCGGCGCAGAACTCGTCCAGCGTCCAGTAGAACGAGTCCACCCCGGTGAGCCGGCTGCTCACATCCGGCGTGCCGGCCGCGTCACCGACCCGCGGCGGGGCGTAGACCCGCACGTCGGGGAAGGCGCCGGCGCTCAACCCGAGCTTCGCGTACGACGCGCGGGTCGGCTCGTCGAGGCGGGTGTTGGGGTGGTCCAGGAAGAGCAGGTCCTCACCCTTGACGTTGAAGATCAGCGCCTTGGCGTTGACCGCGTCGCCGCCCAGCACGCCGGAGCGGAAGACCGAGTAGAGCAGGAAGGTGGCGAAGCTGGTCTTGGTGGCCACCCCGGAGATGCCGGAGATCGAGACGTGCGCGCCACGGCTGCCGTCGAGGAAGTCGGCGTTGAGGTAGACCGGGACGCCGTCCCGACCCATCCCCATCGGGATGCGCCGCTCCATCCGGTCGAAGTGCAGCGCGCGGGCCCGGGCGTCGCCCTCGGCCCGGTGCACCACCGCGCCCGGGGTCGGCGGCACGTACAGCTCCGGATCGACCCGGGTGGTGGTGATCTCGGCCGCCTCCTGCACCTGCGCGGGCAGCGTGCCGTCGGCGATGGCGAACACGTCGGAGTCGAACTGGGCGCCCTCGTGCCGAGCGCGGACCTGGGTGACGACGCCGGCGATCGTCACCGGCTCCCGGTTGGGCAGCTCCCGCCGGGTGACGACCACGTCGTCGAGCTGGAGGTAGCTGCCGGGCGCCACGGCCGTCCAGAACTGCAACGGGGTGGCGTCGGCGGTGCCCAGCACGCGCCCGACCGCCTCGCCCGGGCTGTCGAGATCGGCGTCGGTCATCGGGCGGCTCGGGTCGGTCGGGCAGCACGGTCGGGAACCATGAGGTGCATCCTGCCCGAGGAGTACGACAGGTCGCCACGCGACGCGGCGGACGACACCATGCGCCGTCACACCCACGACGGTGGGTGTGTGACCGCACGACGGCCCGTTACGGGCGGGCGTGGCGGAGCATGAGGACGCCGTCCTCGGCGGCCAGCACGTGCCCCAGGGTGAGGTGTCGGGGCGGCGCGGCGTCGCCGGCGGTGACCCGGCCCGGGCCCGGCCCGGCCAGCAGCGGCGAGACGGTGAGGCACAGCTCGTCCACCAGGTCGGCGGCGGTGAGCGCGCCGAACAGGTGCGGGCCGCCCTCGCAGAGCAGTTGGGTCAGCCCGCGTCGGTGCAGCTCGGTGAGGCCGGCGGCCAGGTCGACCCGGTCGGCGCCGCAGCGCAGCAGGTCGGCGACGTCGGTCAGGCCGGGCGGCGGGTCGGCGTCGGCGTGGGTGAGCACGATCGGTCGGGTCGGCGCGTCGGCGAAGGCGGCCTGCGCGGGATCCAGGTCGAGTGAGCCGGAGACGACCACCAGCGTCGGGTACTCGGCCAGCCCGTGCTCGCGTCGCCAGGCGCGGCGGCGCTCGTCGAGGCGGACCGCCCGGTATCCCTCGTGGCGCAGCGTGCCGGCGGCAACCACCAGCGCGTCGCAGACCATCCGTAACACGCCGAACACCCGCTTGTCCGGCTGGCCGGAGAGCCCGGCGGAGTAGCCGTCCAGGGTGACCGCGCCGTCCAGGCTGGCGACGAAGTTGACCCGCAGTCGGGGCTCGGGGGCGCGGCCGTAGAGCGCGGTCAGCGCGGCGTCGTCGAGTGGCTGCGTCGACGGCTCGGGCCAGAGCCGTCGGATCGGAATTCCGACGCTCATTCGCCGGCCGGACCGGTGACCGGAGGGGTCGGTTCGGCGGTACGGTGCTGGCAGTCGCACCAGTTCCGGCCCGGGCAGTCGTCGTGTCGCCGGGCCCGGCACGCTCGGCAGATCATGCTCGCAGCCTAAGCCGCGGGAGGCCAGGACAGCATGCCCCGTCAGATCTTCCAGCTGAAGATGTCCCTCGTCGGCGTCCGCCCGCCGGTGTGGCGCCGGGTGCTCGTGCCGGCCGGTTACACGCTGGACCGGCTGCACCGGGTGGTGCAGCACGCGATGGGTTGGCGCGACTGCCACCTGCACTCGTTCGAGATCGACGGTGTGCAGTACGGCGAGCCCGACCCGGACGGGGAGTTGGCGCTGCACGACGAGCTGGACGCGCGGCTGGACGCGGTGCTCGGCAAGGGCAGCCGGTTCTCCTACACGTACGACTTCGGCGACTGGTGGGAGCACGACCTGGTCGTGGAGGACGCGCTGACCGTCGACCCCGACGAGCGGTACCCGGCCTGCCTGGACGGTGAGCGGGCCTGCCCGCCGGAGGGTGTCGGCGGGCCGCTGGGCTACGAGGCGCTCCTGGTCGCGTTGGCCGACGAGGACGACCCGGTCGGCCCGGTCGATCCACGGCACGCGACGTTGCGCGACTGGGCGGGCTCCACCTTCGACCCGTCCCGCTTCGACCCCGACCGCGCAACCACCCTCCTCCGCCGCTTCTGCTGAGGCCCCACCCCAACCCCACCGGGGTCTCGCCTTGTCGATCAAGAGGTTTGCGTCAGCAGGGCTCTGTTTCCTGACCGAAACCTCTTGATCACCGGGGTGTGGTTGGGGTGCGCGGGGCGGGAGTGATCAGCGGTAACGATCTGGGAACGCTCCCAACGCCCTATTGACACTCTCGTTACCTGTCGGCAATCTCATGGGAGCGCTCCCGGCGGTGGCATGGGTCACTCACACACCCTGGCGTGGCGCGATGAGCACCCCCCCACCACACACATCAGCCTCACCACCGGAAAGAGGGGTCAGCGAATGAGTGTCACCACGCGGCGTACCCGCCTGGCGGCCGCTGCCCTGGCCGCGATCACCGCGGTCAGCGGTCTCGCAGCCTGCGGCAACGACGACGACAAGCCGGCAGCCGGCGAGAAGCCGGCCAAGCTGGTCGTCGACACCTTCGGCGAGATGGGCTACGACGAGCTCGTCAAGCAGTACGAGAAGGACACCGGCATCAAGGTCGAGCTGCGCAAGACCGCGCAGCTCGCCGAGTACCGGCCGAAGCTGGTCCGCTACCTGGCCACCGGCAAGGGCGCGGCGGACGTCACCGCCCTGGAAGAGGGCATCCTCAACGAGTTCAAGCCCAACGCGCGCAACTGGGCCGACCTCAACCCGCTGGTCGCCGACCACTCCAAGGAGTTCCTGCCCTGGAAGTGGGAGCTGGGCAAGGCACCGGACGGCCGGCTGATCGGCCTGCCGACCGACGTCGGCAGCCTCGCCGTCTGCTACCGCAAGGACCTGTTCCAGGCCGCCGGTCTGCCCACCGAGCGCGACCAGGTGTCGGCGCTCTGGTCGGACTGGAAGGGCTTCCACGACGCCGGTCTGAAGTACAAGCAGGGCAGCGGCGGCAAGGCGTTCATCGACTCGATCACCGCCGTCTCCAACGGCGTGATGTTCCAGGGTGGCGGTGACCTGTTCTACGACAAGGAAGACAACATCATCGCGGACACCAGCCCCGCGGTGAAGAACGCCTGGGACACCGCCACGTCGATGGCGGACATCTCCGCCAAGGCGCAGACCTGGTCGCCGGAGTGGTCGGGTGGCTTCAAGCAGGGCACCTTCGCGGCCACCTTCTGCCCGTCCTGGATGCTCGGCATCGTCACGGAGAACTCCGGTGCGGCCAACAAGGGCAAGTGGGACGTCGCGTCCGTGCCGGGCGGCGGCGGTAACTGGGGCGGCTCGTGGCTCGCGGTTCCGGCGCAGGCCAAGTACCCGAAGGAGGCGGCGAAGCTCGCCGAGTACCTGACCAACGCGAAGAGCCAGGTGGAGGCCTTCAAGGCCAAGGGCCCGCTGCCCACCAACCTGGAGGCGCTGAAGAACGAGGCGTTCACCAGCTACACCAACGAGTACTTCAGCAACGCGCCGACCGGCAAGATCTTCGGGGAGAGCGTCGCCAAGATCCAGCCGACCCACCTGGGCCCGAAGCACCAGGCGATCAAGGAGAACGCGCTCGAGCCGGCCCTGCGGGCGTTCGAGAGCGGGCAGGCCGACAAGGCGAAGGCCTGGGAGCAGTTCACGAAGGACGCCAAGACTCAGGGTGCCTTCTGAGTGATTCCCTGCCGGTGGCGTTCGGGGCTTCCCGGACGCCACCGGCCGGTCCCCTCCGCGTAGCGCCCTGCGCGAGGGCCCCCGGGCCTCGCCGGAAAAGGACATTCGCATGAGCCTGTCGGCCACGACGGCACCGCCGTCGCCAGCAGCACCGCCTTCTCCCGACCTCCCCTCCCGGCAGCGCCGGGGGAGGTTACTCAACCGCCTCGACGTCAAGTACTCGCCGTACCTCTACATCGCACCGTTCTTCCTGATCTTCGGCGCGTTCGGGTTGTACCCGATGGTGCGTACCGCCTGGATGTCGCTGCACGACTGGGACATGATCGGCGAGCACTCGTTCATCGGCTTCGACAACTACACCCGGCTGTTCTCCGACGAGTACTTCTGGAACGCGCTGGTCAACACGTTCGGCATCTTCGCCCTGTCGACCATCCCGCAGCTGTTGCTCGCACTCTTCCTGGCGAACCTGCTCAACCGGACCCTCCTGCGCGCCAAGACCTTCTTCCGGATGGCCATCTTCATGCCGAACGTGGTGTCGGTGGCGGCGGTCGCGATCGTCTTCGGGATGCTGTTCCAGCGGGAGTTCGGCCTGTTCAACTGGCTGCTCGGCCTCGTCGGTGTCGACCCGGTCGACTGGGACGGGCAACGGTGGAGTTCCTGGTTCGCCATCTCCTCGATGGTCAACTGGCGGTGGACCGGGTACAACACCCTGATCCTGCTCGCCGGCATGCAGGCGATCCCGAAGGATCTCTACGAGGCCGCGGAGATCGACGGCGCCGGCCCGTGGCGGCAGTTCTGGCAGATCACCCTGCCCATGCTCAAGCCCACCTTCACCTTCGTGGTCATCCTGTCCACGATCGGCGGTATGCAGCTCTTCACCGAGCCACTGCTCTTCGCCAACGGCAACATTCTCGGCGGCAGCCAGCGGGAGTTCCAGACGCTGGCCATGTACATGTACGAGATGGGCATCTCGAACCTGAACACAGCCGGCTACGGAGCCGCGGTCGCCTGGGCCATCTTCATGATCATCGTTGTGGTGTCGCTGTTCAACTTCCTACTCGTCCGCCGCTCGGCGAAGTGAGGAGAGATCGATGATCTCGGCTTCCCAGCGCCTGTGGCGCACCAGCCCGCTGACCTACGTGGCACTCGTCCTGGCGGCGCTGCTGTCGATCTACCCGTTCTACTACATGCTGGTGATCGGCAGTCGCAGCCTGGACAACATCAACGACGTGCCGCCGCCGCTGACCCCCGGCGGAGCGTTCGGTGACAACTTCGGGCGGGTGCTCGACAACGACGCCGCCAACTTCCTCACCGGCATGATGAACTCGATCATCGTCTCCTCGGTGGTCACCGTGTCGGTGGTGCTCACCGGTTCACTGGCCGGGTTCGCCTTCGCCAAGCTGAGGTTCCGGGGCAGCAACGCCCTGCTGCTGGCGATCATCGTCACCATGATGATCCCGACCCAGATGGGGCTCATCCCGCTCTGGTCCATGATGCAGGACCTGGGGTGGTACGACACCCTCTACGCGGTCACCGTGCCGTTCCTGGTCAGCGCCTTCGGCGTGTTCATGATGCGGCAGTACGCCAGCCAGGCCATCTCCGACGAGCTGATCGAGGCCGGCCGCGTCGACGGGGCGAGCACGTTCCGGATCTACTGGAGCATCGTGCTGCCCGCGCTGCGTCCCGCCGCCGGCGTGCTCGGTCTGCTGACCTTCATGGAGACCTGGAACTCGTTCATCTGGCCGTACGCCATCCTCACCCCGGAGAATCCGACCCTCCAGGTCTCGCTCTCCTTCCTCTCCTACGCCTACTACACCGACTACTCCCAGGTGTTCGCCGCCACGGCGATCGGCACCATCCCCCTGGTACTCGTGTTTCTCGTGTTCGGCCGCCAGATCATCGGCGGGATCATGGAAGGTGCCGTCAAGTCGTGAGCAACCCCGCCAGCCCACCCGCCGTCGACGTCCTCGACGAGCGCCCCGGGCTGACCTTTCCGCCCGGATTCCTCTGGGGGGCCGCGACGGCGGCGTACCAGATCGAGGGGGCGGCGGCCGTGGACGGCCGTACCCCTTCGATCTGGGACACCTTCAGCCACACGGACGGTCGCGTCGTCGCCGGGCACACCGGAGACGTCGCATGCGACCACTACCACCGGCTCGGTGGCGACGTCGCGCTGATGGCCGAGCTGGGCCTGAAGTCGTACCGTTTCTCGGTCTCCTGGTCCCGCGTGCAGCCCGGCGGTGCCGGCGCGGCCAACCCGCAGGGCCTGGACTTCTACCGGCGGCTGGTCGACGAGCTGCTGGCCAACGGCATCGAGCCGTGGCTCACCCTGTACCACTGGGACCTGCCGCAGCCGTTGGAGGACGCCGGCGGCTGGCCGGCCCGGGACACCGCGGCCCGCTTCGCCGACTACACGACGCTGCTGGCCGACGCGCTCGGTGACCGGGTGCGCTACTGGACCACGCTGAACGAGCCGTGGTGCTCGGCGTTCCTCGGCTACGGCTCCGGTGTGCACGCCCCCGGCCGCACCAACGGGGCGGACGCGGTGCGTGCCGGGCACCACCTGATGCTCGGTCACGGCCTGTCCGTGCAGGCGTTGCGGGCCGCCCGGCCGACCGCCGAGGTGGGCGTGACGGTCAACCTCTACCCGGTCGACCCGGCCAGCGACACCCCCGCCGACGTCGACGCCGCACGGCGCATCGACGGGCTGGCCAACCGGTTCTTCCTGGACCCGCTGCTGCGCGGGTCGTACCCGGAGGACCTGGTGGCCGACCTGCGCACGGTGACCGACTTCGGCCACGTGCGCGACGGCGACCTGGCGACCATCTCCACGCCGCTGGACCTGGTCGGGGTCAACTACTACAGCCGGCATGTGGTCGCCGCACCGACCGAGGGCGACGCCACCGACCCTGCTCCCTCCTGCTGGCCGGGCAGCGAGGACGTGCGGTTCGTCACCCGGGGCGTCCCGGTCACCGACATGGGCTGGGAGATCGACGCTCCGGGCCTGGCCGAGACGCTGCGGCGGGTGCACGACTACACCGACCTGCCGCTCTACGTCACCGAGAACGGGTCCGCGTTCGTCGACTCGCTGGTCGACGGGGAGGTCGACGACGTCGACCGGCTGGCCTACTTCGACGCCCACCTGCGCGCCGCGCACGAGGCGATCAACGACGGAGTTCCCCTGCGGGGATACTTCGCCTGGTCGTTGATGGATAATTTCGAATGGGCCTGGGGTTACACCAAGCGGTTCGGCATGATCCACGTCGACTACGACAGCCAGGTCCGCACCCCCAAGTCCAGCGCCAAGTGGTACGCCTCGGTGATCCGGCGCAACGGTCTGGCCGCACAATAGGCTCGGGCCAGCCATCAGGACGGTCCTGGCGTCCACCTCACGCAGGTGGCGCCGGGTCCGTCCGCCGTCGGAGGAGCACACGATGACAACGCAGCGCACCCGGTCGCTCGGGCGCCCGACCCTCGACGCGGTCGCGGCGCGTGCCGGCGTCGGCCGGGGCACGGTCTCCCGCGTGGTCAACGGCTCGCCCCAGGTCAGCCCGGAGGCCCGGGCCGCGGTCCAACAGGCCATCGCCGAGCTGGGGTACGTGCCGAACCGGGCTGCCCGCGCCCTCGTCACCCAGCGCACCGACTCCGTCGCCTTGGTGGTGTCCGAGTCCGGCGAGCGGGTCTTCACCGAGCCGTTCTTCGCCTCGATCGTGCGAGGCATCAGCTCCGCGCTGCTGGAGACCCCGATGCAGCTCTGGCTGGCCATGGCGCAGTCGCCGGTCGAGCGGGAGCGGGTCGAGCACCACCTGACCAACCAGCACGTCGACGGCGTGCTGCTGCTGTCGTTGCACGACTCCGACCCGCTGCCGACCCTGCTGGAGGAGCGCGGCCTGCCCGCCGTGCTCGGCGGTCGGCCCGCCCGGATGCTGCAACCCGGCGCCCAACCGGCCTGGTTCGTCGACGTGGACAACGTTGGCGGGGCACGGCAGGCGGTGGAGTACCTGACCGGGCTGGGGCGTCGACGCATCGCCACCATCGCCGGGCCACAGGACATGGGCGCCGGCCTGGCCCGCCTGGCCGGCTACACCGAGGCGGTCAAGGCCACCGGGGGCGGCGTCAACCCCGACCTGATCGCGTACGGCGACTTCAGCGAGGGCAGCGGCGCGGCCGCCATGCGCCGGCTACTGGACTCCTGCCCGGACCTGGACGCGGTCTTCGTGGCGTCCGACCTCATGGCGTTCGGCGCGCTGCGTACCCTGCGTGAGGCCGGCCGGCGCGTGCCCGAGGACGTCGCGGTGATCGGCTTCGACGACGCGACGATCGCCCAACAGGCGGAGCCGCCGCTGACCACGGTCTTCCAGCCGGTGGAGGAGATGGGCCGACAGATGGCCCGCCTGCTGGTCGCCCGAATCCGCGGCGAGGACCTCCCGGCCCCGCACATCCTCCTGGACACCCAGCTGATCTACCGCGCCAGCGCCTGACCCCCACGTCAGGGTCAGGCGACGCGGGTTACGGGGCCCAGCGGCGGAGTTCGCGCTTGGCGAGGGAGTTGCGGTGGACCTCGTCGGGGCCGTCGGCCAGGCGCAGGGTACGGGTCTGCGCCCACAGGGCGGCCAGTGGCGTGTCCTGGCTGACGCCGGCGCCGCCGTACCCCTGGATGGCCTTGTCGATGACCCACTCCGCCATCGCCGGAGTGCCGATCTTGATGGCCTGGATCTCGGTGTGCGCGCCCTTGTTGCCGACGGTGTCCATCAGCCAGGCCGTCTTGAGCACCAGCAACCGGGCCTGCTCGATGCGCACCCGGGACTCGGCGATCCACTCCCGGACCACGCCCTGCTCGGCCAGCGGCCGACCGAACGCGACCCGCTCGTTGGCCCGGCGGCACAGCAGCTCCAGTGCCCGCTCGGCCATGCCGATCAGCCTCATGCAGTGGTGGATCCGGCCCGGACCCAGCCGGGCCTGGGCGATGGCGAAGCCGGTGCCCTCGGCGCCGATCAGGTTCTCGGCGGGCACCCGGACGTCGGTGAAGTCGATCTCGGCGTGCCCACCGTGTGAGCCGTCGGTGTAACCGAAGACGCTCATGCCCCGACGGACGTTCACCCCGGGGGTGTCCCGGGGGACCAGCACCATGCTCTGCTGGCGGTGCCGGTCGGCGTTCGGGTCGGTCTTGCCCATCACGATGAAGATCTCGCAGCGCGGGTCCATCGCGCCGGACGACCACCACTTGCGCCCGTTGATCACGTACTCGTCGCCGTCGCGGGTGATCCGGGTGGCGATGTTGGTGGCGTCGGAGGACGCCACGTCCGGCTCGGTCATGCAGAACGCGGAACGGATCTCGCCCTCCAGCAGCGGCATCAGCCAGCGCTGCTGTTGCGCTTCCGAGCCGAACTCGGCCAGCAGCTCCATGTTGCCGGTGTCCGGTGCCGCGCAGTTGACCGCCTCCGGCGCCAGGTGCGGGCTGCGCCCGGTCAACTCCGCCAGCGGCGCGTACTGGAGGTTGGTCAGGCCGGCACCGTAGCGCGGGTCGGGGAGGAACAGGTTCCACAGGCCGCGCTTGCGGGCCTCCGCCTTCAGCTCGGCCAACACCGGGGTACGCGACCACGGGTCGCCCGTGGCGACCTGCTCGGCGTGCACGGACTCGGCCGGGTAGACGTGCTCGGTCAGGAACCGGGTCAGCTCGCCGCGCAGTTCCTCGGTCCGGCTGTCGTATGAGAAGTCCATCACCGCTCCCTGGCGGCTGTCAGCCCGTGTGCGACCAGCGGTGCCACCATCTCGCCGATCCGGTCGAAGCCCTCGCCGAGCGTCTGCCCGAGCGTGTGGCGGTAGTGGATGCCCTCGCAGATGACCGCGAGCTTGAAACAGCCGAGCGCGACGTGCCAGTGCAGCGGCCCGACGTCTACGTCGCTGCGCCCGGCGTACCGGTCGATCAGCTCGCTGCCGGTGGGGAACCCGGCGCGCGGCCCGAGCCCGTCGGCGACCGGGTTGCCGTCGGCCGTGTCGCTGCCGCCGAGGACGTCCCAGTACGTCAGGAGCAGCCCCAGGTCGGCGAGGGGGTCGCCGAGGGTGGCCATCTCCCAGTCGAGGACGGCGTGCACGGCCACCGGGTCGGCCGAGGCGAGAAGATTGTCCAGCCGGTAGTCACCGTGCACGATCCGGCCGGCGTTCGCGCCCTCCGGGGCGGTCGCCGCCAGCAGGTCCCGCAGCTCGTCGATGCCGGGCAGATCACGGCTGCGGGAGCGGTCGAGCTGCCCGCCCCAGCGGCGGACCTGCCGGGCCAGGTAGCCCTCCGGGCGGCCGAAGTCGCCCAGCCCCACCGAGGACGGCTCGACGCTGTGCAGCGCGGCCAGCGTGTCCATCATCGCCATGGCGAGGGCTCGGCGTCGCTCGTCGCCCAGCGGGTCGGTCTGTGCGCGGGTGCGGAACACCTCGCCGGGCACCCGCTCCATGAGGTAGAACGGCGCGCCGATCACCTCCGGGTCGGTGCACAGCAGCAGCGCGCCGGGCACCGGCACCTCGGTCGACGCCAGCGCCGAGATGACCCGGAACTCGCGGGCCATGTCGTGCGCGGTCGCCAGCACGTGCCCCAGCGGCGGGCGGCGCAGCACGACCTCACGGTCGCCGAGGCGCAGCAGGTAGGTGAGATTGGATTTGCCGCCCGCGATCAGGGTGGCGCGCAGTGGCCCGACGGCCAGCTCGGGTCGGTGCCGGGCCAGATAGTCGGTGAGTCGGTCCAGGGCCAGCCCGGTGGGAGAGCCTGGGACGGCCTCCGGCCGCGACGCATCGACGGCCGGATCACTCATCCGACTAGTTGATGGCAGCCCGCTCACGTTGTCAATGTGAGATTTTCCGCTGGGGACATGCCTTTGCAACAGGGACGAAATGGTCAACGACCAGGCTGGGTCCAGCCTGCCGGCCGCACCTCGCCGGCCCGCCGAGCGGAGGGACACACATGTTGCTGCGAGTTCGGGTCACCCTGCCGGACCGTCCGGGCACGCTCGGCCAGGTTGCCCGCACGTTGGGCGTCTCCGGCGCGGACATCGTCCAGGTGGTGGTCCTCGAACGGCTCGGCGGGCGCGCGGTGGACGACTTCACGGTGGTCTGGCCGGGCGCGGCGCGGGTGGAGCGGCTGCTGGCCGGTCTCGCGGCGATCCCCGGCGTGCGGGTGGACGGCGTGTGGCGGGCGATCGGCGCGCCCACCACCACCGGCCAGGACGCGGAGCTGTTGGCCCAGGTCGCGGCCAACCCGGCCGACGGGCTCGCCACCCTTGTCGACGCGGTGCCCGGTCTGCTGGCAGCCGACTGGGCCGTCGCCGCCGTGGTGCCGGTCGACTGGGCCTCGCGGACCGGGGGCGGCGGGGCGACCGTGGGGCACGCGAGCTGGCGTGCACCCGTACCCCTGCGGTTGCCGGAGGTGACCCCGCTGCGGGGTCGGTCGGTGACCACGCCCGACGGCACCCACCACGCGGTCGCGCCGTTCGGACGGGCGGGCCTGGTGCTGGTGGTGGCGCGCGAGCGGAGCGAGACCCTGTCCGCCGCCGCGTTCCACAGCACCGAGGTGGACCGCCTCACCCAGCTCGTCCGGGCCTGCGCGGTGATCCTCGGTGACCGGCTCGACCTGGTCGGCGCGCCCCCGGTGGTCGCCGGCCCCTGAGCGACCCGAGGAGTTCCCGGGCCGACACCGCGGAGCAACCCGGCGGCAACAGGCGAGGGCGAGGCTCTGAGGTGGGGAAGGGAGCCAACCATGACGTTGTGGCGGATTCGAGCCACCGTGGACGACCGACCGGGATACCTGTCGGTGCTCACGGCGAGCCTCGCGTTGCGCGGGGTCAACATCCTCACCGTGCAGGTGCAGCCCACCGAGCAGGGTGCGGTGGACGACTTCCTGGTCGACGCGCCGGACGCGCTGGACGAGGCCGGGCTGATCGCGGCCGTCGAGCGGGGTCGGGGCCGGGACTGCTGGGTGGCGCGCAGCGAGGCGCGCGGCCTGGCCGACCAGCCCACCCGGGTGCTCGGGCTGGCCAACCGACTGGTGCGTGACCCGGACGCGACGGGTGCGGCGCTGCGGGCCCTGCTCGGCGCCGACTCGGTCAGCTGGCGACCCGCGTCGACCGGCGTCGAGCGGGGAATCACCGGCGCCACCATGCTGCTGGCCGACCCGGCGGGCGGTTCGTTCTCGCTGCGCCGGGTCGCGCCCGCCTTCACCCCGGCGGAGTACGCGCGGGCGCAGGCCCTGGTCGAGCTGGCCGCCACCGTGGTCCGTCGGGCCGCCGAGCAGATCACCCTGGTGCTGCCCGACGGTGCCGAGGTGGCCGTGCGGCCAGCCTGCGCGGACGACCTGCCCGGTGTCGTGGAGCTGCACGAGGCGTGCTCGCCGCGCAGCCGGCACCGGCGTTACCTGGGTGGGGCGGCGGTGCCGCAGCCGGCCCGGTTGCGTCGGCTGCTGGAGCCGAGCCGAGGGCTCGCCCTGGTGGCCACGGCCACCGGCGCGGACGGTGCGGCGGAGTCGGTGGTCGCCCTGGCGAACCTGCTCGGCGAGGGTGACGAGGCCGAGGTGGCGCTGTTGGTGCGTGACGACTGGCAGCGGCGAGGGCTCGGGTCTTCGCTGCTGCGCCGGCTGGCCCAACATGCCGACCGGGCCGGTTACGCGGCGCTGGTGCTGCACGTCCAGGCCGACAACGGCGCGATGCTGCGGACGCTGCGCCGGCTGAACCGGTCCAGCTCGGCGGAGCGCGACGGCGCCCTGCTCACCCTCACCGTCCCGCTCGCCGCGGAGAGGAAGGGCACCCTCTCGACGCCTGGCACGTAGGGCGGGCCCGGGTCACCGCACCGGGGGTTCCCGGCGGCCGGACACGCAGAACCGGTTGCCCTCCGAGTCGGCGAGCACGACGTACGGGGGTTCGGTCGGGTGCGGGTCGGTGGGATAGTGCCGCCAGTCCGACGGTACGCCGCCGGCCCCCGGTCCACGCACGAGGCGTCGACAGGGGGCCGGCGACGACCTCAGGTGGCGGGGTAGCTGTTGTAGTCGGGGAAGTTGCCGTAGAGCCGGCTGTCGCCGCCCACGGTGACCGCCTGCACCAGCAGGTCGCCGCCGACGAACGCGCCCTTCCAGGAGGCGCCCCGGCCGCCGAACGGCTCGTCCCGGTCACCCCGCGAGCGCGGCTTGTTGATGCCCACCTTGAAGGCCTGGAGGTCCACCGCGAGCTTGCTGGCCTCGTCGGTGTCGTCGCAGGCCAGGGAGGCGACCAGTGCGCCGTTGGAGGCGTTCATCGCGGCCAGCAGCTCGTCGGTGGTGTCCACCACGACGATCGTGTCGACCGGCCCGAACGGCTCGGCGTGCATCAGCCGGGACCGGCCGGGCGGCGCGAGCAGCACCGCCGGCGCCACGTACGCCGAGGTGTCCTGCCCGGGCAGGAACGGCGCGCCGGTGAGCTTGCCCCGGTGCAGCGGGACCGCCCCGCCGCGGACCGCCTCGTCCACCTTGCGGTGCAGCTCGTCGGCCTTGGCCGCGCTGATCAGTGGCCCGAAGTCCAGCTCGGGCAGCGGGTCGCCGGCGGCCCAGTCGTCGCCGACGGCCAGCGGGTGGCCGAAGCGCACCGAGCGGACGACGGGCAGATACATGTCGAGGAACTCGTCGACCAGGTCACGTTGCACCACGAACCGGGGGTACGCGGTGCAGCGCTGCTTGCCGTACTCGAAGCCCTTCTTCAGGTGGGCGGCCAGCAGGTCCCACTGGGAGAAGTTCCAGATGCCCCAGGCGTTGAGGCCCTCCTGCTCGATGAAGTGCCGCTTGTCCGTGTCGAGCAGCGCGGCTGCCACCTTGCCGCCGTTGGAGCGCCCGCCGACGAACGCGACGGCACCGATCTCGGGTGCCCGGACGAGCACCTCGGACAACTCCTCACCACCGCCGCTGACGAGGGTCGCGGGCAGGCCGGCGCGGCGCATCAGCGCGTGCGCGACGGTCAGGCAGACCGCGCCGCCCTGGGACGGGGTCTTGGCGATGACCGCGTTGCCGGCCAACAGCTGCACCAGCTCGGCGTGCACGAGGACGCTCATCGGGTAGTTCCACGACGCGATGTTGCTGACCGGTCCAGGCAGTGGCTCGCGACCGCCGGCGAGCATCCGGTCGATCTCGTCGGCGTACCAGCGGACGCCGTCGAGCGCGCGGTCCACGTCGGCGCAGGCCAGCCGCCAGGGCTTGCCGATCTCCCAGACCAGCAGCATGGCGAGCAGGTCGCGGTGGGCGGTGAGGGAGTCCAGTGCGTCGGAGACCCGAGCCTTGCGGTCGGCCAGCGGGGTCAGAGCCCAGGCCCGGTGCTCGGCGGCGGCGTGCCGGACCGCGGCGCGGGCGGTGTCGGCGTCGAGCCGGCGCAGGTTGACGACGACGGTGTTGTCCACCGGGGTGCGAACCGGGGCGGGCTGACCGGTCGCCCGCCATTCGCCCTCGACCAGGTTGTGCAGGGTGGTGACGCCGTCCACCTCGGCGCCGAATGCTTCTGGCGTGGCGGCCACCGCGCGGGCCAGGACGTCGGACCAGGCGGTGCCGTCGGCGAGTCGTAGTGCCATCGCTTCTCCTCAGGGTCGACCGGGGAGCGGCGGCGTCGATGACACCGCTGATGAGCCGTACTGTCTCGCGGCGAGTAGCGGGTCGGCAACAGTACGTTCGTCTGACAGGGGTGGTGACGCTCGAACGGCCCCGTTGCCGGCTCGGCGGCGGCCGGTCTGAACAGCGGCGATGCGTCCCAATACATCGAATATCATCGATGATGTGAGATGGTTTTAGGGGTCGCCTGGCGCGGGTCTCGACGCAGGTCGCGGTCGCTGCGACGGGGTGGGCCCGGGCGCCTCTTCACAAAGCGGTGACGAGCGCATTACATTGTCGGTTATCCATGGGAGCGCTCCCGCGCTCCCGGTGCCACCACCACAGCCGCCGGCAGCCCGCACCACCCGACACCGTCCCGCGTCCAGGTCGGTGCTGACCGGCGGCGCCACCGACAGGAGCCCGCCATGCACCGACCGCAGCGGTTCCGCCTCCGATCTCGGCGATCGGTCGTCGATCAGCCCTGGCCGCGGCGGTTGCTGGCCGCCGGTGTCGCCCTGCTCACGGGCCTCGCCCTCGCGGTCGCCGGGCCGACGTCGTCGCCCGCCTCCGCCGCGCCAGCGGCCTACAACTACGCCGAGGTGCTGCAGAAGTCACTGCTCTTCTACGAGGCCCAGCAGTCCGGCAGGCTGCCCGACTGGAACCGGGTGTCCTGGCGCGGCGACAGCGCGCTCACCGACGGCGCCGACGCGGGGCTGGACCTCACCGGCGGCTGGTACGACGCGGGTGACCACGTGAAGTTCGGCTTCCCGATGGCGTTCAGCGCCACCATGCTCGCCTGGGGCGCGGTGGAGTACCGCAGCGGCTACACCGCGTCCGGGCAACTGCCGCACCTGCTCAACAACCTGCGCTTCGTCAACGACTACTTCATCAAGGCGCACCCGTCGGCCAACGTCCTCTACGGACAGGTCGGCAAGGGCGACGACGACCACAAGTGGTGGGGTCCGGCCGAGGTGATGGCGATGGCGCGGCCCGCGTACAAGATCGATGCGAGCTGTGGCGGCGCGGACCTGGCGGGCGAGACGGCGGCCGCGATGGCTGCCTCCTCGATGGTGTTCCGCCCCACCGACGCGGCCTACGCGGACAAGCTGCTCGGGCACGCCCGGCAGCTCTACACCTTCGCCGACACGGTGCGGAAGTCCTACCACGAGTGCATCACCGACGCGACCAGCTTCTACCGCTCGTGGAGCGGCTGGCAGGACGAGCTGGTGTGGGCGGCGATCTGGCTGCACCGGGCCACCGGCGAGGCCAGCTACCTGGCCAAGGCCGAGAGTGAGTACGACAAGCTCGGCACCGAGAACCAGTCCACCACCCGCTCCTACAAGTGGACGATCGCCTGGGACAACAAGCAGTTCGGGGCGTACGTGCTGCTGGCCAACCTGACCGGCAAGCAGAAGTACGTCGACGACGCCAACCGCTGGTTGGACTACTGGACCGTCGGGGTCGACGGGCAGCGGGTCCCGTACTCGCCGGGTGGGATGGCGGTGCTCGACTCCTGGGGCGCGCTGCGCTACGCGGCCAACACCTCCTTCGCCGCGCTGGTCTACAGCGACAAGACCACCGACACGACCCGCAAGGCGCGCTACCACGACTTCGCCGTCCGGCAGGTCAACTACGCGCTCGGCGACAACCCGCGCAACTCCAGCTACGTCATCGGGTTCGGCGCCAACGCACCGAAGAACCCCCACCACCGCACCGCGCACGGCTCCTGGTGGGACAGCCAGACCGTGCCCGTCCAGACCCGGCACACCCTCTACGGCGCGCTGGTCGGTGGCCCGTCCTCGGCCAACGACGCGTACAGCGACAGCCGGTCGGACTACGTGATGAACGAGGTGGCCACCGACTACAACGCCGGCTTCACCTCCGCGTTGGTCCGGCTGGTCTCCGAGTACGGTGGCACGCCGCTGGCCAACTTCCCGGTCGCCGAGACGCCGGACATCGACGAGCTGACCGTGGAGACGACGGTGGCGCAGGCCGAACCGCGGGCCACCGGGCTCAAGGTGATGGTCTACAACAAGTCGGCGTTCCCGGCCCGGGCGCTGACCGACGGCCGTTTCCGGTACTACTTCCGGCCCGACGGCACCGGCCCGGTGCAGGTCACCGCCGGTTACACCCAGGGCTGCCCGTCCCCGACCACGGCCAGGCAGTTCAGCGGTGACATCTGGTACGTCGAGGTGGACTGCACCGGGCACACCATCGCCCCGGCCGGGCAGTCACAGCACCGGATGGAGGTCCAGTTCAAGATCGGCGTGCCGGAGGGTGGCACCTGGGACCCGACCAACGACCCGTCGTACCAGGCCACCGCCGGGCCCAACCGGAAGGTGCCGCTCTACTCCGGCACCACCCGGGTCTGGGGCGAGGAGCCGGGCCCGGTCGTGCCGGACACCACCGCGCCGACCGTCCCGGGCACCCCGGTGGCGTCCAACCTCGGCCCCCGCACGGTCACCCTGACCTGGGCGCCGTCCACCGACAGCGGCGGCAGTGGGCTGGCCGGTTACGACGTCCGGGAGTTCATGGTCGGTAACGACGTGGTGGCGACCCGGCGGGTCACCGAGAACTCGATCACCATCACCACGCTGCTGCCGGAGCGGACGTTCGAGTACACCATCGTCGCCCGCGACAACGCGGGCAACAACTCGGCCGCCTCGCCGAAGCTCACCGTGACCACGCCACCGGCCGGCACCGCCGACACCACCGTGCCGAGCACACCCGGCACACCGGTCGCCTCGGCGGTCACCGCCACCGGGCTCACCCTGGCCTGGACCCCGTCGACCGACAACGTCGGCGTCACCGGTTACCGGGTCTACCGCGAGGCCGGTGCCACCGACGCGCTGGTCGGCTCGCCGACCGGAACCACGCAGGCGGTGTCCGGGCTGACCGCCTCGACGGCGTACCAGTTCTACGTGGTCGCCGTGGACGCGGCCGGCAACACCTCCGCGGCGTCCGCGCCGGTCGCGGTGACCACCGCGCCCCCGCCGGTCGGCGGCACCTGCACGGTGGGGTACGCCACCACCGACTGGAGCACCGGCTTCACCGCCACGGTGACGATCACCAACACCGGCACCACCGCGATCAACGGCTGGTCGCTGCAGTTCAGCTTCCCGGGTGGGCAGACCGTCAGTCAGGGCTGGTCGGCGGCGGTCAGCCAGGCCGGAGCGGCGGTCACCGCCACGAACCTGTCCTACAACGGCGCGCTCGCGCCGGGCGCGTCGGTGAGCTTCGGCTTCAACGGCGCCCACAGCGGCAGCAACCCGAAACCGACCGCCTTCACCGTCAACAACGCCACCTGCACGCTCGCCTGAGGCGAGATCCGACGAGATCTTGGACAGTTGTCGTTCCGCCGGAACGGTAACTGTCCAAGATCTCGCCCGGACCGGGGATAACCGCCCGGGATTGCGGGCAACTCAGCTGTGTGGGGGAGTTGCTGACCGTCGGGCACGGCACATCCGACCGGGTGCGGCTGGGGAAGCTGCTGACCGAGGCCGGGGTGGCGCTGCTGGTGGACGTGCGACGCTACCCGGCCAGCCGCACCAACCCCGACGTGCACCGCGAGGAGCTTGAGCGGTGGTTGCCCGAGTACGGGATCGACTACCGCTGGGAGCCGCACCTGGGCGGACGCCGGCACGTCCCCGCCGGGGAGCCCGAGCCGGACACCTGGTGGAAGGTCGCGGCGTTCCGGGCGTACGCCTCCTACACCCGTACGCGGGACTTCGACACGGCGCTGACCGGGGTGCTGGCCGACGCGGCGGAACGGACCACCGCGGTCATGTGCAGCGAGAGCCTCTGGTGGCGCTGCCACCGCCGGCTGATCGCCGACGTCGCGGCGCTCGGTCGCGGAACACCGGTGGCCCACCTCATGCCGGAGGGGCGGCTCAGCCCGCACCAGCCGGCCGAGGGCGCCCGTCGACTGCCGAACGGGCACCTCTGCTGGGACGGTTGAGCTGCCGCTCACCTGATCGGGTCGTGCTCACGGCAGGTGTGGTGACACGAGGTGACGCAACCGGTCGTGCAGCCGCGGGGCGAGGCTGCGGGCGTACGTGGCGGTCAGGTGGTGGGCGTCGCGGTAGACGAGCAACCCGTCGATGACCGCCGGGCACGGTTCGGTGGGGCAGATGGCGTCGTTGAGGTCGGCCAGGCGGACGTCGGGCACCGCGGCCGCGGCGCGCTCCTGCGGTCGGCCCCACGCGAGGGCTCGCTCCCGGGGCTGCGCGCAGGCGGTGAGTCGCTCGCGGTGGGCCGAGACGCACTCGGCCATGTCCACAGTGAACGACGGAGTGTCCCGGATGACCACCAGCGGCAGGCCGGCACCGGTCACCTCGGACCAGGTCTCCGACAACGCCGTCGTCTGCGCGTCCGCCGTCGCCGAGCCCGGTGGCGGCGTGCTGCCGCCGACCAGCGGGATCTGGGTGACGCTGGAGACGATGAGCAGCCGGGGCCGCCGCTCGCCGGTGAGGGCCGCCCGCAACCTGCTGTTCCACTCCGTACAGCTGGGGTCCGTCCGTCCGGCGATGGTGATCGGCGCCTTCAGGAACGAGCAGGTGGTCTTGATGTAGGTGACCAGTCGCCAGCCACGCTCCTTCGCGATGGCCTGCAGGGCGGGCACCCAGTGCGCCGCGTGTGAGTCGCCGGCCAGGGCCACCTCGACCGCCGAGTCACGGTCGCCGTAGGTGCAGCTGCGCAGGCTCGCGTCCTGTGCCTGCGTGACGCAGTCGTCCCGGTAGACGTCGGGCAGGTCGTCGCGGGCGTGCAGCGGGTCGGGTGTGATGCGGGCGATCCGGTCCACCGGCGCCGCTGCCCTCCCGCCCCCGGGTGATGCTCCCGGCGCGCCGGCCCCGGCGAGTTCGGCCTGGGTCGGGACTGGCGACGGCGGTCGGACCGCCAGGTGCAGGCCGACTCCGGCGATGACGGTGGCGCTGGTGGCGACCAGTCCCATGCGCAGCACGCGGGCTCTGGAGAACTGTGCGTACCGGAACGGGTTCTCCACCAGGTGGTAGGTCAGTACCGCCGGGACCGCCGAGCAGAGGATCATCGCGAGCCCGGCCGTGGTTCCCAGCGGGCCCCACCGTGCTTCCGCCACGACCAGCAGTGGCCAGTGCCACAGGTACCACGAGTACGACACGGCGCCGACCGCACGCGTCGGTCGCCGGTTGAGCAGGAGGGCCGGGCCGTACCGTCCGGCGCCGGGCCCGGCCGCGATGATCGCGACAGCGCCGAGGGTGGGCAGCAGCGCCAGGTACCCGGGGTACGCCGCCGTCTCCGGTCGGATCAGCATCGCGGCGAGGGCGACCGTGGCCATACCGGCCCAGCCGAGCGTGATCGCGGCGGGGCGCGGCAGCCGGGACAGGTGCCCACTCAGGATCGCCAGGCCTCCGCCCAACGCCAGCTCCCACATGCGGGTGGTGGTGACGAGGTACGCCCGCGCGGGTTCGGTCTGGCTCAGGTGGATCGACCAGGCCAGCGACGGTACGCCGACCAGGGCGAAGGCGGCGAGCAACCACGGGGCCATCCGGTCGCCGAGGAACGGCCTGCGGTGTCGGCCCGACCGGCTGCGCGGGATCGGACGCCACCCGCCGTCGCGCCGGGACGTGCGCCGCGAGACGTGCAGGGCGACGACGAGCAGGAGCAGCGGCCACAGCAGGTAGAACTGCTCCTCGACGGCGAGCGACCAGTAGTGCTGGAGGATGCTGGGGGCCTCCTCGGAGCGCAGGTAGTCGGTCGACTGCTCGACCAGACGCCAGTTCATCGCGTAGGCGGCGCTGGCCAGAGCGTCCCGTGCGGTCCCGGCCCAACGGATCGGGGGCAGGAACAGGTAGGTGAGCAGGAGGCTCGCCACGAGGACGACGGTGGCGGCCGGCAGCAACCGCTTGGCGCGTCGGGCGTAGAAGTCGACGATGCGAACTCGGCCGGTCCGGCGGATCTCGTCGACGAGGAGGCCGGTGATCAGGAAGCCGGAGATCACGAAGAAGACGTCGACGGCGACGAAGGCGGCGGGGAGGGCGGCGACGCCGGCGTGGCCGACCAGCACCAGTGCGAGCGCGAGCCCACGCAACCCTTCGATGTCGCCGCGGAACCGGCCGGCACGGACCGGGCCGGCGCTCGCGTCTGCTGCCCTCGTGTCCACGCCCACCAGGGCACGATAAAGCCCGGTATGGGTGTTATGGGGCAAATGTACTGAATGGCAGCGCGCAGTTCGCATCTGACCGGCAGTCGCGCCGAGAACGGGTGGGCCGGCCGCTCACTCCACCAGATCGTCGGCGAGCAGGTCCATCAGCAGGCCGTCGTGCCAGCGCCCGTCCTCGCCACGCTCGTACCGGCGCAGCACCCCCACCGGGCGGAAACCCACCTTGGCGTACGCGCGGATGGCGGCGCTGTTCGCCGCCGCCGGGTCGATCGTGAAGCGGTGGTGGCCGTACTCGTCGATGAGGTGCCGGGCCAGGGTGCGGATCGCGTCCCCGCCCAGGCCGGCGCCGCGGGCCGCCGGTTCGAGGAAGACGTCCAGGCTGGCGTGGCGGTAGTCCGGGTCCGCCTCCGCGTACCACTGGATGGCGCCGACCACCCGGCCGTCGTGCTCGATCGCGTACACGTGCAGGTCGTCGTCGCCGAGGTCGGCGCGCACGGAACCGGTCAGGTCGTCGCCGCCCCGCCACCACCGGCGTACCTCCGGGTCGGCCCGGATAGCGACGAGAGCCTCCACGTCCGCGGCCGTCGCCGGTCGCAGGACCACCGCCCGCCCGCGCAGCACCGGCTCAGCCCCGGATCTCGCCGTGCTCGACGCAGACCGCCGACCAACCCACCGGCAGCACCTGCACCTTCATCCGGCGGCGGCACCCCGGACAGAACCGGGGTGGCTCCAACTCGCGGGCCGACGCGCAGGCCGGGTGGGCGGTGGCCGTCGCCGACTCACCGCACCGGTCGCACCACAGCTCCGTCGTCGTCACGGTCGTCACAGCGTGTCGGAGAGCGCCTTGACCGGCATCTTCAGCTCGGCCAGCAGATCCAGGTCGGCGGTCGCCGGGCGACCCAGAGTGGTCAGGTAGTTGCCGACGATCACCGCGTTGATGCCGCCGAGCAGACCGTCGCGGGTGCCCAGGTCACCGAGGGTGATCTCCCGGCCGCCCGCGTACCGCAGGATGGTGCGCGGCATGGCCAGCCGGAACGCGGCGATGGCCCGCAGCGCGTCCTTGCCCTCCACCACCGGGCGGTCACCGAGCGGGGTGCCGGGGCGCGGGTTGAGGAAGTTGAGCGGCACCTCGTGCGGGGCCAGCTCGGCGAGCTGTGCCGCGAACTCGGCCCGCTGCTCGACGGTCTCGCCGAGGCCGAGGATGCCGCCGCAGCACACCTCCATGCCGGAGTCGCGAACCATCCGCAGCGTCTCCCAGCGCTCCTCCCAGGAGTGCGTGGTGACCACGTTGGGGAAGTACGACTTGCAGGTCTCCAGGTTGTGGTTGTAGCGGTGCACGCCCATGTCGACCAGGTCGTCGACCTGCTCCTGGGTGAGCATGCCCAGCGACGCGGCGACCTGGATGTCGACCTCCGCCCGGATGGCGGCGACGCCCTCACGCATCTGCTTCATGAGCCGGGCGTCCGGGCCGCGCACGGCCGCGACGATGCAGAACTCGGTCGCCCCGGTCTTGGCGGTCTGCTTCGCCGCCTCGACCAGCGACGGGATGTCCAGGTAGACCGAGCGCACCGGGGAGGTGAACAGGCCGGACTGGGAGCAGAAGTGGCAGTCCTCCGGGCAGCCGCCGGTCTTCAGCGAGACGATGCCCTCGACCTCGACCTCCGGGCCGCACCAGCGCATCCGCACGTCGTGGGCGAGCTGGAGGGCGGCGGGCAGGTGCTCGTCGGGCAGGTTCAGCACGGCGAGGATGCCGGCCTGGTCGAGGCCGACACCGTCACCGAGGACCTGGGTCCGGGCCTGGTCGAGGATCGCTGGCATGGCTCGTACCTTACAAGGCGCTCCGATCAGCCGGAATGACCTAACAGCCGTCGATGCCTCGCAGCGAGTGGATCCGTCGACCGAGGGTGGCGGGTGGTAATTTCGCCCGGCGGGTGTCGGGCTGACCGGCGCGGACGGCGGTGAAGGGGTGACGTGGCGGACTGGCTAGCGGCGCTCGACCGCCGCGCGGAGTTGCGGGCGAAGGCCGGGTTGACCCGGCGACTACAGCCGCGTCCCGCCGACGATCAGATGACCGATCTGGCCGGAAACGACTACCTCGGCCTGGCCACCCACCCGCAGGTCACCGCCGCGGCCGCGGCCGCGCTGTCGGCGTACGGGCTGGGGGCGACCGGGTCGCGCCTGGTACGTGGCTCCACCGACGCGCACCAGGCGTTGGAGGACGAGCTGGCCCAGTGGCTGGGCACCGACCGGGCCCTCGTCTTCTCCTCCGGCTATCTCGCCAACCTCGGCGCGCTGCGGGCCCTCGTCCAACCTCGGACGCTGCTCGTCTCCGACGCGCACAACCACGCGTCCCTGATCGACGGCTGCCGGATCTCCGGCGCCGAGACGGTGGTCACCCCGCACGCCGACGTGGACGCGGTGGCTGCCGCGCTCGCGGCCGCTCCGGGTCGCCCGGCGGTGGTGGTGACCGAGTCGGTCTTCTCGGTCGACGGTGACCTCGCCCCGCTGGCCCGGCTGCACGCCGTGGCCCGCCGGCACGGCGCGCTGCTGCTGGTCGACGACGCGCACGCGCTGGGCGTGACCGGTCCGGCCGGCGCGGGCGGGGTGGCCGCCGCGCAGCTGTCCGGTGAGCCGGACGTGGTGGTCACCGCCACGTTGTCCAAGGCGCTCGGCGGCGCGGGTGGGCTGGTGGCCGGTCCGGCCGAGTTCGTCCGGCACCTGGTCGAGACCGGGCGTACGTTCATCTTCGACACGGCCCTGCCGCCGGCGGTCGCCGCCGGTGTGCACGCCGCGCTGCGGCTGACCCGGGTGGGCGACGACCTGCGCGCGGAGCTGTCCGACCGGGTGGGGTTGGCGGTCGACCGGCTGCGTGCGGCCGGGTTGACCGTCTCCGCGCCGGACGCGGCGGTGGTCTCGGTGACGGCTCCCGGGCCGGACGCGGCGACCGCCTGGGCCGCCGACTGCCGGGACCGGGGCGTCGCGGTGGGCTGCTTCCGGCCGCCGTCCACGCCGGACAGCCGCTCCCGCCTGCGGCTCACGATCAGCGCGGGGGTGCCGAGGGCGGCCTTCGAGCGGGCCCTGGACGTCATCGTGGAAACTGCCCCATGACGGCGTGGGAGGGGCCGGTTCTGGTCACCGGGACCGACACCGAGGTCGGCAAGACGGTGGTGACCGCGGCGATCGCGGCCGCCGCGCAGGCCGCCGGGTTACGGGTGGCTGTGGTCAAACCGGGCCAGACCGGTACGGCCGACGGTGAGCCCGGCGACGTGGACGCGGTCAACCGGTTGGCGGCCCCGCTGACCGGCCGGACGCTGGCCAGTTATCCCGATCCGCTCGCCCCGCTGGCCGCCGCCCGGGTGGCGGATCTGCCGCCGCTGGAGTTGTACGCGGCGGTGGACGCCGTCCGTGCGGAGGCGGACAAGCACGACCTGGTGTTGATCGAGGGCGCGGGTGGGCTGCTGGTGCCGATGGGGCTGCGCCCGTCGGGGGAGCCGTGGACGATGGCCGACCTGGCGGTGTCGCTCGGCGTGCCGGCGGTGGTGGTCGCCCGTGCGGGGTTGGGCACGCTCAACCACACCGCGCTGACCCTGGAGGCACTCGACCGGCGTGCCGTGCCGGCCGGCGTGGTGATCGGTGCCTGGCCGACCCGACCGGAGCTGGTGCACTGGACGAACCTCACCGACCTGGTGCCGAACCTGCTCGGCGCGGTGCCCGACGGCGCCGGTGCGATGGACCCGGGGGTGTTCCGGCGTTCCGCGCCGGGTTGGCTCACCCCGGCCCTGCACGGCGTGCTCGACGACTGGCGGGTCTGGGCCGAGGAGAGCGGCTGAACACCTGACTTTCGTCGGTGTCCGCCCAGGTCGGGCGTGGGTAGCCTGACCGCCGTGCGCATTCTCGACGTCGCGCCGCCGGGTTGGCTGCACCGACGGCGTCGCCTGCTGCTGGACGTGCTGCTCTGGGCGGTGGTGGCCGCGCCGGTCGGCTACGCCGAGGCCAGCCCGCCCTATTCGCGGTACGCGGTGCCGCTGCTGGTCGGCAAGTTGCTGCTGGTCGGTGCGGCGGTGGTGGCCAGTCGACGTCAGCCGTTGGTCGCCGTGGTGCTGGTGGTGCTCGGGTCGGTGGTCGATGGCAACTTCGTGTTCGCGATTCCGGTCTTCAGCTATCTCGCCGGGCGGCGCAGCGCCACCGTGGGCCCGGCGGTCATGGTCTTCGTGCTGATCGCGGCCGGTGGCACGGCACTCAACCTGGGGTTGCTCGGTGCCGGCGCGGCCACCTGGTTCCTGCTGGCCTCGGTGCTGCTCTTCGCCGCCGTGTTCCCGTGGCTGGTCGGCCGGTACCGCCGCCAGCAGCAGGAGTTGACCGACGCGGGCCGCCGGCACGTCGACGCGCTGACCCGCGAGCAGCGGGGTGCCGCCGAGCGGATCCGGCTGCGGGAGCGGGCCCGGATCGCCGGGGAGATGCACGACTCGCTCGGTCACGACCTCAGCCTGATCGCGCTGCGGGCCGCCGCCCTGGAGGTCGCCGCCGACCTCGACGACCGGCACCGGGCCGCGGCGGGGGAGTTGCGGGCCAGCGTCTCCGCCGCCACCGAGCGGCTGCACGAGATCATCGGGGTGCTCCGCGAGGAGGCGGGCGCGTCGGTGCGTCCGAGCGGGGAGACGGTCGCGGACCTGGTCGAGGGTGCCCGGGAGGCCGGCATGGCGGTACGGCTGGACGCCGTCCCGGCGGTCGCGGAGCTACCGGCGATGACCGGTCACGCGGCGCACCGGATCGTCCGGGAGTCGCTGACCAACGCGGCCCGGTACGCGCCGGGCGCCCCGGTCGACGTGCGCCTCACCCGCGACGGTGACCGGGTCGAGGTGACCGTCGTCAACGACGCCGCGCCGGCCGGGCCACTGCCCGCCCCGCCGTCGCAGGGCAGTGGGCTGCTGGCCCTCGCCGAGCGGGTCCGCCTCGCCGGCGGGACGCTCGACGCCGGCCACCGGGCCGACGGCGGGTTCGCGGTACGGGCGGTGTTGCCGGCCACCGCGGCGTCGCCGGAGGCGATCGGGTCGGTGGCCGAGGTCGGGCTCCCGTCCTGGTCCGACGAGCGACCCGGTCCGGGGGAGCGGCCGGTGGACGCCGAACGGCGACTGCACGACGCCCGGCGGCGGGTGCGGCGCAGTCTGCTGGTGGCGCTCGTCGCACCGGTCGGTTTCGCCCTGGTGCTCTCGTTCGTCTACTACCCGGTGGCGACCGCCGGGACGGTGCTGGACCGGGCCACCTTCGACCAGATGCGCGTCGGTGCGGCCCGGTCCGAGCTGGTCGGGCTGCCCCGGCGGCAGTTGGAGCGCCCCGGCCCGTTCGACCGGGCCGGCTGCGAGTACTACACCGACGGCAACTTCCCCCTCGCGGAGCCGACCTGGCGACTCTGCTTCACCGACGGCCGGCTGGTCAGCAAGGAGTGGATCGCGTAGTGGACACCGACACGACGGGGGCGTCGCCGGTCCGGGTCGTCCTGGCCGACGACGAGGCGATGATCCGGGCCGGTGTGCGGGCCATCCTCGCCACCGATCCGGGCATCGAGGTGGTCGCCGAGGCCGGCGACGGGCACGCGGCGGTGGAGCTGGTCCGTGCGCACCGACCTCGGGTCGCGCTGCTGGACATCCGGATGCCGCGGTTGGACGGGCTGGCCGCCGCCGCCGAGATCCGCCGGGTCGTGCCGGAGACCGCGACGATCATGCTGACCACGTTCGGCGAGGACGACCACGTGGCCCGTGCGCTCGGGCACGGCGCCAACGGGTTCCTGCTCAAGGCCGGCGACCCGCGGGAGCTGATCGCGGGTGTGCACGCGGTCGCCGACGGTGGGGCGTACCTGTCGCCGCAGGTGGCCCGTCGGGTGATCGAGCTGGGTGCCGGCCGGTTGGCCCGCCGGCCCGCCGCCCGGGACCGTACGGCCGGGCTGACCGAGCGGGAACGGGAGGTGCTGGCCCTGGTCGGGGCGGGGTTGTCCAACGCCGAGATCGCCCGCCGGCTGCACCTGGTGGAGGGCACGGTGAAGAGCTACCTGACCAGCATCTTCACCCGGCTGGACGTGCGCAACCGGGTGCAGGCGGCGATCCTCGCGTACGAGGCGGGGCTGGTCGACGGCTGAGCGGGGGCGGCACGGCCCCGCTCAGCCGTCGGCGTCACGCGTCGCGGCGACGCAGCGCGGCCCGGCCCAGCAGGAGCGCGGCCCCGGCCCACCCGGCCAGCAGCAGCAACCCGACGAGGCTGGGGTACGGCTCGGTGTCGCCGGCCAGGAAGTGCGCTCCGGCCACGCCGGGGAACACGTCGGCGATCCGGTTCAGCACGTCGATGTCCGGCTCCTGAAGGGACAGCGGCACGATCATCAGGGTGGCGAGGAGCACGGTGATCGTGAGTACCGCGTTGCGCAGCGCGGCGCCGAGGCCCAGGGCGAGCACACCGATGAGCGCCAGGTAGGCCGCCACCGCCACGATGTCGCCGATCGTGCCGGCCACCGGGGCGGTGCCCCACTCGCCGAGCACCGGCCGGGCCACCAGGGCGCCGACGCCGCCGAGCAGCAGACCGAGGGCGAAGGTGACGGTGCCGGCGACGGCGGCCTTGGCCAGCAGTACGCGGCCGCGCGACGGGGTGCACTGGAGCGTGGTCCGGATGGTGCCGCTGGTGAACTCGGCGGTGATGGCCAGCAGGCCGAGCGCCAGCACCACGTACTGGGTCAGCTCGACCGAGTCGATCAGCACGCTGCCGACGGTGACGATTCCCCGGTCGTCGGTCGGGTCGTCGTTGGTGTTGTCGTTGGCGGCGTAGATGGCCAGCTGGCCGGCGCTCGCGGCCATCACCAGCAGCCCGGCCAGCGCCGTCCACCAGGTGCTCGGCACCGAGGAGAGCTTGGTCCACTCGGCGGCCACCGCGCCACCACGGGTACTGGTGCTCATCGCGCCCCACCTCCGGTCGGTCCGCCCGCGTACTCGACGCTGTCGGCGGTCAGTTCCATGAACGCCTGCTCCAGCGACGCGCCGTGCGGGCTCAGCTCGTGCAGTCGTACGCCCAGCTCGTGTGCCAGGTCCCCGACGCGGTCGGCGGTGGTGCCGCTGACGGTCAGCTCGTCGCGGTCGGCCGCCTGCACTGTCGCGCCGGCGGCGGTGAGGCGCGCGGCCAGGGCGGCGAGGCCGTCCGGGTGCGGGCTGCGGACCCGGACCGCGACCGTGCTGCCGGCGATGACCTTGTCGGTCGGGGCGTCGGCGAGCAGCCGTCCCCGGCCGATCACCACGAGCTGGTCGGCGGTGAGCTGCATCTCGCTCATCAGGTGGCTGGAGACGAAGATCGTCCGTCCCTGGTCGGCCAGCGAGCGCATGAGCTGCCGCACCCAGCGCACCCCGTCCGGGTCGAGGCCGTTCACCGGCTCGTCGAACATCAGCACCGGCGGGTCGCCGAGCAGCGCGCCGGCGATGCCGAGCCGCTGGCCCATGCCGAGCGAGAGGGTCCGTCCCGGTTTCCGGGCGGCCCGAGCGTCCAGCCCTACTGTGTCCAGCACCTCGTCCACCCGGCGGGTGGGGATGCCGTTGCTGCGGGCGATGGCCAGCAGGTGCGCCCGGCCGGAGCGGGCCGGGTGGATGGCCCGGGCGTCGAGCAGCGCCCCCACCTCGTGCAGCGGCCGGCGCAACTCCCGGTACGCGCGCCCACCGATGAGGGCCTGCCCGGCGCTGGGACGGTCCAGCCCGAGGATCATCCGCATCGTGGTGGACTTGCCGGCGCCGTTGGGGCCGAGGAACCCGGTGACCCGGCCGGGCGCGATGTCGACGGTCAACGCGTCGACAGCGACGGTCGTCCCGAACCGTTTCGTCAACCCACGTAATGTGATCATGCGCTGACGCTAGGCGCGTGGCCCCCTGCCCTGCCGCGCCCGAACGGCAGCACCCGGCCCTGACTTTCGTCAGGTCGCGGGCGGGTCGGTCAGCGGACGTAGTCCTCCAGCAGGGCCGGTGTGAGCCCGGCCCGGTGGATCGCCCTCAGCGCCGCCAGCAGGTCGTCCATCAGCGCCGGCCGGAAGTGCATGAGCAGCACGTCGCCGGGCTGCACCACCTTCTCCGGGGTCTGGTAGCGCACCTTCCCCTCGTGCACGGTCTCGGTCCAGTGGAAGACCGCCTTCGCGCCGCAGTCGTGCGCCGCCCTCAACGTGGTGGCGTCGTGCTCGCCGAACGGTGGCCGGAACAGGGTCGGTCGCTTGCCGAACAGCTCCTCCAGCTTGTCCGCGGCACCGCAGATCTCGTGCCTCTGGCGGTCGTACGACCGGCCGGCCAGCGAGGTGTGCGTGATGGTGTGGTTCTCGACGACCCCGCCCGCCACCATGATCTGCCGGAAGTAGACGTCGTGTTCCTCGGCGGCCGGCGAGTTCAGGAACATCGTGACCGGGATGCGCGCCCGCCAGATGAAGTCGGCCACCTCGGGCGGGCGGGCCAGCCCACCGTCGTCGATGGTGATGAAGGCGACCCTCTGGTCGGTCGGCAGGCGGTGCCAGAACTGGGCCGCACCGGTCTCGGGCAGCGGCACCGGTTGCGGCGGTGGCGCCTCGGGGAAGGTCGGCACCTGGGACACGTACCAGTCCAGGCTCCCCGGCGCGGGCTTCGTCGTCGGGGACGGCGAGGTCGACGGCGGGGACGGCGAGGCGGACAGGGCCGGCTGGTCGGTGGCGATCCGTCGGACGTGCAACGCCGGTCCGGCTGTGCAGGCACTCAGCACCAGCAGGGCCAGAAGTGTGACGACGGCGAGGATCCGACGTGCGGGGGTCGCTGACACGCCCGGAAACCTACCGAACAGAGATCAGGATCTCCTCATGCCGGTGCCCCGGACGAGCGCCGGACGACGAAGGCGTCGGGCATCCGGAAGGTGAGATTGTCCGGGCACCAGGGCGGACGTACCACGCGCACCCCGTCCAGCAGCGGCGCCGCCTCGGCCACCACCACGCCCGCCTCCATGCGGGCCAGCACGTCACCGACGCAGCGGTGCGCGCCCGCCCCGAACGCCAGGTGCCGACGTGACCCGCGCTGACCCGGGCGGAACTCGTCCGGCGACTCCACGACCGCCGGGTCCCTACCGGCGCGGCCCAGCCACAGCACGAGGCTGCTGCCCGCCGGCACCGCTGTGGTGCCCAGCGTGCTGTCCGTCGCCGCCACCCGCCGCCAGGTGACGATCGGCGGTTCCAACCGCAGCCCCTCCTCCACCACGTCGGCCACCGCGACCTCGCCGCTGCGCAGGCCGGCCCGGACCGCGGGCTCACCCGCCAGCCGGTGCAGCAGCAGGGTGAGGAACTGCGAGGTGGTCTCCTGCCCGGCCACCAGCAGGAAGAAGAGCGCACCGACCACCACGTCCGGGGGGTGCCCGGCCGCGCGCAGGTCGGCGGCCAACCCGCCGCCGGTGGTCGCGAAGTCGCGCAGGACGCCGTGGAACCGGCCCACCTCGGTGGCGAGGGCCACCTGCCGATCGGTGTCCAGCGGAGCCCAGAACAACTCCAGCGCGGCGCGGGCGAACTCCTTGACCGCGCCGACCGGGGCGTCCGGCAGCTCCACCAGCCGGGCCAGCACCAGCAGCGGCAGGTCGGCGGCGAGGTCCGCGTACAGGTCGACCGGCTCACCGGCGTCGAGGGCCGCGCCGAGCCGGGCGACCCGGTCCCGCACCAGCGCGGTCAGCCAGGGCCGCTGCGCGGCGACCCGGGCGGGGTGCAGCGCGTCGGCGACGATCGCCCGGATCCGCGGGTGGCTGGCGCCCGAGTTGTTGGCGAGGGTCGGCGGCAGCCGGAACCGGTGACCGGCCAGCACCCGCAGCGCGGTCACCGGCATCGGCGTCACCGCGTCCAGCGCGTTGTCCGGCCGATAGGTGACCGGGTCGGCGAGAACCTGGCGGACCAGCGCGTGCCGGGTGACGACCAGGTGGGTGCCGCCGACGTGGTCCGGCACCCGGGCCACGTCCGGCCATGCGGGGTCGGACACCTGCGCCCAGCTGCGGAACAGCACCCGGACACGCTAGCCGGAGGCTCCCGGCAGCCCGGCGCGCAACCTCCAGACGGTGGTGCGCTTCACCCGGACGCTCTCCAGCGCCTCCGGCACCGGCACGTCGTACGCCGCCAGCTCGTCGAAGCGGTCCCGGGGCAGGAACGCCCGGCCGGGGTCACCGACCAGCGCCGGTGCGCCGGCCCGGGTGGCGCGCAGCAGGAACCGCAGCACCCGGCGGGCCATCGCGTCGCTGTAGAAGACGTCGCCGGCGAGCACCACCTCGGCGTCCCCGGCGTCGCCGTCGAGGATGTCGCCGAGCTCGGCGTCGACGCGTACCCCGTTGGCCTCCGCGTTGAGGGCGACCGCCGCCACGGCCAGCTCGTCCACCTCGACGGCCCGCACCGACGCCGCGCCGGCGCGGGCGGCGGCGATGGCCACCAGGCCGGAGCCGGAGGCGAGGTCGAGCACCCGGCGGCCGGCGACCAGCTCAGGGTGGTCGGTCACGTAGCGGGCGAGCGCCTGCCCGCCGGCCCAGGCGAACGCCCAGAACGGCGGCGGCCGGTCGGTGGAGAACTCGCCCTCGGTCAGCTCCCACAGCCCGATCGGCTCGTCCGCCTGGTGCAGCCGCACCTCGGGGACGAACGGGACCGGGGCCAGCCGGGCGTGCAGCCGGACGAACGTGCTGGAGAGCTCGGACACGTCGCCGATTGTCCCAGCGGCCCGGTGCCCGGCGTGTCGCGGGGGAGCGGTGACCGGTTCACCACCGTCGGTGAAAACCCGCCCCGTCCTTGCCGGTCGGTGCGAACACACCCGTCTGGTCCGGCCGACGCGCCGCTCCTAGCGTTGCTCAGTGGAGACGACCGAACGGAGGGCGGCGGTGGTGACGGTGTGGCGGTATGCGGTGCGGGTAGGGGTGGTGCTGGCCTGTCTGAGCGGGGTGGAGCTGGCATTGGCCGCTCCGGCGCAGGCGGCGTTCAGCACCGAACTCAGCGGGCTGCCGGCCCGGTTCACCGCCGGCGAGCAGGTGCGTACGGTGTCCGCCGTCGTCTCCCGGACGGACCGGCGCGGGGGCTGCGTCAAGGTGCGCTGGTCGATGGTGCTGAGCGTGCAGGGCCTCCGGCTCGACCAGGTGAAGATGGACCGGGTGGAGGAGGCCGGTGACTTCCCGTTGCAGATCCAGACCGACGGTGACGTGGCCCGGTTGACCGACCGGCAGCTCGACCCGGGCACGCTCTGCCCGGGCCGCACGGTCACCGCCCGCTACCGGGTGGCCTTCGACGAGGACGTCACCCAGGGGCGGGTCACTCTCGCCGCCGAGGCGTACGACGCCAACGCGCGCCTGCTGGCCCGACAGACGGCCACCCGCTCGGTGGTGGGTGCGGGCGGCACCCCGACCAGCACGCCGAAGCCGAGCGCCACGCCGTCGGAGCCCAGCGAGACACCGAGCGCGCCGGCCGAGGAGGAGAGCACGTCCGCGGAGGAGCCGGTCGGGGACTACCCGGTCGACGCCGCGCCACCGGCGCCCGGACGACCGGTCTCGCAGACCGGCGGGTTCGGGGTGGTGCAGGCGGCGTTCCTGCTCGGCGGGCTGCTGCTGTTCCTCGGGATGGGGCTGCTGCTGCGGCTGCGGCACCTGACCCGGGCCGCGGGCGGGGATGCCACGGAGCCCGACGACCCACCGGTGGACCGGCGCTGGGAGCACCCCGTCACCCCCGACCGTTGGCGACCGGCGCGCCGCTGAGCCAGGGGCCGTGGGGGCCGGCGGACCTGCCGCCGACCCCCACGTCTCTCAGTTCGAGAACGCCTGGAACTCGGCGATCCTGACCTGCGACCGGGCCGGGCTGGCCGTCGCGCAGTCCGTCGTGGTGGCCGGGTCGTCGTCCTGCTCGCCCGCGTAGTGCGGGCCACCGGTGCACTGGCTCGCCAGCACCTCCAGTCGCAGGTGGGTGGCGAGGGTGCTGGGCACCGCGAACGTCCGGAGGTTGATGTCGCGGCTGTACGCCCGGTACGCCCCACCGGGGAACGCGTCGCCCGCGCTGGTGTAGATGCGCTGCCACCGCGCCGGGTCGGCGCAGTCGGTGGTCGTCGCGTTGCAGGCGGACACCGCGAACGAGCGCAGCGCGCTGAGCGCGTTCTGACTGCCGGTGTCGGCGTCGCCGACGATCGCCGGGCGCAGCATCGCGCTGACGTTCACCCGCTTGACCGTCTGCGGTGCGCCCCCGGGCAGCGCCACGGTGAGCTGCCGGCCGGCCACCCCGTCCAGCGAGGCCCAGTTCGTCGCCTCGGTGTCGTCGGCGACCCGGTCCAGGTTGACCCCGTCGCCGGTGATCGTCGCCCCGGACGTGGTGGACGCCAGGTTGCGGCTCATCCGCAGGTCCACGTACCCGTCCTGACCCGCCCGGGCCACCACGCTGAGCCGCTGGTGCCCGAAGCCGGGTGCGACGGCCAGCAGGTCGTACGTGCCGGCCACCATCTCCACGGTGTCCGGGATCGGCGTCGCCGGGTCGGTGTCGGCGATCGGCGTCGCCCGAGCCTCGTACGTCCCGACGTACACCCGGATCGGGGCCTCGGCGCTGTCCCCGCGCGGGCGGAGGGTGAGCGTGCCGTTGCCACCGCGCGGCGAGGCGAAGCTCGGCGTCGGGTCGGTGTCGGTGGCGCCGTTGGTGGCGGCGTCCCGGCCCATCCCGGAGCGGGCGAACTCGGCCCAGATCAGGTCCTGGTTGGCACCACCGAAGCGGAGAAGGTCGGCGGTGAGCATGTTGTCCCGCATGTCGAGCATGCTGACCTGGCTGGCGGCCTGGAGCAGGAACGAGTCGAAGACCAGTTGCGACCAGCGCCGGTTGCCCGGGCACTGGTCGGCGGCGACCTTCCCCTGTGCGCAGTCGAGCTGGCGCTGCGGGGTGCCGAGGCCGTACCGCTTGACCAGCGCGGAGCGGACCCGGAAGTTGGTGGCGCCCCAGATCTCCCCGTCGGCGTGCACGGCCGGGCCGCCGGTGTTGTAGCCGACGTCGGAGTAGTTGAGCGGGCTGCGGCTGAGGTCGTAGTTGCGGATGCCGCTGACCAGGTTGCCGGTGACGTAGCCGCCGGTGATGAAGGGCGTCTCGCCGGGCGCGCGCAGCCCGTGCTGGAAGAGGTACTCGGCGGCCAGCAGGTCGCCCCACGACTCACCCATCGCGCCGCCCTGGTGGCCGCTGATCCCGCTGTCCGGGCCGGCGATCATCCGGTTGGTGATCGCGTGGGTGTACTCGTGGCCGATCACCGTCATGTCGTAGTCGCCGTCCACACACGGTGGGTACGGCCCGCCCGCCTGCGGCTGCCACAGGTACATGTTGGTGGTCGGGGGTAGCCCGTCGCGTGGGGTGCCCTGGTTGGCGTTGTTCCGGTTGCCGGTCAGCGCGCCCTGCTGGGCGCGGCCCTGCTCGGCGTCACCGCCCAGCCCGGCCGGGGTGAGGTTGACCGCCTGGAGGTTCCACGCCGACTCGGTGAAGCCCAACTGGTACGACCAGTCGTGCATCCGGTTGTGCATGGCGAACAGGTTGGCGATCGACGCGTCGGCGTCGTTGCGCTGGGCGGAGGTGAACACCTCCGGGTTGCACTTCGACTGGTGCCACTGGTCGGTGAAGGGGTACTCGTAGCGACGTTCCGGGCTGGTGGGGGCGGGGACGACCGGGGTGCCGGCACCCCAGGAGAGCACCGTGTTGGCCGAGTTGCCGCGCGAGGTGAAGGTCGGCGTGCCGGTGGCCGCGTCGACGTCCCACGGCTGGCCGGTGGCCGGGTCGCGCCAGGCGGCCAGGCAGCCGGGCGCCGGGTCGCCGCACCAGCGCACCCGGGGGTCCTGCCCCGGGGCGAGGTCGCGGGGCGGGGTGGCCGGGAAGACCGCCCAGCTCGGGTTGTCGGAGTCGTAGTCGACGAGGTCCTCACGGACCAGCACCTGCCCGGTGCTGCCGTCCACGTAGCTGGTGAACGCGGCCGGGTGCTCGGTGTCCGCGCCGATCATGGTCACCTCGTAGGCGGCCCGTGGCCCGTCCAGCGGGGTGGGTACGGCCACCTGCCGGATGGTGTGGCTGGCCACCGCGCCGGCGGTCAGCTTGGCCTCGGCGAGCGCGGCGGCGTACGCCTGCTCGGCGGTGCGGGTGGCCGGCGCCGGTGTCGCGCTGTTGCGGGCCAGCGAGGAGCTGACCGAGAGCACCGTGCCCTTGGCGACCGCGAGGGTGACGAGGCCGTCCGGCCCGGCGGGCAGATCGCCGAACCGTTGCCGGAGGGTGACCACGGCACCGCTGCCGATCGGCCGGACCAGCACGCGTTCCATGGCGGCCACCGAGGCGGCGTCCAGCCCGAACAGGTCGCGGTTGGCGGTCAGGTAGGCGCGTGCGGCGGCCTCCGGGTCGGCGGGCAGGCCGGTGGCGAGAGGGGTGCGGCCGGGGCCGAGCGCCTGCGGGGTGCCGAGCCGGTTCCATCGGACGTCGGGGTCGGCGGCGCGGGCCAGGCCGCGCTGGCGGGCGTCGGGTGCCGCCGTACCGGTGCGGTTGTCGACGTCGGCGGGCTCGTGGCCCTCGGCGAACGGTCCGGAACTGGGCGCGGCGGACGCCGCGTTGCCGGTGGGGGCCGCGGTGCTCACGCCGGTGGGGAGCAGCGCGGCGACCGTCGCCGTCGTCGCCAGGACGCACCGGAGCCGGCGCCTCCGCGTCCCCACCGTTGGTGATCGCTCCGGTTTGTCCACGCGACTACTCCCTTGACGCGCGCTGCCCGGCTCTCCTCCGCCCTCCCGCCCCGGTGACGCCGGCTGCCAC
>NZ_JAKKFI010000090.1 GCF_022230955.1 Micromonospora cabrerizensis
CCGGCGAAGAAGAGGCCGAGCAGGGCGTACCAGGCGAGGTCCACGGTCTTCTCCTCAGTTCCTCAATACCTCAGTTACTCAGTGCCTCAGTTGCTCAGTGCCTCAGTGCCTCAGTTGCTCAGTGCCTCAGTGCCTCGGGCGAAGGCCGGTTCGGGGTGGGCCGACTCGGTCGGCGGCGCCGGTGGGCGGCCGAGTGCCGGGTCGGCCGCGCCCCGCGCCGCGTGCCGGGCGAGCAGCACCCAGTTGGTGACGGCGAGGGTGCCGAGCAGCAGGCTGAACCCGATCAGCGAGGCGAGCATCACCGGCGCGCCGACCGGGGAGACGGCCTGCTCGGTGGGGAGCAGCCCGTACGCCACCCAGGGCTGGCGGCCGACCTCGCGGGAGATCCAGCCGAGGATCACCGCGACGAACGGCAGTGGCAGGGCGAGCAGGATCAGCCACAGCGGGAAGCGCAGCCGGATGATCCAGTCCCGGAAGAGCAGAGGAAGCAGCAACCAGACGCAGCCGAGGGTGAAGCCGATCAGGATCATGAAGCCCAGCCCGACGCTGGCCAGCACCGGTGGCGTGTAGTCGCCGGGGCCGAACCGGGTGGTCCACTCGGCGATCAGCGCCTGCGCCTCCGGGCTCTGGCCGCCGAACTTGGTCGGCTGCACGCCGCCGACCGGGCCGAACTGGGCGAAGCCGAAGCCCTGCACCAGGCTGATCGCCAGCGCCGAGGTGACCAGCCCGATCCGCAGCGAGGTGCGGAAGAGCACGAAGTCGGGCGTACGCCGGATCAGGTGCCAGGCGCTGACCGCCGCCATCAGCATCCCGCCGACCAGCAACGCGGCCGACACCACGTGCCCGAACGCCATGCCGAGGCTGGGGTTGGTCAGCAGCGCGCCGAAGTCGGTGAGGTGGGCGATGCCGTCGCGCACCTCGTAACCGACCGGGTTCTGCAACCAGGAGTTGGCCACCATGATCCAGAACGCCGAGGCGTACGCGGTGATCGCCACGCCCCAGAGCAGCGCGAGATGGACACCCTTGCCGAGCCGGTGCCAGCCGAAGATCCACATCCCGAGGAACGTGGATTCGAGGAAGAACGCCACCAGCGTCTCGATGGCCAGCGGCGCGCCGAAGACATTGCCGACGTAGCGCGACAGGCCACTCCAGTTCAGCCCGAACTGGAACTCCATCACGATGCCGGTGGCGATGCCGAGCACGTAGTTGATCACGTAGAGCTGGCCCCAGTAGCGGGTCAGCCGCTCCCACTTCGGGGTGCCGGTGAGCACCCAGGCGGTCTGCATCCCGACCAGCAGGGTGACCAGCCCGAGCGTGACGACCACGAAGAGGAAGTGGATCGAGGTGGTGGTGGCGAACTGCAGGCGGGCGAGGAGCAGGGTGTCCATGGCCGGCTCTCCGTAGTGTTGGCTCCCTTGTCGTAGCCACCCTACACGTAGGTTCTCTACACGTCTGACTACTACGTGCTGTCGTAATAGAGTCTACGACATCACGTAGTAGTTGTGGGGCCGGGAAGATCGCGCTCGATCCTGGATGTAGTGGCCTCGTCGGCCGTGGAGGCCACTCGATCCTGGATCGAGCGCGATCTTGCAATGGGGAGGCGGGCAGCGGGGCGCGGGGCGCACGCGGGGCGCGGTGACCCGCCGCGGCGAGAGCACCGCGGGGCGCGGGTGTGGGCGCGGGGGTGCGGGTGCTGCGCGGGGGTCAGGTCAGGACAGGAAGAGGGTGACCGGGAGGGCGACCAGCGTGCTGGCGACCGCGAGGGCGGTGGCGCCGAGCACCCGGGGCGGCCGGTCGGTGACCAGGAGGCGCTGGACCCGTACGTCGAGATCCCGGTCGCCCATGCCCAGCGCGCCGGCCGGCGTGATGCGGTGACCGGCGGCGGCGAAGCGGCGTAGTGCTCCGGCGAGCGGCGCTTCGGCGTGCAGCTCACACGCCTTGTCGTCGGCACGCATCTCGACCAGCAGGGCGACCCGCTCGTGGGCGTCGCGGACCCAGCCGAACCACGGCAACGCCCGGCACAGCGCGGTGAACGGCAGCAGCACCAGATCGTGCCGCTCGTGGGCATGCGCGCGCTCGTGGCTGAGCACCGCGGCCAGCTCGGCGCGGTCCAGCAGGCTCAGTGTGCCGGCGCTGACCACCACCTGCGGCTTCACCCCGGGCAGGCAGTACGCGGCGGCGCTCGGATGATCCAGCACCAGCGCACCGGGTGCGGCCGGATCATCCCGGGCGACCAGGGAGAGCAGGTCCCGGTGCCGGCGCTGGGCGCGTACGGTGCCGTGGATGCTGCGGACGGTCGTGGTCACCAGCACCGCGCCGATGCCGAAGCCCACGCCGACGCCGGCGAGGTGGAAGGCGTTCACCCCGATCGGCAGCGTGCCGTGGGCGAGGTCGTCGGCCAGGGCGAGCAGCGCGCTGCCGGTCGGCCGGTCGTACGCGCTCAACCCGAGCGCCATGGGCAGGCCCATCGCGGAGAGGCCCAGCGCCAACCCGACGGCCTGCCAGCAGATGATCGCCACCCGGGGGCTGCGCCACGTCCAGGTGGAGCGGGCCAGCACCTGGGCCGTCAGGTAGCAGGCCAACATGGTGGCGGCGAAGTGCACGGCGTACGCCATGGCGCGCGTCCTACCGCTCCGCTGCCTCGCCGGCGGTTCGCCGGCCCGTCGGTGCGTCCAGGCGGTCGGTCAGCTCGGTGTCGGCTGGGTCGCCGCCGGTGGAACCTGGACCGGTCAGGCCCGCCTCGCTGCCCAGGGCCGCCCGCAGCACCTCGGCCTCGGTGCCGGTCACCGAGCGGGCGAACCGCACCAGCGCGGCGTCCCGGCTGCCGCCGAGATCGAGGGCGTCGAGCATGAGCTGGGCGATGTGCGCCTCACGGCTGGCCGCCGGCCGGTAGCGCCAGGCCCGGCCCTCGCGCTCCCGCTGCACCATGCCCTTGCCGGCGAGCCGGTCCAGCACGGTCATCACCGTGGTGTACGCCAACTCGCGGCCGTCGAGCGCGTCGGCCACCTCGCGCACGGTCACACCGTCCGACGTGCCGGGGACCACGTCCCACAACACGTCCATCACCGCACGCTCAAGATCGCCCAACCGAGTCACGCACCAATCCTACCCCCGGTAGTAGAGCCCTGGCCCCCACGCCCACCCCACCGGCCCTCCTTCTCAGCCGTGATCATGGGGTTGACCGGGCCAAGCGAGATCAAAAACCCCGCCAACCCCATGATCACCAACCAGGATCGGCGGACCGGCGCAAGATCCGCACAAGTTCAGGGATGTTGCTGCCTCAGGCGCTCCGCAGGCAGCAACATCCCGGAAGTTGCGCAGATCTTGACCGCCCCGGCGAGGGCGGGCGAAGCGCGCACCGGCGGCGAGGAGCGGCCCGGCGAGGGCGGCCCGGCGGCGAGGAACGGGCCGGCGGCGGGAGAGCGCCCGGCACAGACAGTGCCTCACCGCACCTACCTGCCCCCGACCGGCAACCCGACCCGAGGCAGAACCCGTGAGCTGACCCACCCCGGCGAACCCGGCCCACGTCAGGTTTTCCGGGGGAGCCCCACCCGCGCAGGGATCAAGCCTGACCGCCCGGAGCGGGTGGGGCTCCCCCGGAAAACCCAAAGGCCGGGAACGAATCACACCCCCTTGGGATGCCACACGGTCTTGGTCTCCAGCAGCGCCGTCATCCGAGCCAGACCCGGGTCGACGGACCAGTCGTGGTCGGCCGGGGCAGGCCGGAGCACCCGCTTGAGGTTCTCCGCCGCCCTGACCTCCAGGTCGGTGGCGAGCGAGGTGTCGGTCACCCCGCTCAGGTCGATCGCGTTGACGTCCATGTGCGCAGCCAGCGCCGGCGCGGTCTCGGTGATCGCGCCGGTGAGAATGTTGACCACCCCACCGGGCAGGTCGGAGGTGGCCAGCACCTCGGCCAGCGTCACCGCAGCCAGTGGCTCGGAGGGCGAGGCCGCCACGACCACCGTGTTGCCGCTGACGATCGCCGGGGCGATCACGCTGACCAGGCCGAGCAGCGCCGGGCGCTCGGGGGCGACCACCGCGACCACGCCGGTCGGCTCGGGCGCCGAGATGTTGAAGTACGGGCCGGCGACCGGGTTGGCGCCGCCGTACACCTGGGCGAGCTTGTCGGCCCAGCCGGCGTACCAGACCCAGCGGTCCACCGCGGCGTCCACCTCGTCGCCGGGCACGCCCAGGGCGACGAACTGCTCGCGGCGGCCCTCCAGCATCTCGGCGGCGCGGTAGAGGATCTGACCCCGGTTGTACGCGGTCGCGCCGGCCCAGCCCTTCACGGCGGCGCGGGCGGCGACCACCGCGTCCCGGGCGTCCTTGCGGGAGGCCAGTGACACATTCGAGGACTGCACGAGATACGACCGTCCCGACTCGCTGCGCGGGAACTTCCCGCCGATGAAGAGCTTGTACGTCTTGCGTACCGCGACGCGCTCAGACATTGAGGTAGCCCTCCAGCCCGTGCCGGCCGCCCTCGCGACCGTAACCCGACTCCTTGTAGCCACCGAACGGCGAGGTGGGGTCGAACTTGTTGAACGTGTTGGCCCAGACCACGCCGGCGCGCAGCCGGTCGGCCATCCACAGGATCCGCGAACCCTTGTCGGTCCAGATGCCGGCCGACAGCCCGTACGGCGTGTTGTTGGCCTTCTCGACGGCCTCGGCCGGGGTGCGGAAGGTGAGCACCGACAGCACCGGGCCGAAGATCTCCTCGCGGGCGATCCGGTGGGCCTGGGTGACCCCGGTGAAGATGGTGGGCGCGAACCAGAAGCCGCGCTCGGGCAGCTCGCACGGCGGTGACCAGCGCTCGGCGCCCTCGGCGGAGCCGGCGTCGGACAGCTCGCGGATCCGCTCCAGCTGGGCGGCGGAGTTGATCGCGCCGACGTCGGTGTTCTTGTCCAGTGGGTCGCCGACCCGGAGCTGGGCCATCCGCCGCTTCAGCGACTCCAGTACGCGGTCGGCCACGTTCTCCTGGACCAGCAGGCGGGAGCCGGCGCAGCAGACGTGCCCCTGGTTGAAGAAGATGCCGTTGACGATGCCCTCGACGGCCTGGTCGATGGGCGCGTCGTCGAAGACGATGTTGGCGGCCTTGCCGCCCAGTTCCAGGGTGAGCTTCTTGCTGGTGCCGGCGACGGACCGGGCGATGGCCCGGCCGACCTCGGTGGAGCCGGTGAAGGCGACCTTGTCGACGCCGGTGTGCTCGACCAGTGCCCGGCCGGTGTCGCCGGCGCCGGTGACGATGTTGACGACACCGGCCGGCAGGTCGGCCTGCTGGCAGATCTCGGCGAAGAGCAGCGCGGTGAGCGGGGTGGTCTCGGCGGGCTTCAGCACCACCGTGTTGCCCGCGGCGAGCGCCGGGGCGATCTTCCAGGCCAGCATGAGCAGCGGGAAGTTCCACGGGATGACCTGCGCGGCCACGCCGATCGGCCGGGGGTTCGGGCCGAAGCCTGCGTGGCTCAGCTTGTCGGCCCAACCGGCGTAGTAGAAGAAGTGCGCGGCGACCAGCGGCAGGTCGACGTCCCGGGACTCCCGGATGGGCTTGCCGTTGTCCAGGGATTCCAGGACGGCCAGCTCGCGGGAGCGCTCCTGGATGAGCCGGGCGATCCGGTACAGGTACTTCGCCCGGTCCCGGCCCGACATCGGACCCCAGACCTTGTCGTACGCCTTGCGGGCGGCACGCACGGCGCGCTCCACGTCCTGGGCGCCGGCCTCTGCGATCTCGGCCAGCACCTCCTCGGAGGCGGGGTTGATCGACTTGAAGCTGCCACCGTCGGTGGGGTCGACGAACGTGCCGTCGATGAACAGCCCGTACGAGGGTTTGAGGTCCACCACCGAGCGGGACTCGGGGGCGGGGGCGTATTCGAACATCGGCTATCAGTCCAGGGTGAAGTAGTCGGGACCGGAGTAGGTGCCGGTCGTCAGCTTGGTGCGCTGCATCAGCAGGTCGTTGAGCAGGCTGGACGCGCCGAAGCGGAACCAGTCCGGGTCGAGCCAGTCCGGGCCGACGGTCTCGTTGACCATCACCAGGTACTTGATCGCGTCCTTGGTGGTCTTGATGCCACCGGCGGGCTTCACGCCCACCTGCCGCCCGGTCGCCGCCCGGAAGTCACGGACCGCTTCCAGCATCACCAGGGTCACCGGCAGGGTCGCCGCGACCGGGACCTTGCCGGTGGAGGTCTTGATGAAGTCGCCGCCGGCCAGCATGGCCAGCCAGGAGGCCCGCCGCACGTTGTCGTAGGTGGCCAGCTCGCCGGTCTCCAGGATCACCTTGAGGTGGGCGTCGCCGGAGGCCTCCTTGGTGGCCACGATCTCGTCGTAGACCTCCTTGTAGCGCCCGGCCAGGAACGCACCCCGGTTGATCACCATGTCGATCTCGTCGGCGCCGGCCGCGACGGCGGCCCGGGTGTCGGCGAGCTTGATCTCCAAGGGGGCCTGACCCGACGGGAACGCGGTCGCCACGCTGGCCAGGTGCACGGCGGATCCGCGCAGCACCTCGGCCACGTACGGGACCATCGCCGGGTAGACGCAGACCGCGCCGACGTGTGGGCAGGACGGGTCGGCCGGGTCCGGGCGCAGCGCCTTCGCGGCGAGCGCGCGCACCTTGCCCGGGGTGTCCGCCCCCTCCAGGGTGGTCAGGTCGACCATCCGGATCGCCAGGTCGATCGCCTGGGCCTTGGCGGTGGTCTTGATGGATCGGGTGCCGAGCTGTGCCGCCCGCTGCTCCGCGCCGACCTGGTCCACACCGGGAAGCCCGTGCAGGAAGGTCCGCAGAGCGGTCTCGGATCGTCCCAGCTCGGAGAGCTCCGACCGGGCCGACGTCGTTGTCGCCGTCATGCCGAGAAGTCTACGCACCGGACGGCTGAGTGATCTTGGTCACGGCGGGCCCGGCGTGAGCGGCGTCGCTGGTCCGACCGCACCCGCACCACCGCGCCGAACGGACCGGTAGGTTGAGCGATCGTGGACGTACACGTCATTGACCACCCGCTGGCCCAGTCTCGGCTGACCGCCATGCGGGACGCGCGCACCGATTCCTCGACGTTCCGGGCGGCGCTGCACGAACTGACCACCATGCTGGTGTACGAGGCGGCGCGTTCCTTCCCCGTCGAGCGGTACCAGGTGCAGACGCCGGTCACCGGCGCCGAGGGCACCCGGCTGGCCAACCCGCCGCTGCTGGTGCCGGTGCTGCGGGCCGGCCTCGGCATGGCGGACGCCGCACTCGGCCTGCTGCCGGAGTCCTCGATGGGCTTCGTCGGCCTGGCCCGTGACGAGGAGACCTACGAGCCGCGCGCGTACATGGAGTCGCTGCCCCGCGATCTGACCGGGCTGCCGGTGCTGGTGCTCGACCCGATGCTGGCGACCGGTGGCTCGCTGGAGCATTCCTGCCGGTTGCTGGCCGACCGTGGCTGCACCGACATCACCGTGCTCTGCGTGCTCGCCGCCCCGGTGGGCATCGAGCGGCTGGAACGCTCCGGCCTGCCGTTGCGGCTGGTCACGGCCTCGATCGACCAGGGGCTCAACGACAGCATGTTCATCGTCCCCGGGCTCGGGGACGCCGGCGACCGCCAGTTCGGCGGCATGCCCCGGTTCTGAGCGCGACACCCGGTCGGTGCCGGGTGTGGCGGGTCCGTGCGCGGTGGTGCGCGGACCCGCTACCGTCTCGGGCCATGACTGGTGTTGCGCTCGCCGAGGAGTTGCTGCTCCTCGCCTACGACGACACGACCGGCAAGGCGACCATGCCTCGGATCAGCCTGGACCTCGGCATGGCCGCCGCGGTGCTGGTCGAGTTGGCCATCGCCGGCCGGATCGCGTACGCCGAAGGGTCGTTGACCGTGGTCGACCCGACGCCGACCGGCGAGCCGGTCGCCGACGAGGTGTTGAGCCGGATCGCGGTCGACACCCCGCACACCCCGGCCTCCTGGGTGCAGCGTCTGCGGCACGGCCTGCGCGACCGGATCCTCGGTGACCTGTGCAGCCAGGGTGTGGTCCGCGACGTCGACGAGACCGAGCTGGGTTTCATCCACGTGCACCGTTACCCGGTGGTGGACGCCTCCGTCGAGGCGGAGACCCGCCAGCGGCTGGCCGAGGCCCTGACCGGCGCGGCGGCCCCGGACGAGCGGACCGCGGCGTTGGCCACCCTGGTCGTGGTGCTGCGGATGGAGTCGTCGCTCGGGGTGGACGGTGAGACCGCCGCCGACGCGCGCCGCAGGCTGGAGGAGATCGCCACCGGCGCCGGCTTCTCCGGCGAGGTGAGCACCGACGACTCGGTGGTCCGCCCGTCGGTCGGCCTGGTCGTCGCGGCCCTGGGCCGCGCCGTCGACCAGGCCCTCGGCCCGCGCCGCTGACGCCGGGTCGACCCCGCTCGGCGTTCCCTCTGCTCTGCACCCGCCCAGGCACCACGTGCCGGCCCGCGCCGCTGACCGTCGGGGGCCGACCCCGCTCGGTGTTCCCTTTGCTCTGCACCCGCCCAGGCGCCACCGGCCGACAGCTCAGCCAGTGGCGCTTCCGCGGGTGCAGAGCAAAGGACGGGTGGTTCAGATGCCGAGGGCGGCGCTGACCTCGGCGCGAAGCGCGGCGACGGCCGACGCCGCCCTGCCGCGGGCCGTCCGGACGTCACCGTCCACGACCGGTTCCACCACCTCGAGGTACGCCTTGAGCTTCGGCTCGGTCCCGGAGGGCCGGATCACCACCCGGGCCGCCGCGGTGCGCAGGATCACCACGTCCGACTCGGGCAGCAGGTCCCGGACGCTGTCCACCGGCTGCCCGAGCAGGGTCGTCGGGGTGTCCGCCCGGATCCTGGCCATCGCGTCGCTGATCACCCGCAGGTCGTCCACCCGGGCGGAGAGCTGGTCGGTGTGGTGCACGCCGAACTCGGCGGCCAACTCGTCGAGCCGGTCGGTCAGCGTCCGACCCTGGGTCTTCAGACCGGCGGCCAACTCGGCCACGGTCAGCGCCGCCGTGATGCCGTCCTTGTCCCGGACGTGCTCCGGTGCGACGCAGTAGCCGAGCGCCTCCTCGTAGCCGAAGACCAGAGGCGTGCTCCCGCCGCCAGCCCGCACGATCCACTTGAACCCGGTCAGCGTCTCGTCGTAGGCCAGGCCGCGCGCTGCGCACATCGCGCGCAGCAGTGACGAGGACACGATCGTGGTCGCGTACAGCCCGGTCACCCCGCGCCGCATCAGGTGATCGGCCAGCAGCACGCCCACCTCGTCGCCGCGCAGCATCCGCCAGCCGTCGCGCCCGTCGCGGACGACCACCGCGCAACGGTCGGCGTCCGGGTCGTTCGCGATGGCGAGATCCGCGCCGGTCGAGTCGGCCAGGGCGATCAGCCGGTCCACCGCCCCCGGCTCCTCCGGGTTGGGGAACGACACGGTGGGAAACGCCGGGTCCGGCTCGGCCTGGTCGGGGACCACGCCGGGCACCGGGAAACCGGCGCGGGCGAAGGCGGCGGTGAGCACCGCCGCGCCCACCCCGTGCAGAGGGGTGTACGCCACCATCAGGTCCCGTGGCCCGTCCGGGTCGATCACGGCGGTGGCCTGTTCGACGTACGAGGCGGCCAGGTCGTCGCCGAGCACCTGCCCGGGTGGGCCGAGCGGCACCTGGGTCAGCGGGCCGACCGATCGGATGGCCGCCTCGATGCCGGCGTCGGCGGGCGGCACGATCTGGGCACCCGCGCCCAGCTCACCGCCCAGCTCCGCACCGAGGTAGACCTTGTAGCCGTTGTCCTGAGGTGGGTTGTGGCTGGCCGTGACCATCACACCGGCGACTCCGCCGAGGTGGCGCACCGCGTACGCCAGCACCGGGGTGGGCAGCGGGCGGGGCAGCAGCAGCGCCGGTCGACCCGCCCCGGTGGCCACCTGGGCGGTGCGCTCGGCGAACTCCCGGGAGCCGTGCCGAGCGTCGTAACCGATCACCAGGGGGCCGGTGCCGCCCTGGGCCGCGAGCCAGCCGACCAGGCCGGCAGCGGCCTGGGTGACCACGGCGAGGTTCATTCCGTTCGGGCCGGCCCGCAGTGGGCCGCGCAGGCCCGCGGTGCCGAAGGTCAGTGGGCCGGCGAACCGGTCGGCCAGCTCCGGCGCGCTCGCCGGCAGCCGGTCGAGCACCGCCGTCAGCTCGTCCCGGCTGGCCGGGTCGGGGTCGTCGGCCAGCCAGCGCCGGGCTTGCTCGCGAATGTCGTCGATGTCAGTGGTGTCCGCCGCCATGCCTCTTGATAGCACGGCGGCGGATCACCGCTGTCGGTTCCCTCCGGCTCAGCCGTCTCCGGTGAGCTGGAACGTCCGCACCATCTCGTCGAAGATCGGCTTGCTCTCCGCGAACTTGGTGTCCGTCGAGGTCAGGTAGAACGAGTACGCCTTGCCGCCCTCGGCCACACCACGCCAGACGCCGTGCCGCATGGCGTCGCCCTCGCCGCAGGTGTATTCGAACTCGGCGGCGGGCTTGCTGGCCAGCTCGGTCTCGGTGGCACTGATCTGCTGGTACGGCTTGACGCAGGAGGTGCTCCTGGTCTTGAGACCGTTCTCCGCCGTCTCCGCCCAACGGTTGGAGTCGCTGGACCACTTCTCGGTGATGATGCGCACCTTGCGGCCGCTGTCCTCCGGGTCGATGTAGTCGGTGTAGGAACCGCCGGTGGCCTTCTTCCAACCCTTCGGCACCATGAGCTGGATGCCGCGGGCGGCGTGTTCCTGCATCTCGACGGTCGGCGCGGTCGCGGTGGACGGGGTGGGCTGCGCCTGCGGAGTGCTCGGCGGCGCGTCGTCACCGCCGGAGAGCGCCACCACGGTGAGCAGCAGCACAACGGCCAACCCGCCGGCCGCGGCGAGCTGCACCTTGCGCGGCCAGCCCTTGACCGTGCCGACGAGCTGACCACCGGTGGCGCGGACCTTGCCCAGCGCGCCACCGCCGCCGGACGCGGCCGGCGGCGTGGCCCAGGGTTGGCCGGTGCCCGGCACCGACCACTGGTTGCCGCCGCCGTAGGTGCCGCCGATGCGTTGGGTGGCCTCCGGTGCGCCGCCGTAGCCGACCTGCTGGGTGGCGCCGGCCGGAGTGCCGTAGGTGACCCGCTGGGTGGCGTCCGGGTGCGCCCCGGCGTCCACCCGCTGGGTGGCGTCCGCGTTGCCGCCGTAGGCACGCCCGGCGGACTGTCGGCCGGGTGCGGGCATCGCGCCGGTGGGGGTGTGCAGCGGGCCGGCCAACGCGTCGGCGCTGGTCTCGTCGAGCCCGGTGGCACCGGTCGTGCCGGTGGGCTGTGGGCGTTCGCCCCGGCTCAGCGCCGCCAGCCGGTCGGTGAGCGACTCACCCGGGGCCAGCATGGCGGGCCCACCGATCTGGCTGTCCGGCTTCGGCTCCGGCTGGGGCGGCGGCAGGACGGGCACCGGGCGCTGCTGCACCGGCACCACGGCGTACGGGTCGGTGACCGAGTGCACGGCGGTCGCGGTGCTGCCCAGTGCGCCGGCGAGCAGCTCGCGCAGCATGGCCCGCGAGGTGTGCACGTCCAACCGGCGCGCCGGGTCCTTCTCCAACAGACCCATCAGCACGCGGGTCAGCGGGCCGCTGCGCTGCGGCGGGGCGGGCGGGTCCTCGACCACGGCGTGCATGGTCTCGATCGGGTCGCCCTTGTCGAACGGGGGTCGCCCCTCGACCGCTGTGTAGAGCGTCACACCCAGTGAGAAGAGATCGCTCGGCGGCCCGAACTCCTGGCCCATGGCGCGCTCGGGCGAGATGAAGTGCGGGGAGCCGAGCACCATGCCGGGGGTGGTGAGCTGGACGTCGGTGGGCATCCGGGCTACCCCGAAGTCGGTCAGCACGCAGCGCCCGTCGGCGCAGATCAGCACGTTGGCGGGTTTCACGTCCCGGTGCAGGACACCGATGGCGTGCGCGACCTCCAACGCGCCGAGCAGCGCGATGCCGATCTTGGCAACGGCCCGGGGCGCCACCGGCCCGTCCTCGATGACCATGTCGGCGAGGCTGCGGGCGTCCAGCAGCTCCATCACGATCCACGGCCGGCCGGCCTCGGTGACCACGTCGTACACCTGCACGACGGCGGGGTGCTGGATGGCGGCGGCGGCGCGGGCCTCGCGCAGGGTGCGTTCGTACATGGCGTCACGGTCGCTGGGGGCCAGACCCGGAGGAAGGACGACCTCCTTCACCGCCACGTCACGGCGCAGCAGGGTGTCTGTGGCGCGCCACACCGTGCCCATGCCGCCGTTGCCCACCGAGGACCGCAGCGAGTACCGGCCACCAATGGTGGTGCCGGGCGCCGCTCGGCCGTTGGCGGGACTAACTGGTCCGCCGCTCCACGTCGGGATCTGAGTCACAGAAAAGCCACCGGGGGAAATCGAGGGGGGCTGGGACACAACCCCCCTATCTTGCTGGTTCCGACGCCCGATGCGAAAGCCGACGCGACGGACGTTTATCGAAGCTGACAGAACGTGCCGTGTCGTTCACCTGGTGTCGACCGGTCGGGACGCACTGTGCGGTATCCCTCACGCGAGGGCGTGGCCAGGCGTCCTACCATCCGGGGATGAGTGAACGGCGGTCAAGCGAGTCCGGTTTCCCGATCAACGGCGTCTACACGGAGGCCGACCTTCCGGAGGACCTGGACTCCCGGCTGGGCAGCCCCGGCGAGTTCCCGTACACCCGGGGGGTCTACCCCACGATGTACACCTCCCGTCCGTGGACCATGCGCCAGTATGCCGGCTTCGGCACCGCCACCGAGTCCAACGCGCGGTACCACCAGCTGTTGCGGGCCGGCACGATGGGCCTCTCGGTCGCCTTCGACCTGCCGACGCAGATGGGCTACGACTCCGACGAGCCGATCGCGCACGGCGAGGTCGGCAAGGTGGGCGTCGCCATCGACTCCATCGAGGACATGCGGCTGCTCTTCGCCGACATTCCGCTGGACAAGGTCTCCACCTCGATGACCATCAACGCGCCCGGCTCGGTGCTGCTGCTGCTCTACCAGCTCGTCGCCGAGGAGAACGGGGTGCCCGGCTCGGCGCTCAACGGCACGATCCAGAACGACATCCTCAAGGAGTACATCGCCCGGGGGACGTACATCTTCCCGCCGAAGCCGTCGCTGCGCCTGGTGGCCGACACGTTCGCGTACTGCCGCAAGGAGGTGCCGAAGTGGAACACCATCTCCATCTCCGGCTACCACATGGCCGAGGCCGGCGCGACGCCCGCGCAGGAGATCGCGTTCACCCTGGCCAACGGCGTGGAGTACGTGCGGGCGGCGCTGGCCGCCGGGCTCGCCGTGGACGACTTCGCGCCCCGGCTGTCGTTCTTCTTCGTGGCCCGCACGACCCTGCTGGAAGAGGTGGCGAAGTTCCGTGCCGCCCGCAAGATCTGGGCCCGTCTGATGCGGGACGACTTCGGCGCCAAGGACCCGAAGTCGATGATGCTGCGCTTCCACACCCAGACCGCCGGTGTGCAGCTCACCGCGCAGCAGCCGGAGGTGAACCTGGTCCGGGTGGCGGTGCAGGGGTTGGGCGCGGTGCTCGGCGGCACCCAGTCGCTGCACACCAACAGCTTCGACGAGGCGATCGCGCTGCCCACCGAGAAGGCGGCCCGGCTCGCGCTGCGGACCCAGCAGGTGCTGGCGTACGAGACGGACCTGACCGCCACCGTCGACCCGTTCGCCGGCTCGTACGTGGTGGAGGCGATGACCGCCGAGATCGAGGCCGCCGCCGTCGAGTTGATGGAGCGGGTGGCCGACCACGGCTCGGCGGTGGACGCGATCGAGGCCGGGTTCCAGAAGCGGGAGATCGAGCAGTCCGCGTACCGGATCGCCCAGGAGATCGACTCGGGTGAGCGGGTGGTGGTCGGGCTCAACCGGTTCACCGTTGACGAGGAGGAGCCGTACGAGCCGCTGCGGGTCGACCCGACGATCGAGGCGGCCCAGGCCGACCGGCTGGCGCGGCTGCGCTCCGAGCGGGACGCCGACGCGGTGACGCGGGCTCTCGCGGATCTGCGGGCCGCGGCCGAGGGAACGGACAACGTGCTCTACCCGATGAAGGCGGCGCTGCGGGCCCGGGCGACAGTGGGCGAGGTGTGCGGGACGTTGCGCGAGGTGTGGGGGTTGTACCGGCCCACCGATCGTTTCTGACCGGCACTGGCCGCGACGGCGGTGTTTGCGTCCGGTTCAGCGGGTACCCCTTCGACCACGGACGCACACCGTGTGCGCCCGTGGTCGACGCGTGCGTGTGAGCGTCCTTATCCGGTCGTCGCGGAGTGTGGTCGGCTAATTGTCGGAGTGTCAGTTCACCACCCCGACTAATGCGACAATTTGCAACAGGGGTCCCCTGGTGGCACCCCGGATTCGCGACCGCCACGATTGGTTACGCGTTGTAGGAGGTGAGGGGCGGATGACGGCATTCGAGCACGATCTACCTGCTGTCCCGCACATCTCCGAGCGCCCTCAGCAGGGCATTCGTGACGCTACGCGGTCTGATCATTACCGGAACGAGGTTGCGCAGCGTCACCGCCGGAGGTCTAGGCTGTCTGCTGTCCCCGATGATCCATCCACTTCTAGTGATCGAGAATTCGACGTGACGAGTGCGTTGACGCTGCCCACAGATGGCCAGCTGGCGTCGTCCTGGCTGGAGACGCCCCCCGGCTCCCAGCCGCTGCCCCGCGACCTGGACCACCTCCTCGCCCTGCGGGTACCGGGGCTGATCGCTACGCGCCGTCACATCCACTCGCACCCTGAGCTGTCCGGCAACGAGTTCGAGACGGCCGCCCTGATCGCCCGGGAGCTGTCGCTGGCCGGGCTGCACCCGCGTCTGCTGCCCAAGGGCAACGGCGTGATCTGCGACGTCAACGGCCGGCCGGACGGCCCGGTCGTCGCGCTGCGCGCCGACATCGACGCCCTGCCGCTCGACGACACCAAGGACGTGCCCTACCGGTCGACCGTGGAGGGCGTCTGCCACGCCTGCGGGCACGACGTGCACACGACCGTCCTGCTCGGCGTCGGTATGCTGCTGGCCCAGCTCGCCGACCTCGGTGAGCTGGACGGGCGGGTCCGACTCATCTTCCAGCCGGCCGAGGAGATCCTGCCCTGCGGCTCGCTGGAGGTCATCGAGGCCGGTGGCCTGGACGACGTCGTGCAGATCTTCGCGCTGCACTGCGACCCGAACCTGCCGGTGGGCCAGGTCGGCCTGCGGGTCGGCCCGATCACTGCGGCCGCCGACAACGTCACCGTCCGGCTCTCCGGCCCGGGTGGTCACACCGCCCGGCCGCACCTGACCGTCGACCTGGTCGATGCGCTCGGCCGGCTGATCACCGAAGTGCCCGCCCTGGTCAGCCGCCGGGTGCCGGCCAACAGTGGCCTGCTGCTGGTCTTCGGCCACGCCTCGGCCGGCACCCGTTACAACGTCATCCCCTCCGAGGCGAGTGCCTCCGGCACCCTGCGGGTGATGGACCGCGACACGTGGGAGCAGGCTCCCAAGATCGTCGCTCAGGTGGTCCGGGACGTGATCGCCCCGACCGGCGCCACGGTCGACCTGGAATATCTGCGCGGCCGGCCGCCGGTGTGCAACGACGCCCGGGCGATCCAGGTGCTGACCGCCGCCACCGCCGCCGCGCTCGGCCCGGAGGGGATCGCCGAGACGCCGCAGAGCATGGGTGGCGAGGACTTCTCCTGGTATCTGGAGTACGTCCCCGGCGCCCTCGCCCGGCTCGGCGTGGGCCGTTCCGGTCCCAACGTCGACCTGCACCGCGCAAGCTTCGACGTGGACGAGCGGGCCATCCCGGCGGGCGTACGGGTCATGGTGCAGACCGCGCTGCGGGCACTGGCGGCGGTGCGCTGACCGGACCGACCAGAGCCGGGACCTTCCGGCGTCGGCGCAGCACCACCAGCAGCACCGCCAGGGGTACGCCGAGCGCCACCAGCCACGGCAGCAGCGCGCCCAGCACGGTGAGCAGGACGGTCAACGAGGCGACGAACGCCTTCCAGCCGCCCCTGAGCCCGACCAGGAAGCCGGTCTCGGCCTTCTCCTCGGCGGCCTTGGCCGCCGGGCCCGCCAGCGACACGGTGATCGTGGACAGGGCGGTCAGGTCGGCCAGCCGTCGCTTCTTGGCCTCCAGCGACGCCAGGTCGGCCTCCCGGCGACCCAGCTCGTTCTCCAACGACACCAGGTCGGTGATCGAGGTGGCGCGGCCCAGCAACCGGCGGGCGCTGTCCACCCGGGCCCGCTGACTGGTGATCCGGGCGTCCAGGTCGACGGTCTCCTCGGTGACGTCCTGTGTGTCGATCTCCCGGCTCTGCTGCCGCCCGAGCTTCGCGATCTCCTCCACCACGCCGGCGAACTTCGGTGCCGGCACCCGCAGCTGCAACTCCGCCACCGCGTCGACGCCGGCACTGCGCCGCTGGTCGCCCCCGATGAAGCCACCGGCCCGGGTGGCCACGGCGGTGGTCTCGCGGGCCGCCGCGTCCACATCGTCCACCTGCACGCGCATCGTTCCGGTGTAGATGATCGCCCGTTGGTCGACCCGCAGGTCCGGTGCGCCGGCCCCGGCCGCCCCCGCCGCGTCCGCGGCGGTGTCCCTGTTCGCCTCGCCCGCCTCGCCCGCCACGCCGGCCTTCGCCGGCGCCTCGGCCGCCGAGCCCGCGGCGTCCTTCGACCCGCTGTCGTCGCCGGCGCCGCATCCCGTCAGCACCAGCGTCGCCGCCAGTGCCGTCACCGCCAGCAGTGTGCCGTGGCGTCGTACCACCTGTCCGTCCATCCCCGCTCCCATCGTCGTCATCCGGTGTGGCGATAGCTCGGACGCTGCGCACGCGTCGGCTGGTTCCGGCAGACTGCGCTGAGGACGTCACGATTCGATAATCGAGGAGTCACGATGCGGCTCACCAAGTACGCCCACTCCTGCCTCCGTGTGGAGCACGACGGGGGAGTGCTGGTCGTCGACCCCGGCATGTTCAGCGATCCAGCGGTGGCCCTGGACGGTGCGGACGCGGTGCTGATCACCCACGAGCACCCCGACCACCTCGACCTGGCGGCGGTGCGCCTGCAACTCGACCGGCAGCCGTTCCCGATCCACGGCCCCGCCTCGCTCGCCGGGGCCCTGGGCGACGCGGCCGAGACCCTCCACCCGGTCACCCCCGGTCAGTCGTTCACCGCCGCCGGGGTCGCCGTCCGCGCGTACGGAGGGCGGCACGCGGTGATCCACCCGGACATCCCGGTGGTGGACAACCTCGGTTACCTGATCAACGACGTGGTCTACCACCCGGGTGACTCGCTGGTGGTGCCCGACGAGACACCCGTCGACACGCTCTTCGCGCCGATCCACGCCCCCTGGTCGAAGTTCTCCGAGGTGCTCGACTTCATCCGGGCCGTCGCGCCGCGGCGCGCGTACGCCCTGCACGACGGCCTGCTCAACGACAACGGGCTGGGTGTGCTCAACCGGCAGTACACGGCGATGTCCGGCACCGAGTACCAGCGACTGGAGCCCGGCAGCCGGGTGGACGTCTGACCCGATGCCCGGCCCCTCGACGGAGCTGGTGCAGCAGCTCTACCGCACCCCACCGGACCGGTTCGTGGCCGCCCGGGACGCCGCCGTGGCCGACGCCCGCCGTGCCGGTGACCCGACCACCGCGCGGCAGTTGGCCCGGCTCCGCCGCCCGACGGTGGCCGCCTGGCTGGTGAACCTGCTCGCCATCAGACGCCCCGAGCTGGTCGCCGACCTCGTCGAGCTCGCCGACGAGCTGCGCACCGCCCAGCGGGAGCTGCGCGGCCCCCGACTGCGGGAGCTGTCCGCGCAACGCCGGGCGGTGGTCGGTGCCCTGGTCGCCGAGGTCCGCAAGCTCGCGGCGGCGGAGCCGGACGCGCCACCGGGGGGTAGGCTGCCACTGGCCGAGGTGGAGGCGACCCTCAACGCGGCGTTCTCCGACGCCGAGGTCGCCGAGCAGGTCCGGGCCGGTCGTCTGCTCCGGGCGGCCAGCTACGCCGGTTTCGGCGAGGTGCCCCGCCCACAACTGCGGCTGGTCACCGGCGACGACGAGGAGCCGGAGGAGGAGCGCCCGGCCCGCCGACCCGGTGCCCAGCGGGGGCGCCCCGAGCCGGCGACCGGGAAGGACCGGGCGGCCTCCCGCACGGACCGCGGAGCCTCCCGCCCGGACCGGGCGACCTCCCGCACAGACCGGGCGGCGGAGCGCGCCGAGCAGGCCGAGCGTGCCGCGCAGCGGGCGGCCCGTGCCGAGCGGGTCCGGCAGCGCCGCGCCCTGGACCGGGAGCTGGCCCTGGCCCAGGCCGACCAGGAGCGCGTCGAGGCCGAGCTGACCGAGGCGACCGGGCAGGAGCGGGACGGCGCCGCCGTACTCGACGGGATCGAGGCCGAGCTGGCCGAGCTGGAGCGGCGGCGGGCGGTCGCCGAGCAGGATCTCAGCCGGGCCAAGCTCGCCCGGCGCGCCGCGGAGCGGGCGGTCAGCGCGGCTCGGCGGCGCGCGGGCGAGGTGGAGGCGGCAATCGAGGCGTTGGCGGCCGAAGAGGGGGATGCGGCCGGGGGTGCTGGCGCGGCAGACTGACCATCGATGGATGACGACGGGTGTGCGAGCCGTCCACGGCGGGTGACCCCGGGTCGGGGAGTCGTCGCGGGCGACGGGTCGGGCTGGTCGGCGGTGGCGCGCGAATGACACCGGAGCAGGCCGCCGCGGCCAGCAAGCCCGTCGTGCTCGACCTCGGCGACGCGTTCAGCCGAGACCCGGTCACGTTGCGCCGGGCGCGGTTGCTCGGCATCTCCGGCTGGGCCTTCTACATCGGTGGTCGGGCCGGTGCCCTCGGCGACGTACGGGCCGAGACGGCCGCCGCCGCGCTCGGCTTCATCGCCCCGGACGCGGTCGCCGACGGGTGGGACGCCGCCGGCCGGGTCGTGCCGCCGTTCGAGGTGGCCGCCGCCAGCCTCGCCGAGTGCTGTCGGTGGGGAGCGCAGCAGCTCGGCGGCCTGCCCGGCACCGAGCGCCTGGCGACGCTCGTGGAGCGGGCGGTGGTCGCCGCGGACGCCAGTGCGATGCCGCTCTTCGCCGCCTGGCGGGCCATGCCCCTGCCGGACCTGTCCCCGGGCGCCCGCACCGCGGCCGGCCTGCGGCTGCTCCGCGAACACTTCACCGGCGCCTACCTGCTGGCGGTGCGCGCCGCCGGGATGACCCCGCTGGAGGCCGTGCTGTCCGGGCCGGAGGGGGAGGCCGGGGCGGTGGCCTGCGGCTGGCCGCCGCCGTACCCACCGATCGGGCCGCTGGTGCGTCGGCGACTCTGGGCGGAGGCGGTGACCAACAGACTGGCCGCGCCGGCGTTCACGGCCCTCGGCCCCTCCGACGGCAACGAGCTGGTCGAGTTGCTGCACCGCACCCGGGCCCACCTCGCCTGAGCCTCCCGCCGTCGAAAAAATGGGCGGCGCCCGACGAGGTCGGCTGCCAGGATGTTCTGCCGTGACTCTTCCCGCTGGTTGGACAACGCGCAGGCCCACCCTCGACGACGTGCCCGCGATCCTGGCGGTGGTACACGCCGCCGACACCTTCACCATCGGCCATCCCGACTTCGACGCCGAGGACGTGGCCGCGTCACTGACCGCCCCCCACTTCGACCCGGCCCGGGACTCCTGGCTGGCGGTCGACCCCGAGGGCGACGTGGTCGGCTGGGCGACGGTGGACAACCCCACCGGGGTCGGCCGGGAGTTCGTGGAGATCTACGTCGACCCGGTACGCGCCGCGACCGTCCGGGCGCCGCTGCTGACCCGACAACTGGACCGGGTCGCCGAGCGCGCCGCCGAGCGAGGGCTGCCATCGCTCACCGTCCGATGCGCGGTCTTCGCGCCGGAACGTGACTGGGAACGGACCCTGCGCGAGGTCGGGTTCACCCTGGTCAAGAGGTACGTCCGGATGAGCGGGCCGCTGACGGACCTGCCCGCACACCCCGCCGGGCCGTCCGACGTGACGGTGCGGCCGGTACGTCCCGACGACGAGGCCGACCTGCGGGAGTTCCACCGGATCACCGATACCGCCTTCGCCGACACCGCCGATCACGAGCCGTTGTCCTACGAGCGGTGGCGGGCCCGGATCGGTGACCTGAACGCCTGGGACGAGTGGTTCGTCGCCGAGGTGGAAGGGGTGCCGGTCGGCGCGTTGCGGTCCTCGGACCAGGCGCTCGACCAGCAGCAGGGCTGGGTGAAGAGTTTGTCGGTGCTGTCCGCGTACCGTCGCCGGGGTGTGGGTGCGGCGTTGCTGCGCCGCGCCTTCGCCCGCTACGCCGAGAAGGGGCGGCAGTCCGTCGGCCTGGGCGTGGACCTCACCAACCCGACCGCCCCGCTGTCGCTCTACGAGTCGGTGGGCCTGCGGGCAACCCTGTGGACCGACATGTACGAGCTTTCCGTCCCGGCCGCCGGTGTGTGATTGACGACCCCGGTCGGGCCCGACCGGCGATCCGGTCGCCGGCGGTAGCAGACTGGGAGCGTGCGATACGCGCTGCTACGCCGACGCGGTGCCGGTGGGGCGGGACCGCAGCTCGGTGACGTAGTCGTCCGGGGCGCCCGCCTTCTCGGCGGCGTTCGCGATCTCCGACAGATACCACGAGGTCGGCAGGCCGCCCTCGTACCCGTTGAAGACGTAGATCCACGCGGTCACGTCCCCGTCGAGGGTGGAGACGCGGACGTGCAGCTTGCGGTACGTGCCGGCGGTCACCCCCTCGATCTCGTCGAGCTGGCCCGCGTCGTAGGGGTGGATGTCGTAGAGCGCCACGAAGACCCGGTCACCGGGGGACTCGACCAGGGTGCTCACCGCGCCCTCCCAGCCGATCACGTCCGCCCCGGCGAAGGTCAGCCGCCAGCCTTCCAGCCAGCCGGTGCCCACCATCGGCGAATGCGGACAGTAGGCGCGCATCCGGGCGGGGTCGAGATTTGAGCCGTAGGCGGCGTGATGACGCACGGCGATGACGATAGCCCGGCGGACGGGTGGGGGAGAATACGACTGTGCGTGTCGAATGCGCTCAGGAGAAGAAAGTCACTGTGAGCATGGACGAAGGGCGAACGCTGTGAGCCGGATCGTGATCATCGGTGGGGGGCCGGCCGGGTACGAGGCGGCCCTGGTCGCCGCCCAGCTGGACGCCGATGTCACCGTGGTGGAGGCCGACGGTGCCGGTGGGGCCTGCGTGCTCTCCGACTGCGTACCGTCGAAGACCTTCATCGCCAGCTCCGGAGTGGTCACGGGTTACCGCGACACCGAGGAGTTCGGGGTGCACTCGGACGGCCTGGAGGCGGTCACCGTCGATGCCCGGGCGGTGCACGAGCGGGTCAAGCGTCTGGCGTTGGCGCAGTCCGCCGACATCCACGCCAAGCTGCTGAAGGCGGGGGTCACCTTCGTGGCCGGCACCGCCCGGCTCGGCGAGGATTCCCTCGGGCACACCCACCGGGTCGTCGTCACCCCCGCCGATGGGGGCGAGGAATACTCCATCGCCGCGTCGACGGTGCTGGTGGCCACCGGCTCGACACCCCGCCAGTTGCCCACCGCCGTACCGGACGGTGAGCGCATCCTGACCTGGCGCCAGGTGTACGACCTGCCGGAGCTGCCCGAGCACCTGATCGTGGTCGGCTCCGGTGTGACCGGCGCGGAGTTCGCCAGCGCGTACCTGGCGATGGGGGTCCAGGTCACCCTGGTCTCCAGCCGCGACCGGGTGATGCCGCACGAGGACGCCGACGCCGCGTCCGCCATCGAGCGGGTGTTCCGCAACCGGGGCATGGAGATCCTCAACAACTCCCGGGCCGACGCGGTCCGGCGTACCGCCGACGGTGTCGAGGTGGAGCTCTCCGACGGCCGCAGGGTCACCGGTTCGCACGCGCTGATCACGGTCGGCTCGATCCCGAACACGGCCAACCTGGGTCTCACCGAGTACGGGGTGGAGCTGGGCCGGGGCGGCTACCTGACCGTGGACCGGGCCTCCCGGACCAACGTGCCCGGCATCTACGCCGCCGGTGACTGCACCGGCGTGCTGCTGCTGGCCAGTGTCGCCGCCATGCAGGGCCGGATCGCCATGTGGCACGCGCTCGGTGAGGCGGTTCGCCCGCTGCGGCTGCGTACCGTCGCGGCGAACGTCTTCACCGACCCGGAGCTGGCGACCGTGGGCGTCTCGCAGGACGAGGTGGACGCGGGCAAGGTGCCGGCCCGGCAGGTGATGCTGCCGCTGTCCGGCAACGCCCGGGCGAAGATGGACGACCTCTCGGACGGCTTCGTGAAGTTGTTCTGCCGGCCGGCGAGCGGTCAGGTGATCGGCGGTGTGGTGGTCGCACCGAAGGCCAGCGAGCTGATCCTGCCCATCACCATGGCCGTGGAGAACAACCTGACGGTCAACGAGCTGGCCCAGACCATCACCATCTACCCGAGCCTCTCCGGCTCGATCACCGAAGCAGCACGCCAGCTAATGCTCCACGAACTGGAGTAACCCGCCCCGCCCCAGCCCGGGTCGATCATGGCCGGTTCATGCCGTCAGACGCCTTTTGTGAGGCACCACAACTGCATGATCGACCCGGGCCTGCTTGGTCTGGACCACCGCTACCGTGGCCAGGACGGCTACCTCGGTGAGGATCAACAGGCGTTCGGCCAGGCCGATGAGCATTCGGTCGCCGGGGTAGGCGGACCAGATCATCGCCGCCGCCAGGGCGAGACTGAGCAGGACGAGCGTTCGGAGCGTCCGGGCGGCGGGGGCCAGGGCCGGCCGGCGGGCCAGCAGCCAACCGCTGACCGGTAGTGCCAGGAAGGCGACCACCGAGGCGTACCGGTGCAGGTAGGCCTCGGTGGTCATGGCGGTGCCCGGCTCGTTCGTCGGCACCACCGCGGCGAGCAGCAGCCCGGCGACCCACGCGCCCAGCAGCAGCTCAGCCGTCCCGGCGCGCGGTCGGGGTGGGGCGGTGCGGCGCAGCCCGAGCAGCAGCACCGCCGTGGCGAGCGCGAGCACCACCATGGCGACGTCGATGACACCGCCGCGGTCGGAGACCGCGAAGTCGCTGATGGTCAGCGCCCACGGGCTGAGGTCGTCGTTGACTTCGAGGTGACCGATCACGGTGAGCAGCGCCGCCACGACGATCCCGCCCAGGGCCAGCAGGCCAGTACTCCGGGTAACAGGCATGACTCAGCCTGTCGCCGCAGTCACCCCAGCCGAATCCGGGACAGCCACCGAAATCGTCCCCCGGGACCACCCCTAGAGGCCACGCCAAGTCTCGCGGTGCGGGTCTGGCGACACTCAGTCGATGGGGACGTCGGCTGCGGCGGCGGCGCGGGCGTTGCGGCCCGCCACCAGGGTCATCGCCCACCCGGCCGCGGCGAACCCGGCTGCGGCGGCGGTGGCGATGATGGCCAACCGCCAGGCCGACTCGGTGAGCGCGGTGCCGCCCAGATGCCCGACCATCGCACCGTAGGTGGCCCAGCCCAGCGCGGCGACCGCCTCGTACAGCATGAACAGCCGGTACGGGTAGCGGCTGCGGCCGGCCGAGAAGCACGCCGCCATCCGACCGCCGGGCACGAACCGGCAGAGCAGGATGACCATCGGCCCGGGTTGTCGGAGCCCCTGGGTGACGCGGCTGGCCACCCGGCGGGCCCGGCTCACCTCGGCGTGCCGGGGTGGCCGCCGGTCCGGTGCGCTCCGGCCGAGCAGGTAACAGGCCAGGTCACCGGCGAACACACCGAGCGCGCCGACGGCGATGGTGACGGGCAGGCTGAGCCCGCCGTAGACGGTGAGGGCGCCGCTGGTGATCATGACGATCTGGGTGGGGATCACCGGGACGAAGGCGTCCGCGATCAGCAGGGCGAGCAGCACCAGGTAGGCCCACGTCGGCGATGCGACGTCAGTCAGTAGTTCGGGCACGCCTGCCACCTCGCCGAATGCGGCCGATTGGGTGTCTTGAGCCTGACGGCGTGTCCGCCGTCACCGTGGACGGCCCTGGCCCGTCGTGACCGTCGACACGGCCAGGCCACCCAGGTACAACGAGGCGGGTCGACCTCGGGTGACGGGCTCGGTGACCGTCCCACCCGTCCGGGAGCGGTCGGCGGATCGGGGTTCGTCGGCGTACCGTTGTCGGCGCGGCCACGCCCGTCGGGTCCCCCGTTCCTGACGTTTCGGGCCGCCAGGGCCGCCGGCGGGTCCCGCGCCGGCGGCCCACCCCTCGCCCGCGCTCCCACGGTCGTAATTCGGGTGCGTCCTCGACCGCCTGAGACGTAGCGTCGCGGCATGAGCAGTGCGGTAGTGGTGACCACGACGCCGGGTGTCCCCGGCGCGCCGCTCTGACGTAACCACCGTCGACCAGGCCCCGGGGCGATCCGCCCCCGAGGGCCGCGCGGCGTTCGGTGTCCAGGTCGCCTCCGGGTCGTACCCGATCCAGGAGCCCGACATGATCGACCACCGCAGGCTCGGCCGTGAGCTGGACCTCTTCGTCTCCGATCCGCTGGCCGGCGCCGGCCTGCCGATCTGGCTGCCGGCCGGCGCGGCTGCCCGGCACGCCGTCGAGGAGTACGTCCGGGAGTTGGAGCGCCTTTCCGGCCATCAGCACGTCTACTCGCCGCCGCTGGGCAAACGCGAACTCTTCGAACTCTCCGGGCACCTCGGCTACTTCGCCGACGACATGTTCCCGCCGATGCGGCTCAGCGCCGACGACGAGTTCGTGCTCCGGCCGGCGCTCTGCCCGCACCACGCGCTGGTGTTCCGGGCCCGGGGCCGCTCCTACCGGGAGCTGCCGCTGCGGATCGCGGAGCTGGGCGGGATGTACCGCTCGGAGCGCTCCGGGGTGCTCGGTGGGCTGTCCCGGGTACGCGCCATCTCGCTCAACGACGCGCACACCTTCTGCGCGCCCGAGCAGGTGGGCGCGGAGGTCGCGGAGATCCTCGGGCTGATCCGTGTCGCGCACGCCGCGCTCGGCGTCCGCCCGGCCGGGTTCCGGCTGTCGCTGCGCGGGCCGGGCGAGAAGTACGTCGGCGACGACGCGCAGTGGGCCCGCGCGGAGGACCTGCTCCGCGCCGCGCTGGCCGGGATGGCGTACGTCGAGGCGCCCGGGGAGGCCGCGTTCTACGGACCGAAGATCGACATCCAGATCTTGGACGCGGCCGGCCGGGAGTCGACCATCTCCACCATCCAACTCGACTTCGACAAACCCGAGCGGTTCGACCTGTCGTACACCGGCGCCGACGGCAGCCGGCACCGGCCGGTCATGCTGCACCGCAGCCTGGTCGGCAGCATGGAGCGGCTGTTCGCGTACCTCATCGAGGTGCACGAGGGCGCCTTCCCGGCCTGGTACGCGCCCGTCCAGCTGGTGTTGCTGCCGGTCGACGACGGGCAGGCCGACGCGGCGGCGGAGCTGGCCCGGCGGGCCGCCGACGCCGGCCTGCGGGTCGAGGTCGACGCCTCCGGCTCGCTGGGAGCACGGATCCGGGACGCGGCCCGCCGCCGCGTCCCGTACCTCGGGGTGCTGGGCGCCCGGGAGGTGGCCGACGCTCGCCTCGCGCTGCGCCTGCGCGGCGGTCGTGCCCTGGCCCCGATGCCCGCCGAGGCCGCGCTCGCCCTGATCGGCAGGCAGGTGGCCGCCCGCGCGGCCGACCTGCTGCCGTCGGGCTGACCCGCCCACCGATCGTCTCGCGCGCACGGCCGCCCGACCTCAGACCGACGCCGGTTGGGCGGCCGGCTCCTCGTCGACCACCGCGCCGGTGAACTGGGAGCGGTAGAGCCGGTGGTACGCGCCCTGGGCGGCGAGCAGCTGCTCGTGGGTGCCCTGTTCGACGATCCGGCCGTTCTCCATCATCAGGATCAGGTCGGCGTCGCGGATGGTGGAGAGCCGGTGCGCGATGACGAAGCTGGTCCGGTCCGAACGCAGCGCGGCCATCGCCCGTTGGAGCAGCACCTCGGTGCGGGTGTCCACCGAGCTGGTGGCCTCGTCGAGGATCAGCAGCGACGGCTCGGCGAGGAACGCGCGGGCGATGGTGATGAGCTGCTTCTCACCGGCGCTGACGTTGCTGCCCTCCTCGTCGATGACCGTGTCGTAGCCGTCGGGCAGGCTGCGCACGAACCGGTCCACGAAGGTGGCCCGGGCCGCCGCGAGGATCTCCTCCTCGGTGGCGTCCGGCCGCCCGTAGGCGATGTTGTCCCGGATGGTGCCGCCGAAGAGCCAGGTGTCCTGGAGCACCATGCCGATCCGGCCGCGCAGGTCGTCGCGGCGCATCGTCGTGATGTCGACCCCGTCGAGCGTGATCCGGCCGGCGTCCAGCTCGTAGAAGCGCATGACCAGGTTGACCAGCGTGGTCTTGCCGGCGCCGGTCGGGCCGACGATGGCGACCGTGTGCCCCGGCTCGGCGACCAGGGACAGGTCGTCGATCAGCGGCTTGTCCGCCTCGTAGCGGAACGAGACGTGCTCGAACTCGACGCGACCGTGCGGGTCGACGACCCGGGCGGGCTCGACCGGGTCGGGCGTCTGCTCGTCGGCGTCGAGCACCGCGAAGACCCGCTCGGCCGAGGCCACCCCGGACTGGAGCAGGTTGGCCATCGACGCGAGTTGGGTGAGCGGCTGGGTGAACTGGCGGGAGTACTGGATGAACGCCTGCACGTCGCCGAGGCTCATCGTCCCGGAGGCGACCCGCAGCCCGCCGACCACGGCGATCGCCACGTAGCTCAGGTTCCCGATGAACATCATCGACGGCATGATGATCCCGGAGATGAACTGCGCCCCGAAGCTGGCGCGGAACAACTCGTCGTTCTTCGCGTGGAACGCGGCCTCCACCTCACGCTGCCGGCCGAAGACCTTGACCAGCTCGTGACCGGTGTACGCCTCCTCGATCTGACCGTTCAGCTCGCCGGTGTGCGTCCACTGGGCGATGAACTGCTTCTGCGAGCGCTTGGCGATGCGCTGGGTGACCAGCACCGACAGTGGCACCGCGACCAGGGCGACCAGCGCCAGCAGCGGCGAGATCCAGAACATCACGGCCAGCACGCCGACCACGGTCAGCAGCGAGGTGAGCAGTTGGCTGAGGGTCTGCTGGAGGCTGGTGGAGATGTTGTCGATGTCGTTGGTGACCCGGCTCAGCAGCTCGCCGCGCGGCTGCCGGTCGAAGTAGGGCAGCGGCAGCCGGTTGAGCTTCTCCTCCACCTCGGCGCGCAACCGCAGCACGGTGCGCTGGACCACCCCGTTGAGCAGCCAGCCCTGCCACCACGACAGCAGGCTCGCGGCCAGGTACAACCCGAGGGCCAGCAGCAGCACCCGCTTCAGGGCGTCGAAGTCGATGCCCGTCCCGGGCACCACGTCCATTCGGGCCAGCATGTCGGCGAAGCTGTCGTTGCCGCTGGCCCGGGCCGCGGCGACGGCCTGGTCGGCGGTGGTCCCGGGCTCCAGTTGCCGCCCGATCACCCCGGTGAAGATCAGGTCGGTGGCGTGGCCGAGGATCTTCGGCCCGGCCACGCTGAACCCGACGCTCACCACGGCCAACGTGATGATCGCGGCCAGGTGCAGGCGGTGCGAGCGCAGCCGGCCGAGCAACCGGCGGGCCGAGGGCCCGAAGTTCATCGACTTCTCGGCGGGCATCCCGGCGCTCATCCACCCCGGGCCGCCGCGTTGACCGCCGGGCGGCAGCCGCTTCGGCGTCGGCGCGCCACCGCCGGTCTCCGGCGTCGTCTCCCCGCCGGTCTCCGGCGCGGGTTCCCCGCCGGGTTGCTGCGCTGTCCCATCCGGCGTCCGTCCGTCGCCAGCCGGCTTCTGACTGGGTACGGCCGGCGTGCGCGGGTTGTCGGGCTCACTCATGCCGCCACCTCCGCCGTCTGCTGGGAGGCCACGATCTCGGCGTACGTCGGGCAGGTCTCCAACAACTCCGTGTGTCGTCCCACTCCGACGACCCCCCCGTCCTCAAGAACGATGATCTGGTCCGCATCGATGATCGTGGAAACCCGCTGGGCGACGATCACCACCGCGGACTGGGCGGTGACCGGCCGCAGAGCGGCTCTGAGCCGCGCGTCGGTGCCCAGGTCGAGCGCGGAGAACGAGTCGTCGAAGAGATAGATCTCCGGTTGCCGCACCAGCGCCCGTGCGATGGCCAGGCGTTGGCGTTGCCCACCGGAGACGGTGGTGCCGCCCTGCGCGATCGGCGCCTCCAGCCCGCCCGGCATCTGGGCCACGAAGTCCCGGGCCTGGGCGATCTCCAGCGCCGTCCACAGCTCCTCGTCGGTGGCGTCGGGGTTGCCGTAGCGCAGGTTGCTGGCCACCGTCCCGGTGAACAGGTACGGCCGTTGCGGCACCAGGCCGATGCGTCGCCACAGCTCGTCCGGCTCAAGCTCCCGGACGTCCACGCCGTCGACCAGGACCGCGCCCCCGGTGACGTCGACCAGACGGGGAATCAGCGACAGCAGGGTCGTCTTGCCGGCACCGGTGCTGCCGATGATCGCCGTGGTGGTGCCCGGGGTGGCGCGGAAGGAGATGTCCCGCAGCACCGGTTCGACCGCGCCCGGGTACTGGAAGCGCACCCCGCGTAGCTCCAACTCGGCCCGGGTGGGCAGGTCGGTCACCGGCTCGGCGGCGGGGACCACCGAGGAGTCGGTGTCCAGCACCTCCACGATCCGCTCGGCGCAGACCGCGGCCCGGGGCACCATCATCAGCATGAAGGTGGCCATCATCACCGCCATCAGGATCTGCATCAGGTATTGCAGGAACGCGGTGAGCGCCCCGACCTGGATCGCGTTGGCGTCCACCCGCTGCGCGCCGAACCAGAGCACCGCCACGCTGGAGACGTTCAGCACCAGCATGACCACCGGGAAGATCAACGCCATCAGCCGGCCGGTCCGCAGCGCGGTCGCCGTCAGGTCCGCGTTGGCGACGGCGAAGCGATCCGTCTCGTACGGCTCGCGGACGAACGCGCGGACCACCCGGATGCCGGTGATCTGCTCGCGCAACACCCGGTTGACCGTGTCGATCCGGGTCTGCATCAGCCGGAAGCCCGGCACCATCCGACGGATGATCGCGCCCAGCGTGATGGCCAGCACCGGCACGCTGACCAGCATCAGCCAGGAGAGCCCGATGTCCTCGCGGAGCGCCATCACCACGCCACCGACGCTCATGATCGGCGCGGCGACCAGCATGGTGCAGCTCATCAGGACGAGCATCTGCACCTGCTGCACGTCGTTGGTGTTGCGGGTGATCAACGACGGTGCTCCGAACCGGGCTACCTCCCGGGCGGAGAATCGGTTGACGTGCCCGAACAGCGTGGCCCGGACGTCCCGGCCGAAGCCCATCGCGATCCGCGCGCCGAGGTAGACCGCGGCGATCGAGCAGACGATCTGGATCAGGCTGACCAGCAGCATCCACCCGCCGATGCGCACGATGTAGTCGGTGTCGCCCCGGGCCACGCCCTGGTCGATGATGTCGGCGTTGAGGCTGGGCAGGTAGAGCGAGGCCATGGTGCCCACGAACTGGAGCAGCACCACCGCCAGCAACGGTCGTTGATAGGTGCGCAGTTGGCTGCGCAACAGTCGGATCAGCACGCCGGATCCTTCGGTTCGGTAGGGCGTCCGGTCATCCGCGGGTCGTCTCCGCTGCCGATGACCTCGAGCAGGAACTCGCGGATCACCTGGGCCTTCACCGGGTCGGTGTCGACCGAGGTGAGCGGGCGTCCGGAGTGCATGAGTGCGCTGAGCGCGGCCACCCGCTCCCGCCCGGCGGGGGTGAGGGCGAGTCGGACGCTGCGTCGGTCGCTGTCGTCGCGCTGCCGCTCGACGAGCCCCTCCCGAGCCAGCGTGTCCACGATGCCGGTGAGGGTCGCCGGGCGGACGAAGCCTTTCTCGGCGACCTCCCGGTGGGGCAGCTCGCCGTGTCGGGCGAGTGTCATCAGGGTGACCATGCCGGCCTGGGTGAGGCCGTGCTCCTCGGCGAGGTAGCGGTTCCACCGCTGCCCGACCAGGTGCCCGGCCACCACCAGCAGCCGGCCGAGCGGCACGTCCTGGAGGGTCACGAGTTCCACGACGGGTAGATTAGCTCCCTGATAGTCAGGGGCCAAACGAAATTGCCGCAGCGGTGGCGATGAACACGATCTGCAGGACCGCGCGTTGCGCGAGTGGGGTGACCGGACGCCCGGCGAGGGTCAGTCTCCGGCGGGCGGCCGAGACGTTCGCCGGGAACATCGCCAGCATGAGCAGGGCGAGCGCGGCCGCCGCCAGTCGGGCGGTCGTCGGGATCAGCAGACCGACCGCGCCGACCAGTTCCAGCACGCCGGTGAGCGTGACCAGCAGATCCGGGCGGGGCAGCCGCGGCGGGACCATCGCGATCAGGTCCGCTCGGCGCTGACCGGCGAAGTGCGCGACGGCGGTCAGCGCGAACATCACGGCCAGCCCGACCCGTAGTGCGGGATGCCAACCATCCAGTGTGGAGATGCCGGCCAGGCCGGCGAGTCGGGCCAGCGCGGTGCCGACGACCAGAGCGATCAGGGGTGCCATCGAAAACCTCCTCGGTGGAACTTGTCAGTGACAAGATTGCGCGTCGGAGGAGCATCTTGTCAATGACAAGATAGGATTGGGGCATGACCGAGACGCGTGCGTACCATCACGGCGACCTGCGCCGCGCCCTGCTCGCCGCAGCTCTGGAGGCCATCGGGGAGGTCGGGCCCGCCGCGCTGAGTCTGCGCGACCTCGCCCGTCGGGCCGGTGTCTCGCACGCCGCGCCCGCGCACCACTTCGGCGACAAGGCGGGCCTGCTCACCGCGCTTGCCGCCCAGGGCTTCGACCTGCTGGCACAGAAGCTCATCGACGCGGACGACGTGCTGGAGGCCGGCGTCGCGTACGTCGATTTCGCCGTCACGCACCGCGCGTACTTCGAGGTGATGTTCCGGCCCGAGTTCTACCGGGCCGACGACGCCGAGCTGATCGCGGCCCGGGAGCGCTCCGGCGCCGCGCTCCGTTCCGGGGTGGCCACCCTGCCCACCGGTGGCGCGCCCGGTGACACCGACCGGGACGCGCTCGCCGCCTGGTCGATCGCGCACGGCTTCGCCACCCTCTGGCTGGCCGGCGCGCTGCCCGAGCGGGTGGGTGACAATCCCCGCAAGGCAGCCCGCGAAGTCCTCCGCCGCCTGGCCACGTAAGGGCGCGATGCCCCCGCCGGCCTCGGCCTTTCCCGGTCGATCATGAAGTTATTGCCATGACACGCCGATGTGAGAGGCAATAACTTCATGATCAACGGGAGTGGGTGGGGATGGGTGGTGGGGTTACCAGCTTGTGGGGAGGGGCATTCCTTCGGTGAAGCCGGCGGCGCTCTGCACGCCGACGATCGCCCGGTCGTGGAACTGCGTCAGGTCCCGTGCGCCGGCGTAGGTGAACGCGCTGCGTACCCCGGCGATGATCTCGTCGATCAGGTCCTCGACGCCGGGTCGCGCCGGGTCCAGGTGCATCCGGGCCGAGGAGATGCCCTCCTCGAACACCGCCTTGCGGGCCCGGTCGTACGGGCTGTCGTCGGCGGTACGCGCGCTGACCGCCCGGGCCGAGGCCATCCCGAAGCTCTCCTTGTACCGCCGGCCGTCCGGTTCGGTGTACAGGTCACCGGGGGACTCGTAGGTGCCGGCGAACCAGGAGCCGATCATCACGTTCGAGGCCCCGGCGGCGAGCGCGAGCGCCACGTCCCGTGGGTGCCGCACCCCGCCGTCGGCCCAGACGTGCCGGCCCAACTCGCGGGCGGCGGCGGCGCAGTCGAGCACCGCGGAGAACTGGGGTCGACCCACGCCGGTCATCATCCGGGTGGTGCACATCGCGCCCGGCCCGACGCCGACCTTGATGATGTCCGCCCCGGCCTCGACCAGGTCGCGTACCCCCTCGGCGGTGACCACGTTGCCAGCCGCCACCGGCACCCCCGGGTCCAGTTTGCGGACCGCCTGGAGCGCCGAGATCATCCGCGCCTGGTGGCCGTGCGCGGTGTCCACGACCAGCGTGTCGACGCCCGCCTCCAGCAGCGCGGCGGCCTTGCCGGTCACGTCACCGTTGATGCCGACGGCCGCGGCGATGCGAAGCCGGCCGCGGTCGTCCACCGCCGGCGTGTAGAGGGTCGCGCGCAGCGCGCCCTGTCGGGTCAGCACCCCGACCAGCCGACCGTCGGCGTCCACCACCGGCGCGAGCCGGCGGCGGCCCGCCGAGAGCAGGTCGAAACCGGTACGCGGGTCCGCGTCCGCCGGCACGGTGTGCAGCTCGGTGGACATCACGTGCCGCAGTTGGGCGAACCGGTCAACGCCTGCGGTGTCCGCCTCGGTGACCACGCCCATCGGCCGGCCGTCGTCGTCGACCACGATCACCGCACCGTGCGAGCGCTTGGGCAGCAGGTGGATGGCGTCGCCCACGGTTTCGGTGGGGCCCAGGGTGATCGGGGTGTCGTAGACCAGGTGCCGCTGCTTGACCCAGCCGACGACGTTCGCCACCACCTCGATCGGGATGTCCTGCGGGATCACCGCGATCGCGCCCCGGCGGGCCACCGTCTCGGCCATCCGCCGGCCGGCGACCGCGGTCATGTTCGACACCACCAACGGGATGGTGGTGCCGGTGCCGTCGCCGGTGGAGAGGTCGACGTCGAGCCGGGAGCCCAGGTCGGAGCGGGCCGGCGCCATGAAGACGTCGGTATAGGTCAGGTCGTGCGCGGGAGCCGCGCCGTGTAGGAACCGCACTCGACCCATCATCCCCGCCCGTGGGGCGTCCCGCCGCCGGTGGTCGTGGAAAACACTCCCGTCGCCGCCGCTGTCGTCAACACCGCGTCAGAGCTGGTCAGCCCAGCAGGAGAGCCACGGCGAGCCCGGCCATCACGACGGCGATGACCGCGTCCAGCACCCGCCAGGCGCCGGCACGGGCGAGCAGCGGCGCGAGGCGCTGCGCGCCGACGCCGAGAGCGGTGAACCAGACCACGCTGGCCAGGGCGGCTCCGGCCCCGAACACCCACCGGTGCGGGTGCTGCTGGGCCACCCCGCCCAGCAGCAGCACGGTGTCCAGGTAGACGTGGGGGTTCAGATAGGTGAAGGCGGCGCAGGCGAGCAGGGTCGCCCCCAACGTGGCCGGTGGACGCTCGGTGGGCAGCAGGGTGCCGGGACGCAGCGCGCGGCGGGCGGCGAGCGCCGCGTAGCAGAGGAGGAACGCCGCGCCGCCCCACCGGATCGCCGTGAGGAGGCCCGGCCGGCCCGTCACCAGCGTGCCGACCCCGGCCACGCCCGCCATGATCAGCAGTGCGTCCGACGCGGCGCAGGTCAGCACCACGGGTAGGACATGCTCGCGGCGCAGGCCCTGACGCAGGACGAAGGCGTTCTGAGCGCCGATGGCGACGATGAGAGCGATGGAGATCGAGAAGCCGGCGATGGCAGAGGTAAGCACGGGTCGACGCTAGGGCTCTCGACATCCACCAGTCCAACTAAAGATTCTGACGCAACTTAAGCTCTGCTTATGAACGGTCTCGACTCGGCGCAGCTGCGCACGCTCGCCGCTGTGGTGTCGGAGGGCAGCTTCGACGCGGCGGCCCGGCTGCTGCACGTCACGCCGTCGGCGGTGAGTCAACGGATCAAGGCACTGGAGGAGACCGTCGGCCAGGTGCTGGTGCGCCGGGCCCGACCGTGCGTGGCAACCGACGCCGGCCGCCCACTGCTGCGCCTGGCCGGCCAGCTCACGCTGCTCGAACGGGAGGCGCTGGCCGAAGCTCGTGGCCCGCTGGCCGGTGGTGGTCGGGTGCGGGTCGCCGTGGTGGTCAACGCGGACTCACTGGCCACCTGGTTCCCGTCCGCGCTGGCCCGGTTGCCGGAGCTGGCCGGGCTCTCCTTCGACCTGCGGCAGGACGATCAGGACCACACCGCCGAGCTGCTCCGGGACGGTTCGGTGACGGCGGCGGTCACCGCCCAGCGGGAGGCCGTGCAGGGCTGTCGTGTGCTGCGGCTCGGGGCCATGCGCTACCACGCGCTGGCCACGCCTGAGTTCGCGTCGTCCCACTTCGCCGATGGTCTCACCGCGTCCGCGCTGGCGGTCGCGCCGCTGATCGTCTTCGACCGGAAGGACCGGGTGCAGCACCGCTTCATCCGTGCGGCGGCGGGCCGACCGCTCGACCCGCCGGTGCACTACGTGCCGTCGGTGCCGGCAATCAGCGAGGCCGTCCGGCTCGGGTTGGGCTGGAGCCTGGTGCCGGAGCAGATCGCCGAGGCCGACCTGGCCGGTTGCTGTGTCGACCTCGCCCCGGGCCGGCACCTGGACGTCCCGCTCCACTGGCAGCACTGGCGACTGGAGTCGGACGTGCTGAACGCCCTGACCGCAGCCGTCCGCGCGGTCGCCGCCGAGACCCTGCGCTGACCGCCGAGACGTCTCATCCCGGTACGTCGGGTCGATCTCCCGCGGAGGCCGTCAGAGGCCTGCCGGGCAGCCGCTCAGGCGATGGTGCAGATGGGGGCACCGGCGGTGATCACGGCACCGACCTCGGCGGCGAGCCCGCTGACCGTGCCCGCCTTGTGGGCGTGCAACGGCTGCTCCATCTTCATCGCCTCCAACACCACCACCAGGTCGCCCTCGGCCACGGTGTCGCCGTCCGCCACTGCGATCTTGACGATGGTGCCCTGCATCGGCGAGGTGAGCGCGTCGCCGCCGACCGGAGCGCCGGCCCTGGCCCCACCACCGCGCCGGCTCGGCTTGCGGGAGGCGGGTGCCGCGGTGGTCGTACTCCCGCCGAAGCTGGCGGGGAGGCTGACCTCGAGGCGCTTGCCACCCACCTCGACCACGACGGTCGTGCGTTCGGCCGGCGCCTCGGCGGCGCCGGCGGCGGCGGCGAACGGCGGCACGGTGTTGTGGAACTCCGTCTCGATCCAGCGGGTGTGCACGCTGAACGGCTCGGCGGTGAATGCCTCGTCCCGCACGACCAGCCGGTGGAACGGCAGCGCGGTGGCCATGCCGTCGAGGACCATCTCGTCCAGAGCGCGACGGGCGCGCTCCAGCGCCTCCGTCCGCGTCTCACCGGTGATGATCACTTTGGCGAGCAGCGAGTCGAAGTTGCCGCCGATCACGTCGCCGGCCGAGATGCCGGTGTCGACCCGCACGCCCGGGCCGGTGGGCAGCCGGAGTGCGGTGACCGTGCCCGGGGCCGGCAGGAAGTTGCGGCCCGGGTCCTCGCCGTTGATCCGGAACTCGATGGAGTGCCCGCGTGGCGTCGGGTCCTCGGTGATTCGCAGCTTCTCACCGTCGGCGATCCGGAACTGCTCGCGGACCAGGTCGATGCCGGCGGTCTCCTCGGTGACCGGGTGCTCGACCTGGAGTCGGGTGTTGACCTCCAGGAAGGAGATGGTGCCGTCCACGCCGACCAGGTATTCCACGGTGCCGGCGCCGTGGTACCCGGCTTCGCGGCAGATCGCCTTGGCGCTGTCGTGGATCTGGGCCCGCTGGGCGTCGCTGAGGAACGGCGCGGGGGCCTCCTCCACGAGCTTCTGGTGCCGACGCTGCAACGAGCAGTCCCGGGTGCCGACCACGATCACGTTGCCGTGCTGGTCGGCGAGGACCTGCGCCTCGACGTGCCGGGGCTTGTCCAGGTAACGCTCGACGAAGCACTCGCCCCGGCCGAACGCCGCGACCGCCTCCCGGGTGGCCGACTCGAAGAGCTGGGGGATCTCCTCCATGGTCCGGGCGACCTTGAGGCCGCGTCCGCCGCCCCCGAAGGCGGCCTTGATGGCGACCGGCAGGCCGTGGTCGACGGCGAACGCCATCACCTCGTCCGGGTTGGCCACCGGGTCCGGGGTGCCCGGCACCAGCGGAGCGCCGGCGCGCTGGGCGATGTGCCGGGCGGTCACCTTGTCGCCCAGGTCACGGATCGCCTGCGGGGTGGGACCGATCCAGGTCAGCCCGGCGTCGATGACCGCCTGGGCGAAGTCGGCGTTCTCGGAGAGGAAGCCGTAGCCGGGGTGCACGGCGTCGGCGCCGGCCCTGGCGGCCACGTCGAGCAGCTTGTCGATGCGCAGGTACGTCTCGGTCGCGCTGTCGCCGTCGAGCGCGTACGCCTCGTCCGCGAGGGTGGCGTGCAGGGCGTCGCGGTCGGAGTCCGCGTACACGGCGACGCTGTCGAGGCCCGCGTCGCGGCACGCACGGATCACCCGGACGGCGATCTCGCCGCGGTTGGCGATGAGTACCTTGCGCACCTTCGTGGCTCCTCCCGGGCAGGTTACTGACGGGGAGTGTATCGGCCACCCTGCTGGCCCTAACGATCGCTCAGTGTGGGATGCCGCACTGCGCGGCGACGCTCTAGTCAAACTTGTCTATTACGCTTGTCTGGTGTCTTCGACTCGATTGATGATCCTTGGCCTGGTGCGGTGGATGCAGCCCGTGCACGGCTACGACGTGCGGCGGGAACTGCTGAGCTGGGGCGCCGACAAGTGGGCGAACGTGCAGCCCGGCTCGATCTACCACGCGCTGCGCAAGCTCACCGAGGAAGGCCTGCTCAGGGCTGTTGCGACCGAGCAGGTCGGTGCCCGTCCGGCACGCACCACGTACGAGGTGACCGCGACGGGGGAGGACGAGTTCCAGACGCTGCTGCGTGGCTTCTGGTGGGGCTTGTCCGAGCCACTGGACCCGTTCTCCGCGGCGTTCGGTTTCCTGCCCGCGCTGCCCCGCTCCGAGGCTGCGGCGGCCCTGCGCAACCGGGCCAACCTGCTGCGCGCCAGCGTCGCCTCGATGCGGGCCTCGCTGGAGTCCGACTGGATACGTAAGAGCAAGCCGGTGCACGTGGCCTGGCTGTTCGAACTCTGGTCCGAGCGGGCGGAAGCCGAGCTGGGTTGGTGTGAGCGGATCGCGGAACGCATCGAATCCGGTGTGTCGTACCTGCCTGCTGAGCTGGAGAACGCCGAAGGTTGGTCGGGATGGGGCAACGGTGGAGTCCCGCCGGAGCCAGACGGTGGAGTCCCGTCGGAACCGGACGGTGGTGCCCCATCGGAGCCAGACGCGAAATAATCAACGTTGACTAGAGAAGTTATATCGCGTTAGCCTGCTGGCGGCACAGCGGGGGAGTGCGCCGTCCGGCGTCGTCCCACTCGGAGGTCGGCTCGACCGGCCCGAACGACCAGGAGCGAAAATGATCGAGACCAGGGGGCTGCGGAAGTCGTTCCGCTCCCGCGCGGGTCGAGAGACGAAGACGGTGGACGCCGTGCGGGGCGTCAACCTCGAGGTCGCCGAGGGCGAGATCTTCGGCTTCCTCGGCCCGAACGGCGCCGGCAAGACCACCACGCTGCGGATGCTCGCCACGCTGATCGAGCCGGACGGCGGCGACGCCACCATCGCCGGCGCCGACCTGCGGAAGGACCCGGCCGAGGTGCGCCGACGCATCGGCTACGTCCCGCAGGGCGGCAGCACCTGGGACGAGTCCACCGCCCGCGAGGAGCTGGTGCTGCACGCCCGCATGTACGGCATCGGCAAGGCCGACGCGCAGCGCCGCGCGGCCCGCGCGCTGGACGCCTTCCAGCTCACCGAGTACGCCGACCGCAAGTGCAAGACCTACTCCGGTGGTCAGCGCCGGCGGGTCGAGATCGCGCTCGGCATCATCCACGAGCCGAAGATCGTCTTCCTGGACGAGCCGACCACCGGCCTCGACCCGCAGAGCCGCGCGCACATGTGGGACGAGATCCGGCGGCTGCGCAGCGACGGGATGACCGTCTTCATCACCACGCACTACCTGGACGAGGCCGACGCGCTCTGCGACCGGATCGCGATCATGGACAACGGCGAGATCGTGGCCGAGGGCACCCCGGGCGAGCTCAAGCGGGAGATCTCCGGCGACGTCGTGCTGGTCGGCCTCGACCTGGCCGCCACCCCGCAGGCCGCCCAGTCGCTCGACGGCGAGGCGTACGTCAACAAGCTGGAGACCGTCGACGAGGGCGGCCTACGCCTCTACGTCGACGAGGGCGCCACCGCCATCCCACAGGTGCTGCGCCGACTCGACCACGCCGGCCTGGAGCTGCGCTCGATCGAGCTGCACCGGCCCAGCCTGGACGACGTCTTCCTCACCAAGACCGGCCGCTCGCTGCGCGAGTCCTGACCACCGCTCGCACCGCTCGCTGCGCGGGTTCCTGATCGCCGCTCGCTGCGCGGGTCCTTGATCGCCGCTCGCTGCGCGAGTCCTGACCATCCGGAGACCACTCATGAAATTCGCCCGTGACACGTGGCTGATCTTCCAGCGGCAGACCCAGCTGCTGCTGCGCAACCCGGTCTGGGTCTTCGTCGGCGTCTTCCAGCCGGTGATGTACCTGCTGCTCTTCGCCCCACTGCTCAAGCCAGCCCTGAACGCGCCCACCCAGGCCGCCGCCTACAAGATCTTCGTACCCGGTCTGCTCGTCCTGCTGGCCATCTTCGGCGGCCTGTTCCAGGGGTTCGGCCTCATCGCCGAGCTGCGAGCCGGGGTCATCGAACGCTCCCGGGTCACCCCGATCAGCCGGCTCGCCCTGCTGCTCGGCCGCTCGCTGCGTGACGTGGTCTCACTTCTCGTGCAGGCCGTCATCATCACCCTGCTGGCGCTCCTGTTCGACCTGCGGGTGTTCATCGGTGACCTGCTGCTGGCATACCTGCTGCTCGCCCTGATCGCCCTCATGACCTCGGCCGTCTCGTACGGCGTCGCACTCAAGGTCAAGAGCGAGGACGCCCTGGCTCCCCTGATGAACACCGTGGCCCAGCCGGTGCTGCTGCTCTCCGGCATCCTGCTGCCGCTGACCTTCGCGCCCGGCTGGTTGCAGGGCATCGCCAACTGGAACCCGTTCTCCTGGGCGGTCGACGGCACCCGGGCGCTGTTCGCCGGCGACCTGGGCAGTGACAGGGTCTGGCAGGGCCTGACCATCACCGCGGTCCTCGCCGCGTTGGGCGTCTACTGGGCAGCCCGCCAGTTCGCCCGAAGCGTCCGCTGACGCTGGCCGGCCGGCCGGCCAGCCGGCCAGCCGGCCTGCCTGCCAGGCCCGGCTGCTCTGGCTTGATCGCTTGCCTGCCTGCTTTGGCTTGATCGACTCGGTTTCCTGGAAGTCGGGGTGTCCTATGGCCTGGGATGCCGCGACTTCCAGGAACTCGAGTGGATCAAAGTGGCCGGCCGCTGCCGCTCAGCGCACCCGGGCGAGGGTCAGGCCGTCCGCGATCGGCAGCATCACCGGGTCCACCCGTACGTCGGCGAGCACCTCGTCGTTGAAGGCGGCGATGGCCCGGTCGCCTTCGTTCTGCGGCGCGATGATCCGCCCGCCGCGCAGTACGTTGTCGACCGCGATCACTCCACCGGGCCGCATCCGGGGCACCAACTCAGCCCAGTAGACCGGGTAGCCCGTCTTGTCGGCGTCGATGAACGCGAAGTCGAGGTAGCGCTCGTGCGGCAACTCCCGCAAGGTCTCCCCGGCCGGGCCGATCCGCAGGTCGATCCGGTCCTGCACACCGGCACGCTCCCAGTAGCGCCGGGCGATGCCGGTGAACTCCTCGGAGACGTCGAAGCAGGTCAGCTGCCCACCGTCGGGAAGCCCACGGGCAATCGCCAGCGACGACAGCCCGGTGAACGTGCCGACCTCGACGGCCTGCCGCACGTCGAGGAGTCGGGTGAGGAAGGTCAGGAACGCCGCCTGCTCCGGTGCCACCTGCATGGAGGCGTGCTCCGGCAACACCGACCGGGTTTCCTCGGCCAGGTCCTGAATGATCTCGTCCGGCGGAGCGCCGTGTGCGACAAGGTACGCGTGCAGCTCATCGGTGAGCGGGATCGACTTGGTGGTCATGACCGGACGTTACCGAGTGGCTCGACAGATTGGCCGCCCGGCGCGACCTTCGTCCAGAGGTCGGTGATCCGCAGATCCAGTTCGGCGAGGAGGCGGCGCAGCAGCGGCATCGACAACCCGACCACCGTGCCCGGGTCGCCCTCGATCCGCTCCACGAAAGCCCCACCGAGCCCGTCGATCGTGAACGCGCCGGCCACAGCCAGCGGCTCGCCACTGGCCACGTACGCGGTGATCTCGTCGTCGCTGATGTCAGCGAAGTGGACGGTCGTGGACGCGACCGCCTCCGCGCGCCGCCCGGCGACGACGTCGATCAGGCAGTGCCCACTGTGCAGAACACCGCTGCGCCCCCGCATCCGCTGCCAACGCTGGGTCGCATCCGCCGGGTCTGCCGGCTTGCCGAGGATCTCCCCGTCGAACGCCAGCACCGAGTCGCAGCCGATCACCAGCGTCCGTTGGTCGCTGGCCGGGCTCAGCCGGGTCAGCACCGCCTGGGCCTTGAGGCGCGCCAACTCCAGGCACAACTCCTCGGCCCGGTCGGTCACCACCAGGGATTCGTCCACCCCGCTGACCAGCACGTCCGGCTCGATGCCAGCGGCCTGGAGGGACTTGCGACGGGCAGGGCTCGCCGAAGCGAGCACGAGGCGGAGAGGCAAAGAGTCAGACACGAGCCCGACGTTACCGGCAAGCCCTCCACCACGACCCAAGACCAACCGCGTACGCCTCGAGCATCTTGATCGACTCGGGTTCCTTGAAACCGTGGTCTCCTCCTGCCCTGGATGCCGCAGTTTCAAGAAATCCGAGTCGATCACCCTGCCGCACACCGATCAGCGACTAATCCTTGGCGGTGGATCATCACTGCGCCGCCGACGCCGTGCCACCACCGCCCAAGCGACCCCGGCAACCACAATCACGCCCAGAGTCACCAGGCCACGTGCCGTCGCACCGCTGCCGTCATCACCCGGCCGCCGCCCGGCGGCCGTCGTCGACGGGCCAGCACCGGCCGGCGCGCTCACCGACTCAAACCCCAGCGGCGGTACGTCTGCCGTCAGCGCCGCCACCAGGTCGATCACGCCGTAGCCGTATTCGTCGTCGCGTCCAGGTGGACCCTTGTCAACGGCCGTGGCCGTGAGCCGGTGCGCTACCTCCCGCGCGGGAAGATAGGGGTACTTCGACCTGATCAAAGCCGCCGCCCCCGCCACGATCGCCGTCGCGCTCGATGTGCCGGTGCCCCTGGAGTACCTTCCGTCGTAACTGGTGCTGTAGATATCGACTGCGGGAGCGACCACGTCGATCTCCGGCCCGGTCACGGAGATTGCGGCGTGCAGCCCAGCGCGGTCCACGCCACCCACGGCTATTACACCGGCTTCGCTTGCCGGGTATCCAACGGTCTGATCGCGAGGAAGATTACCAACGCCGGCTATAACGACAATATCTGCGCCGACGGCAGCTCGAATTGCTTGACGCAATCTTGAGCTGCTTCCGCCGACAGAGGAAATACTTATTATGTCCGCGCCGTTCGCGATGGCATATTCAATGCCTCTTGCTAAACTCTCCGGAGCGCCGTTGCCGTCAGGGGGAGAGCTGAAAATTGGCAAAATTTTCGCTCCTGGAGCTATGCCTAGTGCTCCGATTTTTCCTTGCCCATGAGCTGCTATAAGTCCGGCCATTGACGTTCCGTGGCTATCCAGGTCTCTCCGGCCGTCGCCATTGCCGCCAGTAATTATGTCTGTTCCGGCAAGCAAGTTTCCGCTTAGGTCGGGGTGTGGATCGACGCCTGTGTCGGGTACGGCGACGATGACGCCATTGCCGCTACTTAGGCCTTGGGCCTGGGTCGCTTTCAAGTAGTCGAGGTGCCATTGCTCCGCCCGAATCTGAGTACTAGCGCCGGGCGGTTCGGCGGAAACAGGAAATACTGTTGATGTTGTCAGTAACGCCATTAGAGCCCAGATAGGTCGCATTAACGATTGAACCCAATGGCCGGACCAGGATCGATCGGCCCTTGCTCGTCACTGGGGCGGACGACAGGATTGACCCCTTGGTCAGTCTCCCATGGATTATCTGGGTCCCAACGGCGTTTCGCCGCATCGTCCGACCCCTGAATTTGGCTGTTCCGCCTAGGAGAACCTGGACCTGTGCTGCTGCCTAGCGCAGGCGCGCCGCCTATCGGAGTAAGGCCACCATGTAGGGGTGTGGTTCGGCCGCTGCCCGGGCGAGACCCGGCGCCCCCGGCGGGCCCGGTGCCAGCGCCGCCACCGCCAATTACCCCGCCGATTGGATTAATCTTGCGAGGTTGAGCGGCGCTTGGCCCCAGCAAACCGCCGCTCGGACCAGGGATGCCGCCAATTATTCCACCGGGAGGCATTGACTTCAGCGGCGGCGTCGGTATTTGAGTCGAAGGCCGATTGAGGCTTCCCCCGGGCGGTTGGCCCCGCGAGCTCATTCCTGCTGCCGGGTGAGATGTGATAGGTGCGGCAGGCGGTAACCCGCTTCCCGGATGCAAGCCAGAAGATGCCGGGGGAGTTGTAGCTCCGGTGTTTATCGCCGCAGGGCTGCCCGCTAGTCCATTCGCCGCACTTCCGAGTACTGGTCCAACGCCCTGCGGCTGGCTAACAGGCGCCGCAGCGTCGCCTACCGAATATCGGGGAGTTGCGAAGTTGTTGCTTCTCGGCATCGGCACAGGGACGATCGGTGGGATGGTTGGTGGCGAAGGTGTTGCGCCTAATGCATCGGGGTCTCCGGATTGGATCGGAGATCGCACTGCTGGTGGTTTTTGGAGCGCCGCTTGGGCCTGCTGAAGTTCTCCGCTGAGGCTGAACATCATGGCTCGTGCCTGTGAATTCAGCCGTTCCAGTTCGCCATCCGTGACGGGTGCCTCGGTGACCCGGTTACCCATTACCGCTTTCGGGTCGGCGGCCATCAAGTCGTACGCCTGCTTCTGTTGGAGCTTGCCCGCGTACTCCTCGTAGATCTTGCGGAGCGCGGCGCGGGTGGTGCCGATGGCCTGGGTGGCGGCGGAGAGCGCGGTGTAGTTCGCGGCGGCGGCGTCGTGGGTGCGCTGCACCTTGTCGATCAGCTGGTCGAGTTCGGTGAGGTACGTGCTGGAGGCGGCGCTGGTCTCGGGTGGCCACGCCTCGGCGAGCCCGCGCCGGTATTCCTGGAGGCGGCCGAGGTGGATCTGTGCCAGGTCGCAGACCTTGCGCCAGCCGGCGACCTGCTTCCAGTGGTTGGCGGTGTCGTGGTCGTGTAGGCAGGCCCACATGCTGTTGACGTCCATGAGCTGCCAGTCGGTGAGGCCGGAGGTGCGGCCGGTGCCCCGTTCGATCACGGCAGCACCACCGGCCCTTCGGCGTCGGGGCCGGTCGGGTCGGTCAGCATGGGCGTTGGGCCGCCGGGCAGGACGGCGCTCGGGTCGGCGAGGGCCCGTTGCACGTCGACGACCCGGGCGGCGGTGAAGGCGTCGCTGTCGGCGTAGTGGGTGGCGACCCGGTCGGCGGCGGCGGCCAGGTGGCCGGTGGCGCCGCGGACGGCGTACACCATGTCGGCGGTGGCCTGCTGCGTCTCGTGGTGCGCGTGCAGGAACGTGACCAGCTCGACGAACGCGTCGCACGGGTTGGGCAGCTTGGCGGACATGTCGTCGGCGATGTACGACAGGTGTGGCGCGTAGTTGCTCTCGACCTCGGCGGCAAGCCGGTCGGCGAAGTCGCGGAGCTGGCTGATGTCGGCCTCGATGCCGCCGTAACCGCGCAGCCAGGGCGCTGGCCGGTCCTCTTCGGGGATCATGGATCCTCCCTACCTGTGACGGCACCGTTTCCCTGAGTGAGGGTAACGGCTGGGCGTGCCCCTGGCAGCCCCCGTCCGGTGGGTCGGGTCAGCGGGGCAGGCCGGCGGCGCGCCACCCGCCGGAGCCGACCGGTCGGCCACTGCGCGCCCAGGCGGAGGTGCTCGCCGGGGCGGGGGCCGCGGCCGGGCGGGAGCGGACGACGATCGCCCCCACGAGGGCGGCCAGTTCCTCGGCGGTGGGCACGCCGCGGACGACCCGGATCAGCGGCTCTTCGGCAGACATGACGCCAGGGTACGCGGCGCGAAGGTGCGGGAAGCGGACAGTGGCGTGCCGGCGGTGTGAGCGTCGGCCGGTCCGGGTACCGTCTCACCGATGTCGAACGCGCTTCCCCAACTTGTCGCTGACCGATACCGGCTTCTGTCGCCGCTCGGCCAGGGCGGCATGGGCCGGGTGTGGAAGGCGCGCGACGAGGTGCTGCACCGGGACGTCGCCATCAAGGAGTTGGTGCCGCCGCCCGGTCTCACCGACGAGGAGCGCCGCGAGATGCGCGAGCGCTCGTTGCGGGAGGCCCGGGCCATCGCCCGGCTCAACCACGCCAACGTCGTCCGCATCTTCGACGTGCTGCGCACCGATGGCGATCCGTGGATCGTCATGGAGTACGTGGCGTCGAGGTCGTTGCAGGACACTCTCGCCGAGGACGGCCCGGTGTCGGTGGCCCGCACGGTGGAGATCGGCCTCGGTGTGCTGGGTGCCCTGAGCGCCGCACACAAGGCGGGTGTCATGCACCGCGACGTCAAGCCGGGCAACGTGTTGCTCGGCGAGGACGGCCGGGTGGTGTTGACCGATTTCGGTCTCGCCACGATTCCGGGTGACCCCAACGTGACCCGCACCGGCATGGTTCTCGGCTCACCGGCGTACATCTCCCCGGAGCGTGCCCGTGACGGCACCGCCGGGCCGGAGGCCGACCTGTGGTCGCTGGGCGCGACGCTGTACGCGGCCGTCGAGGGCAAGTCGCCCTACGCTCGGCCGTCGGCGATCGGCACTCTGGCCGCGTTGGCCACCGAGCCGATCCCGCCGCCGAGGAACGCCGGCCCGCTCAAGGCCGTGCTCAACGGGCTGCTGCGCAAGGACCCGAACGAGCGGATCACCGCCGAGGTGGCGGAGCGGTTGCTGCGCCGCGCCGGGGGCAAGCGGGCGCGCGGAATCTCGCTGCTCGATGGCGTACGCCGGCCGGGGCCGAACGGCCCGCGCGAGCCGCGCCTGCCGGTGGTGCCGGCACCGCGACCGGCCGAGAGTGTCGACCGGCCGGTGTCAGCGCCGCCGGCCGCCGCCGCGACCTCGGCTGCCGCTGCGACCTCCGCCGCCGACGCGACGCCGACGACCGTCGTGCCGTCCGGTGTGGAGGCCTCCGGCCCGACCGGCGCGGCGCCGGCCGAGCCGACCGCGACGATCGACCGCCCGTCCGACGCCGACCCGACCGCGAAGGTCGCGGCCACGAGCGACACGACCGGCGACGGTACGACGAACACCGGCGACGGCACGACCAACCCGGACGAAGAGCCGACCGTCGTCGACGGCCCGCCGGTGGCTCCGGAACAGCGCAAACCGACGACGCCGACGTCGCTCATGCCCCCGCTGAGCCCGGCCGGTCGCGCGGCGGTGCCGACGTACGGCGGTACGAAGCCGAACAACACCCGACGTAACGTGCTCATCGGGGCCCTGGTTGCGCTGCTGCTGGTCGGCCTCGTGGTGATCGTGCCGCTGCTCAGCAAGGGTGACGACGAGAAGACCCCGGCGGCCAACCCGACCGGGGCCGCCGCGACGTCCGCACCACCGCCGACCACCGCTCCGGCCGTGCCACCGCCCACCACGGGTGCCCCGAGTCCGACGCCGTCGGCCACGCCCTCGGTGGACCCGAACGCGCTGCCGGCTGGCTGGAAGCTCCACCGGGACCCGGCCGGCTTCGCGCTGCCGATCCCCGACGGGTGGGTGCGGAGTCAGGTCGGTGGCGACACGGTCATCTTCAACCAGTCCAACGGGCCGGGCAAGCTGCTCATCCAGTGGACCAACTCCCCGAAGAAAGATGCCGTCGCGGACTGGCGGGAGCAGGAGCCGAACCGCGCGAGCCGCGTCAAGAACTACCAGAACCTCGGCATCGTCGGCTGTGACTTCTGGAAGACCTGCGGCGACTGGGAGTGGCTGGAGACCCGCGACGGGCAGCGGATCCACGTCCGCAACCGCGGGTTCGTGACGGCCAGCAACCGCGGCTACGCCCTGCGGTGGGAGATCGCGGAGAAGGACTGGCAGGCCAACCTGCCGAACTTCGACCGCATCGCCAAGGGTTTCGTGCCCGACCGCCAGGACTGAAACTGATTCGCATGACCTTGCGTCGTCCTGGGTAATTGACCTTCGACGACGGAGGGGAGGCACGACATGGGTTACCGACGGAGGGACACCCGGCCTCGGCTGGCACTGTGGATGCTCGTCGCGCTCGGCGACGCGATTCTGCTGCTGGTCACCATGGGGATTCCGGCGCTCATCGCACTGCTCGGCGTCGTGATCGTTGCCGGTTTCGGGGTGGCTGCCTGGCGGCTCACCCGCAGGGGCGCGCTGTCTCGTGAGGAGACCGTGGTGCCGGCGTTGAGCCGACGGCGGGCCTGACCCGCAGCCGATGTGTGGCGGCAGCCGGACCGATTGTCGACCGTGATGGTGACCGTCGATCCCGCTGCCGCCAACGGCACGATCAGGTGTTGTTGGCCAGTGCGATCAGGCGGCTCCGGTCGCCGTTCCAGTAGTTGCGGTCCACGTTGCCGCTGATCCCCGAGACGACGCCCGTGCTGGTGTACTGCCAGAAGCTCCACACCGGCGCACCGGCCGGCAGAGCGCCCGGCGTGCTCGACCAGCGGGCCAGCCAGAGCGGGTGGTTCGCCCACGGGCCGGTCCAGCTGCCGGTGCACTGGTTCCACCAGCTCGTGGTGGTGTAGATGACCGCGTACCGGCCGGTGCGGGAGCGGTAGGTGTTCAGGAAGTCCTGCACCCAGTTGCGCATTCCGGTCGTGCTGAGCCCGTAGCAGTAGCCGCCGGCGTACGGGTTGGCCTCGATGTCCAGCGCCGCCGGCAGGGTGCGGCTGTCCGCCGACCAGGCGCCACCGTTGGAGGCCAGGTAGTTGGCCTGGGTGGAGCCGGCGGAGATGTTCGGCCGGGCGAAGTGGTACGCCCCGCGGATCACCCCGGCGTTGTACGAGTTGACGTAGTTCGCGTTGAAGTTCGGGTCCTTGTAGCTGGTGCCCTCGGTCGCCTTGATGAAGGCGAACTGGATCCCCGCGTTGCGGACGCTGGTCCAGTTGATGCTGCCCTGGTAGCGGGACACGTCGATCCCGGGTGTGGTGGCGGCGGCCGCCGGTCCGGCGGTCGCGACCAGGGCCGCCGCCGCGGTGGCGAGGACGGTGAGGCTGGCCGCGAGTGCGCGGCGCAGCGATGATCGGGTACGGGCCATGAGTGCCTCCAAGGACGTGGTTCTATCGACAACCATCTTTGAAGGTAAGTGCCCTAGATCGCAAGGCGAGCAGAAAAAAGCTTCATCAGCGGCTCGTGGAGGTCCCGTGGTCGTGGAGAGGGCGGTTCAGCGCAGCGTGGCCGGGTCGAGCTGCCAGCGAAAAGGCTCCACCAGGGTCAGCGTCTCGCCGGGCTTCGCCACCTGGTCGTCGGTGTCCGCGACAACCACATCGGGGATGACGATCCGATCCACCCCGAGCCGCACGTTGACCGCTCCCAAGACGGCGAGGCCGTCGGCCGCGCGCTCGACCTGGTCGGCCAGCCGGCGCGATACCAACTGGTGGCGCTTACTCGGGACCGGGCTCAGAAGCAGGCTCCCGTCGAGCAGCTCGATCCGGTCCGGCGTCTCACCCAGGGCGAAGTAGTCGGCCTCGGTCCAGAGCCCGACGTGGTGTTCCAAGGACAACGAACCCATCTGTAATCACCTCTGCCTTCATGGCCACCCGATCCGTCTCAGGCACTGCGAGCCGGTGCTCCGGGAGCGACACGGAACGCCGCCGGTAGGCTCGCGCCCCATGATGTCGATCGACGGGCTGGGCGACCTGTGGGACACGCTGTTCGGCGCGCAGCCGGACCCGCCCCCGCTGCTGGTGCTGATCACCGCGGCCGTCGCGCTGGTGGTGGTCTCGACCCGACTGCCCTGGCGGATCGCCCGTAACGCCATCACCATCGCCCACGAGGGTGGGCACGCGCTCGTCGCCCTGCTCACCGGCCGCAAGCTGCGCGGTATCCGACTGCACTCGGACACCTCGGGGCTGACGCTCTCCGCCGGACGCCCCACCGGCCCCGGCATGATCCTCACCCTGCTCGCCGGGTACGTCGCCCCGCCGCTGGTCGGATTGGCCGGTGCCTGGCTGCTCGGAGGCAACCGGATCACCCTCCTGCTCTGGGTCGCGGTGGCGCTGCTGCTCGCCATGCTCGTCATGATCCGCAACGCCTTCGGCGTGGTGTCGCTGCTGGTCACCGGCGCGCTGGTGTTCGCCGTCTCCTGGTACGCCACCCCGCAGGTGCAGGCCGCGTTCGCGTACGCCGGGGTGTGGTTTCTGCTGCTCGGTGGGCTGCGGCCGGTCGTGGAGCTGCAACGGCTGCGGTCACGCGGCCGGATGCCCGCCTCCGACGCCGACCAGCTCGCCGGGCTGACCCCGTTCCCGGCGTTCTTCTGGGTGACGGTCTTCGCCCTGGTCAACCTGGCCGCCCTGATAACCGGCGCCCTCCTGCTGACCGGCCCAATCCTGACCAACGCAGATCTAACGCTCTAACCCCCACCCCCACCCCGCCCCGCCCCTCGCCCCACCCCCGCCTGGGTCGATCAAGGAGTTGTGGTGGGTTGCAAAAGCCGCAATCCCGCCGCAGCCGGGCACCACAACTCCATGATCGACGGCGGAGAGGGCTGCGGCGGAGGGGGCTGCGGCGGGCAGAATGGGGTCATGCGGTACGTGATCATTGGCGCGGGTGCTGTCGGCGGGACCATCGGCGTACGGCTCGCCGAGGCCGGCCGGGACGTGACACTGGTGGCCCGGGGCGCTCACCTGGACGCGATTCGCGCGCGAGGTCTGACCCTGCGGCAGCCCGACGGCGAGGTCACCGCCCGGCTCGCCGCCGTGGACGGCCCCGACGACCGGCCACTACCGGCGGACACGGTGCTGGTCCTCACCGTCAAGTCGCAGGACACCGCCGGTGCGCTGGCCGCCTGGGTGGACGCGCCGGTGGCGGGCGGCGGTACGGCGGGCGAGCGGCTGCCGCTGGTGACCGCCCAGAACGGGGTGGCGAACGAGCGGGCGGCGCTGCGCCTCTTCACCGACGTGCACCCGGTCTGCGTCTGGTTGCCGGCCACCCACCTGGACCCGGGCGTCGTTGTCGCCAACGGTCACCCGCACCCCGGGATGCTCCACATCGGCCGCTACCCGGGCGGCGCCGACGACACCGACCGGGCGATCGCCGCGGATCTGGGCGCCGCCGGTTTCGTCGCACCGGTGCGCGCGGACGTGCTGCGCTGGAAGTACGGCAAGCTGTTGAGCAACCTCGGCAACGGCCTCCAGGCGTTGCTCGGACAGAGCATCCCGGAATCGTTGGTCGAGCGGGTACGCGCCGAAGGTGTCACCGCGCTCGCCGCCGCCGGGATCGCGCACACCTCGCCGGAGGAGGAGAAGGCCGAGCGCGGCGACCTGGTGGGGCAGCGCCCGGTCGACGGCGAGGCCCGCTCGGGTGGCTCCACCTGGCAGAGCCTGGCCCGGGGCACTGGCTCGACCGAGGTCGACCACCTCAACGGGGAGATCGCGTTGCTGGGCCGGCTGCACGACGTGGCGACGCCGGTCAACGTCGCCGTCCAGAGGGCCGTACGGCGGGCGGTCCGGGAGCGGATCGCGGCGGGCGCGTTCCCGCTCGTCGAGCTGGAGAAGATGATCGCCTGACCGCGGCAACCGAGGACCGTGTCCGGTGCGTGTTCCCTGCGACCGACACGGGGAGGTAGCGGGTGCCGGACGTCGACGGGTTCGACGAGTTCTACCGGGGAAGTCGGCAACGACTGCTGGGGTTCGTCTACGCCCTCACCGGCGATCGGGGCGAGGCGCAGGACGCCGTGCAGGAGGCGTACATCCGGGCGTGGCAGCGCTGGTCGACCATCAGTGCGTACGACGACCCGGAGGCGTGGGTGCGGGTCGTGGCCAGCCGGATCGCGGTCAGCCGGTGGCGCAGCCTGCGCAGCCGGGCCCGCGCCTATCTGCGGCACGGTGCCACCGAAAGCGTCCCCGGCCCGGGCACGGACACCGTCGAGGTGGTCGCGGCGCTGCGTCGGCTGCCCGAGGAGCAACGCGTCGCCATCGCCCTGTACTACCTGGTCGGCATGCCGGTCGCCGAGGTGGCACGGGAGACCGCTGCCCCGGTGGGCACGGTCAAGGCTCGACTTTCCCGGGGGCGCGTCGCGCTCGCCGGCCTGCTTGCCGTCTCTGACCTGGAGGAGGCCACCGATGCGTGACGACCCGACCTTCGTCGAACAGATCCAGCGGGACCTGCGCGACGTGCGCTGGCCGGAGCCGCAAGAGATCCGTGCCCGAGCCCGTCGCCGCAGTCAGCGCCGGATCGTGGCGGCGACGGTTGTGCTGACACTCGCGGGCGTTTCGGCCCTCGCCGTGACCTCGGTCGGTAGCGGGCCGACACCGCCTCCCGTAGCGGCCACATCCCCCCCTTCGGCATCCGCCCGTGGGGAGATCGCCGTCGACTCGCTGGTACGACCGACCGACCTGACGCAGCCGGCGCAGGTACAGCTCAGCGAGTCGACGCTGGAAGCGCCGGTCCTGGTCTCGGCCATGCTGGGCTACTGCCGGAAGAGTCAGGGGATGACACCCGACTGGCAGCTGTCCCGCTGGTCGCGTTCGCAGACCCTGCTGCGGGAACGTCCCGACGGCGTCGACCTCACCTCCCGCGACATGCTGCTGCATCAGGACCTGTACCGGGTGTCGCCGGAATTGGGGGCGTCGTTCTTCGCCGACCTCGACCGACTGCTGGCCCCCTGCGCTCAGTGGCGCAGCGTCGGGCCCTACGAGATAGCGGGAGCGACGGGTACGGGGGAGGCGATGCACAGCTGGGAGGTGGTCCAACGGGGCTTCGCCGGTGATGAGGCCGCCATGGTGCGCTACACCGTCTCCGGGGCCCGCGATCAGAAGACCGGCAAGGCCATCGGCAACGTTCCCCGGCCGACCAGCACGGCCGTGGTCCGGGTGGGTGACCTGATCACAGTGCTCAGTCTGGGACAGACCGGCACCGAGCCGGAACTGCGCCGCCTGGCAGAGGTCGCCGCCCGCCGGATGTGCGTCGCCGCCAACCCGGCCTGCTGACCCCGCCCGAGGCGTTCGATCCGCACCCCGGGGCGCGATGACCTGCACTCCCAGGGGCCATGATCCGCACAACATCAGGGTTGTTGGTGCCTCCCGGCACCCGGAGGCAGCACTATCCCTGAAGTTGCGCGGATCAAGCGCGCCGAGCCCGAGGCCGGCGAGGTCAGAGCGGGATGTTGCCGTGCTTCTTGGGAGGCAGGGTCTCCCGCTTGGTACGCAGGACGCGCAGCGCCCGGACGATCTGGGTGCGCGTCTCGTGCGGCGGGATCACCGAGTCGATGTAGCCGCGCTCGGCTGCCACGTACGGGTTGGCCAGGGTGTCCTCGTACTCGGCGATCTTCTCGGCCCGGACCGCCGCCGGGTCGTCAGCGCCGGCCAGCTCGGAGCGGTAGAGGATGTTCACCGCGCCCTGCGCGCCCATCACGGCGATCTGGGCGGTCGGCCACGCGAAGTTCAGGTCCGCGCCGAGGTGCTTGGAACCCATCACGTCGTACGCCCCGCCGTACGCCTTGCGGGTGATCACGGTGACCTTGGGGACGGTCGCCTCGGCGTACGCGTAGATGAGCTTGGCGCCCCTGCGGATGATGCCGTCCCACTCCTGGCCGGTGCCGGGCAGGAAACCGGGCACGTCCACGAAGGTCAGCACCGGGATGTTGAACGCGTCGCAGGTGCGCACGAACCGGGCGGCCTTCTCCGAGGCGGCGATGTCCAGGGTGCCGGCGAAGTGCATCGGCTGGTTGGCCACCACGCCCACCGGCCGCCCCTCGACCCGGCCGTAGCCGACCACGATGTTCTGCGCGTAGAGCGGCTGGACCTCCAGGAACTCCCCGTCGTCGAGGACGTGCTCGATCACCGTGTGCATGTCGTACGGCTGGTTGGCCGAGTCCGGGATCAGCGTGTCCAGTGCCCGGTCCTCGTCGCTGACCGCCAGGTCGGCGGGAGCCTCGAGGACCACCGGCTCGTCCAGGTTGTTCGACGGCAGGTACGACAGCAGTGCCTTGACGTAGTCGACCGCGTCCTCCTCGTCGCTGGCGAGGTAGTGCGCGTTGCCGCTGCGGGAGTTGTGCGTGCGCGCCCCGCCCAACTCCTCCATGCCGACGTCCTCGCCGGTCACCGTCTTGATCACGTCGGGGCCGGTGATGAACATGTGCGAGGTCTGGTCGACCATCACGGTGAAGTCGGTGACCGCCGGGGAGTAGACCGCGCCGCCGGCGCAGGGCCCCATCACCAGGGAGATCTGCGGGATGACGCCGGAGGCCCGCACGTTGCGGAAGAAGATCTCACCGTAGAGGCCCAGCGAGACCACACCTTCCTGGATGCGTGCGCCACCGGAGTCGTTGATGCCGACCACCGGGCAACCGATCTTCATGGCCAGGTCCATCACCTTGACGATCTTCTGGCCGAAGACCTCACCGAGCGAGCCACCGAAGACCGTGAAGTCCTGGGCGAAGACGCACACCTGCCGGCCGTCCACGGTGCCGTAGCCGGTGACCACGCCGTCGCCGTACGGGCGGTTCTTCTCCAGCCCGAAGGCCGTGGACCGGTGCCGGGCCAACTCGTCGAGTTCGACGAAGGAGCCCTCGTCGAGCAGCATCTCGATCCGCTCGCGGGCGGTCTTCTTGCCGCGCGCGTGCTGCTTCTCGACCGCGCGGGCCGACCCGGCGTGCACCGCCTCGTCGACCCGGCGCTCCAGGTCCGCCAGCTTGCCGGCAGTGCTGTGGATGTTGGTCCCGGTCTCGGTAGTCACCCAGGGAATATAACGATGGTTCAGGTCGGCGCCGCTGTGCAGTACGCCTCAGTACCGCTGCGGGGATCGTCGTAGGCTGGCGGAATGTCGGGCTCCCCGTACACCAATCTGGATCGCCCGCCGCTGTCGGCGGCCCGGCTGAGCCGCGCGTTGGTCGCGCCCAACGGGCCGTGGGCCCGGCTGGAGCTGCGCGCCGAGACCGGTTCGACCAACGCCGACGTGGCCGAGGCCGCCCGGGCCGGCGAGCCCGAGGGCCTGGTCGTCGTCGCCGAACAGCAGACCGCCGGGCGCGGTCGGCGCGGTCGGGTCTGGCAGTCGCCGGCGCGCGCCGGCATCGCCACCAGCGTGCTGCTGCGGCCCGGCGAGGCCGTGCCGGACCGCGGCTGGCTGCCGGTGCCACCCACGGCGTACGGGTGGCTGCCGTTGCTGGCCGGCGTGGCGCTGGTGGAGGCGGTGGCCCGGTTGGCCGAGCTGGAGGCCGCCCTCAAGTGGCCCAACGACCTGCTCATCGACGACGCGAAGTGCGCGGGCGTGTTGGCCGAGGTGGTGCCGGGTCGCTCACCGGACGAACCGTCGGCCATCGTGCTCGGCGTCGGGCTGAACGTGACGCTGCGCGCCGACGAGCTGCCCGTCAACCCGACCGGGCTGCCGGCCACCTCGCTCCAGCTGGCCGGCGCGACGGCCACCGACCGGGACCCGCTGCTGCGGGCCCTGCTGCGCGCGGTGGCCGAGTGGTACGACCGTTGGCGCTCGGCGGGCGGCGACGCGGTGGCCAGCGGCCTGCGCGACGCGTACCTGGCGGCCTGCGCGACGGTCGGTCGTGAGGTGCGCGTCCTGCTCCCCGACGGGGAGGTCCTCACCGGCACCGCCACCGGAGTTGACCGGGACGGCCAGCTTCAGGTGACCACCCCGACGGCCACCCGCACCCTGGCCGCTGGCGACGTCCTGCACCTGCGCTGATCCACCTCTCGCGACCTCGCGGCCCGACGGGCGTGAGCCGCAGGGCGGGCGACCCGAGCGTGCAAGATCGCGAAGAGCGGGGTGGGGCCGCGTGGCGGATGTTGTGGTGGGCCCTGGGGGGTTTACCGTCTGCGCGTCGAGAAGAAGGCGTTGGAGGTTCCCGTGGCGTTCCCAGAAGACGTGCTCACCAAGGACGAGCACGTCGTGCTGCACCTGCATCCGCACTGGAAGGCACTGATCCGGCCGATCGTGGTGCTGGTGCTCGCCATCGCCGCGGTGGTGGTCGGTGTGCTGCTGCTGCCCGAGAGCAGCGGCGGTTCGATCGCGATCGCCGTGATCGGGGTGATCGCCCTGGTCGCGGTGCTCTGGCTCGGTCTGTGGCCGTTCCTGGTCTGGCGTACCACCCACTACCTGTTCACCAACGAGCGCGTGCTGCTCCAGCAGGGCGTCTTCTCCCGGGACCGGCGGGACCTCCCACTCACCCGGATCAACGACCACTCGATGAACCAGCACTTCTTCGAGCGGCTGCTCGGCTGCGGCACGCTGACCATCGAGTCGGCCGGCGAACGCGGCCAGTCGGTGCTCGCCGACGTGCCGGGGGTCGGTCGGGTGCAGACCACCCTGTACGAGCTGGTCGAGGCACAGCACGACAAGCACTCGCTGGGTGACGGGGAGATGCGCGACATCCTCGCCGACATGCGCGAGGGCAAGCCGCTGCGCGACACCACGACCTGATCGTCCGCATCGGTTGACGCCCGCTCCGGTCGGAGTCGGAGCAGGCGTCAGGCGCGCTGTTCGGGCCCGTCCGGGCTGGTTCTGGCCGGGCTGGTCTCGGCCGGCTTGTTTCCGGCCGGACTGGTCTCGGCCGGTGCGCTCGCGGACTGCTTGACGCCGGTTGGCCCGTCGGCCCGGTCAGCACCGGTTGAGTCGGCCCGGTTGGCCGAGTCGGCCGGGCTCGCTGAGTCGGCTGGGCTGGTGGAGTCGGCCGGGCTGGTGGAGTCAGCTGGGCTGGCTGAGTCGGCCGGGCTGGCGGGGTCGGTCTCGCTCGGTCGGGCGGCGAACCAGCCGCGGAAGCGGGTCCGCAGCACCTCCTGCTCGGGCCGGTCGTCGGGGCCGAGGCGGAGCATGGTGCCGGTGAGGCTGACGGTGCCGAGCCCGGGGCGGGCGGTCGACGGCCGGGCACCCATCACGTCGACCCGGACGGCGAGCCGGTCCCCGGCGCGCACCGGAGCGAGCCAGCGCAGCTCCTCCAGGCCGGGGGAGGCGTCCGCGGCAGCCCGGGACAGCAGGTGGTCGACGTACGCGCGCATGAACAGGCTGACCGTGTAGAAACCGCTCGCGATCAACCCGCCGTGCCGGCTCTCTCCGGCCAGGTCGGGATCGACGTGGTACCACTGCGGGTCGAAGCGACGGGCGAAGGCGACCATCTCGTCGCCGTCCACGGTGACCACGCCGAGATCGACGGTGAGCCCCGGGACGAGATCCTCGAAGAACAGCTCGGCGGGTTGTCCGGTGCCGGAGCGTTCGGCGGGTGTCGTCACCGGCGGGGCGAGCGGCGGGTGCCGACCTGCAGTTCCGCGGCGAGTTCCGCGTCCAGGTCGGCGGCGGGGCTGACACTGAGCCGCGTGGGCCGACCCTGGGTGGGTGTGCCGGGCGGTAGGTCGCGCCGCTCGGAGTCCGCTTCCTCCAGCTCGGACACGGACTCGGCGAGCTCGGCGACCGGGTCCATCTCCGCCATGGTGTCCCACTCGTCGCGCGGGATGCTGTGCCAGGTGGAGTCGGGCTTCGCCTCCTCCTCGACCGGTGCGACGGGTTGGAAGACGAACGTCCGGTAGGACCAGAAGCGGAACAGCGTGGCCAGCAGGACACCGACGGTCTTGGCCACGTTCAGTGCCAGCAGGCCGTGGACGCCGAGGCCGTACTTGGCCGCCGCCACGGCGCCAAGCTCAATGAGCAGGCCGGCCCCGTTGAACAGGAAGAAAAGGAGGTATTCCCGACGAAGTGCCGATTTCGGGCGATCCCGGTACGTCCAGTGCCGATTCATGAGGTACGACGTGATCGTGGCGACGATGGTCGCGATCACGGTCGCCTTCAACTGACCATTGACGAAAACGGTCAGTGCAAGGGCATTGAACACCGCGTAATTGATGACGGTGTTGATGCCGCCGACGATGCCGAACTTGAGCGCCTCGTGGATGAACTTCTGCCAGCGCTCAGGCAGCAGACGGACAAGACGCATACGAAACACCTTAGGGCAGTCGGTGAGGCCGGCGATCACCGGCCGAACGAGGTGGGCGGCAGGTCACGCTCTGTGGTCACGCTCGGGCTTCACCTGCGGAACGGTCGGGGTTCCCGCTTCGACGAAGACGAACCGCCGGTACGACCAGAATCGGAACAGCGTGGCGAACCCGGTGCCGACGATGTAGCTGGCGAGGTTGTCCGCCAGGCGCGTCTGGAACACCGCTGGCCAGATGGCTCCCAGCCCGTAGTGGCTGAGCGCGAGGCAGGCCACCGTGATGCCGAGACCGACCGCGTTGAAGAAGAAGAAGAGCCCATACTCGCGGGCCGCGTTGTTGCGCTGGCGGTGCCGCCAGGTCCAGAACCGGTTGCCCACGAAGGCCACGGAGGCCGCGATCACTGTGGAGATCGTCTTCGCCGTCACCTGTTCGACGTCGTGCTGACTCAACAGGTAGTTGAAGAGCGCGAAGTCGACGAGGAAGGCGAGCCCACCCACGGTGGCGAACTTGCTCATCTCGCGGAGGAGGTGACCGAAGCGGTCCAGCAGTTTGCCGACCAGACCCCGTCGGGTCTGCCGGGGTCCCGGTTGCTCCCCGGTCATCGTGGCGGCCACGCAGGGCAGCCTACCGGCTGTCGACCAGTCAGAGGGGTAGCAACGGCGAGCGGGCGTGGTCGCTCGGAGGAGCCCATCACCCTGTGCGAAACCGTTGAACGCAGCGTAACCAATTGGGAGGACTGACGCGGCCCGGAACGGGAATCCACGCACCGGTCGGCGGGGCAGGTCCACGGCCCGACCGCAACAAGCGTCCGCCGGGGTGCACAACAAGATTTGCGTGAAACTGCGCGGGAAAGCGGGTATCAGCTCGTGATGCCGCAGCGTGGCCGTACCTTGTGCAGTTCTTCACAACAAGTCCCACTGACTCGGAAGGCTGCCCGGTTTACGCTGAGGCCAATCCCAGGTTTCCACGAAGGCGACGCATCGCGCCGCTGAGTCTCGTGCATCCCATAGATCGGTCAGCGTCGACCACAAGGAGATGTGTCATGGTTGCTCCGGCTGTTGTGCGGGGTATCGATCAGGCCCCGACGTCCCATCCGAAACTGCTCGCCTGGGTCCGTGAGGTCGCGGAACTGACCACCCCCGACCGTGTCGTCTGGGTGGACGGGTCCGACGAGGAGTGGCGCCGCCTCACCGACGAGCTGGTCGAGGCCGGAACGCTCATCCGGCTCAACCCGGAGAAGAAGCCCAACTCGTTCTACGCGCGTACCGATCCGACGGATGTCGCCCGGGTCGAGGAACGCACCTACATCTGCTCCGTCGACGAGGCGGACGCCGGCCCCACCAACAACTGGATGGCGCCGCCGGAGATGAAGCGGACGATGACCGATCTCTACCGCGGCTCCATGCGCGGTCGCACGATGTACGTCATCCCGTTCGTCATGGGCCCGGTCGAGGCCGAGTCCCCGATGTTCGGCGTCGAGATCACCGACAGCCCGTACGTGGTCGCCTCGATGCGGATCATGACGCGGATGGGCAGCCGGGTTCTCGAGGCGATGGGTGACGACGCGGACTTCGTGCACGCGCTGCACTCGATCGGCGCCCCGCTCGCCCCGGGTCAGCAGGACGTCGCCTGGCCGTGCAACGAGACCAAGTACATCTCGCACTTCCCGGAGACCCGGGAGATCTGGTCGTACGGCTCGGGTTACGGCGGTAACTCGCTGCTCGGCAAGAAGTGCTACTCCCTGCGGATCGCCAGCGTGATGGGCCGGGACGAGGGCTGGCTCGCCGAGCACATGCTGATCCTCAAGATCACCTCGCCGGAGGGCAAGGTCCACCACATCGCCGGCGCGTTCCCCTCGGCCTGCGGCAAGACCAACCTGGCCATGGTCGAGCCGACCATCCCGGGTTGGAAGGTCGAGACGATCGGCGACGACATCGCCTGGATGCGGTTCGGCCCGGACGGCCGCCTCTACGCGGTCAACCCGGAGTACGGGCTGTTCGGTGTCGCGCCCGGCACCGACTGGAAGACCAACGCCAACGCCATGCGCACGCTGGACCGGGGCAACTCCGTCTTCACCAACGTCGGCCTCACCGACGACGGTGACGTCTGGTGGGAGGGCATGGGGGAGCCGCCGGCGCACCTGATCGACTGGAAGGGCAACGACTGGACGCCGGAGAGCGAGGGCCTCTCCTCGCACGCGAACAGCCGGTTCTGCACCCCGATCACCCAGTGCCCGATCCTCGCCGACGAGTACTTCGACCCGAACGGCGTGCCGATCGACGCGATCCTCTTCGGTGGCCGCCGCAAGGACACCATCCCGCTGGTGACCGAGGCCCGCGACTGGGTGCACGGCGTCTACATGGGTGCCACGCTCTCCTCGGAGACCACCGCTGCCGCGTCCGGCGCCGTCGGCGTGGTCCGGCGGGACCCGATGGCGATGCTGCCGTTCATCGGCTACAACGCCGGGGACTACTTCCGGCACTGGATCGAGATGGGCAAGGGCACCGACGGCGACGAGGCCAAGCTGCCGAAGATCTACTACGTCAACTGGTTCCGTAAGGACCCGGAGGGCTCCTTCCTCTGGCCGGGCTTCGGGGAGAACTCCCGGGTGCTCAAGTGGGTCGTCGAGCGGATCGAGGGCACGGCCGACGCTGTCGAGACGCCGGTGGGCATGGTTCCCGCACCGGACGCGCTGGACGTCGAGGGCCTGGACATGACCCCGGAGGACGTTCGGATCGCCCTGAAGGTCGACCCGGACGAGTGGCGCAACGAGCTGCCGATGATCACCGAGTGGTTCGAGAAGTTCGGTGACAAGCTGCCCGGCGTGCTCTGGGCCGAGCTGGACGCGCTGCGCGCGCGCCTCGACGCCGCACAGCCGCAGCGATAGCGGTAGGTGTGAAGAACGCCCCCTGCGGGCAACAACGGTTCCCATGAGGACGGCCGCCGAGACCCAGGTCCGGCGGCCGTCCGCCGTCCGGGTGCTCACCATCCTGCTTGCGACGACGGCGGGGGCCACCGTCGTGGTCGAGCTGCTCAACTGGTGGTACGCCCCGGAGCAGGGCTTTGGGCTGGCCGTACGCACCGGCTGGGCCATGCTGCGCTCGTTCGGTTTCCTGCTGCTGATCGGGCACGTCCGGAAGGGCCGCACGGTGGCCCGTCCGTTCGGGCTGATCCTCGCGGTCACCACGATCTTCGCCGTCGGCCGGCTCATCGTGCCCCGGCAGGGAGTGCCGCCGCTGCCCGGCCTGCTCGGCTTCGCCGTGCTCACCGCGCTCTGCGCCACGGTGGTCTGGCTGCTCTACCGCTCGTCGGCGTTGGCCGGGCACCTGGTTCGGCACCGGCCCCGGCTCGTCATCGACCGGGCCGGCATCTCCTGGCGGGAGACCCCTCCGCGCCGACCGCAGACCAGCGCCTGGCTGTTGACCAGCCGGGTGGCGGCGTTCACCTACAGCCCGTTGATGCTGGTGCCGGCCCTGGTGGCCGGGGGTTCCATCCTGGACGGGCGGCTGACCGCGGTGCCGGCCGTACTGCTCTGGTTCGGCGCGGGCATCGCCGCCAGCTACGCGGTGCTGTTCTGCACCGCGTTCCTGATGCGGGGCAAGGACTGGGCGCGTGGCCTGCTCGTCGTCGTCACGGTGGCCGTACTCGCTGTGGACCTGCCGCTGTGCTGGTGGCTGCTGGGCGTGGACGGTCTGGTCCGCGACGGCGGCCCGCTGCTCGCCGCGGCTGGGCTCGCCCTCTACGGTCTGCGCCGCGCGTCCCGCGCCGACGACGAAACGCCGGCCTGACGGCGGCGCGCCGGCCTGACGACGGCGCGCCGGCCTGACGACGGCGCGCCGGCCTGACGGCGGCGCCATCCCGCGCCCGGCTGGCCGCCATCCCTCAGCTCTGACCAGGTAGTGACAGCCGCTGTAGAGCTGCCCCAGATATGGGGCGACCCGCGCTGAAGTCGCTCCCGCTCCCGCTCCCGCGCCCGCTCCCGCTCCGCTCCCTCCCGCTCTGCTCCCGCTCTGCTCCCGCTCCGCTCCCGCGTCCGTGTCCACGCCGCCCAGGGCTCTGCCCGATGCCCCACATTCGGGGCAGGTCTACAGGCTGTTGGACAGGTGGGCCAGACTCCGCGCGCTGATGCTCTCGGCACGAGCGGCCTTCCTTTGGCCACGCCTGGACTGCTCGCGCCTGCCGCTGGAGGCGTTCGCGTTCCCAGGGCAGGAAGTCAGCGCCATGCGGGTGCGGCCCGCACGGGCGGGCAGGGGGCAGGATGGCGGGTGGCGTCGGTCACAACGGTCGGCGTGTGCGGCGCGGGTGGATCGTCGGGGCGGTGCGGGAACGGGCACGGCCGCGCCGCGTTGGTCGGAGGGAGGCGCGGTGAGCGACGAGTTCGACGTGGTGGTGGTGGGAGCGGGGCCGGCCGGTGCCGCCGCGGCGCTGAGTGCGCGGCGGGCGGGTGCCAGCGTGCTGCTGCTGGACCGGGCCGACTTTCCCCGGGACAAGGCGTGTGGCGACGGGATCGCCGCTCATTCGGTGGACGTGCTCGCCGAGCTGGGGGTGACCGAGGCGGTGGCCGGGTACGCCCCGCTGCCCGCGCTGCGGATGATCGCGCCGGGTGGCGGCGCCGTGGCTCGGGCGCTGCCCCGACCCGCGTACACCGTGCCTCGGAAGGTCTTCGACGCGCGTCTGGTGGCGGCCGCCGTGGCGGCCGGCGCCCAGCTGCGCCGGCACACCGTGCGCCAGGTCGAAGCGCGCGCCGACCGGGTGGTGCTCGACGGCGAGTTGTCCGGCCGGGTGGTGGTGGGCGCGGACGGCGCCGGGTCGGTGGTCCGTCGGGCGCTGGGCCACCCGCAGAATCCCGACCGGCACCTGGCGCTGGCCATCCGGGGGTACGCCCCGGCGCTGCCCGGTCCGTCCGAGCAGCTCATCGTCACCTCGAAAGCCCGCTGGCCGGCGTACGCCTGGTCGTTCCCGATCGGTGACGGGCGGGCCAACGTCGGGTACGGGGAGGTGCTGCGCGGTGAGCCGTTGAGCCGGACGTACCTGCTGGACCGGCTGGCCGCGCTGCTGCCCGGCACCGACCTGGCGGCGGTGACCGCGTTGCGCGCCCACCACCTGCCGCTGTCCACCCACCGGCCGTCACCGGGTCAGGGGCGCACGCTGCTGGCCGGCGACGCGATGTCGCTGATCAATCCGTTCACCGGGGAGGGCATCTTCTACGCGCTGCTCTCCGGTGCGCTGGCGGGTGCGGCAGCGGCCCAGGCGCCCGACGCGGCCGCCCGCCGCTACGCCCAGGGGTTGCGCCGCCGCCTCGGCACCCACCTGCGGCACAGCTCGGTCGCGGCGTGGTTGGCCCGGCGGGGCCGGGTGGTGGACGCGGCGGTCCGGGCCGCCCGCCGGGACGACCGGGTGTTCTACGACGTGGTCGAGCTGGGGCTGGGTGACGGGCGCCTCACCGCTCGCACGCTGGCGATGATCGGCATCGGTCTGCCCGGCGGGGATGGGGCTCCGAGGCAGTGATCTGGTCGAAGGGTCGCTACGCTGCTAGGTGATGACGCTGCGGAACCTTATCTACTCCGTCTACGAGCGCCGGCTCACGGCGAAGCTCGCGGGTAAGCCGGTGCCCCGACATGTCGGGGTGATGTGCGACGGCAACCGCCGATGGGCGAGAGAAATGGGCTTCGTCGACCCGAACGACGGGCACCGGGTTGGCGCGGCGAAGATCAAGCATGTGCTCGGCTGGTGTGACCAGGCGGGCGTCGGGCACGTCACCCTCTATCTGCTGGCCACCGACAACCTGCGTCGTCCGGCCAGTGAGCTGGACCCACTCCTCAAGATCATTGAGGACCTGGTGGTGGAGCTGGCGGAGGAGGGCAACCCCTGGCGGCTGCGCATCGTCGGGGCTCTCGACCTGCTGCCGGCGCAGACCGCGGCGGCGCTCAAGGGCGCCGAGGAGCGCACCCGCGAGCGCACCGGCGGCGCGGAGGTCAACATCGCGGTGGGGTACGGCGGTCGCCGGGAGATCACCGACGCGGTCCGCTCGCTGCTGCTGGAGCACGCGGCCACCGGCGGCACGCTGGAGGAGCTGGCCGAGGTGCTGGACGTCGAGCACATCGCCGAGCACCTCTACACCCGTGGCCAGCCCGACCCCGACCTGGTCATCCGCACGAGCGGCGAGCAGCGACTGTCCGGCTTCATGCTCTGGCAGTCCGCGCACTCGGAGTTCTACTTCTGTGAGCTCAACTGGCCGGATTTCCGGCACATCGACTTCCTGCGGGCCCTGCGCTCGTACGCCACCAGACAACGCCGCTACGGCGTCTGAACGGGCGGCGACAGAAACTGTCGCCGCCCCGACCGGTCACGGAAGGTGGGTCAGTGCCCGGGTGAGGAAGTCACCCAGGGCCGCCGGGGACTCGATCGTCAGGTCGGCGGCGTTCGCCACCTCCTGACCGGTCTCCGGGTTGGCCACGGCCACGCAGACACCGAGGAAGTCCGGGTCGGCGGCGGCACGGGCGCGCAGCGCGGCGAAGGCCTTGATGTCCGAGACGTCGTCGCCGAAATACCAGGCGCCGGTGGCGCCCTTGATCGCCTCGCCGATGACCATGCCCTTGTCCCGGTCGACCGGAGGCTTGAGCTCCAGCACCATCCGCCCGGCCTGCACCCGCAGCCCCAGCCGGTCGGCCTGTGCCTGCCCCCACTGCTGCACGGTGGCGCCGAGCTGCGGGGCGGTACGCCAGTGCAACGCCACGGAGAGCCGCTTGTACTCGACGAGCGTGCCGGGTGGCAGCTCCGCCCGGGCCTGGTCGGCCAGCTCCGCCATGGTCGGCACCCAGGGCAGCGCGGCCGGCTCGGTGACGGTCTCCCCGCCGGAATGGCTGTGCTCCAGCCCGTAGAGGCCGTAGAGGTCCACACCGGTGAGCCCGCCGAGCTGATCCCGGAGGAACTCGACGGGCCGTGCGGAGACGATCGCGACCCGCTGCACGATCGGGGCCAAGGCCTCGATCGCGGCCAGCGCTGTGGGGGCCGGTCGCACCGCGGTCGGATCGTCGTCGACGGGCGCGAGCGTGCCGTCGAAGTCGAAGAAGAGCACGGTCCCGGCCGCCCGGCTGGCGGTGGTCCGCCAGGCCTGGTCGGCGTTCAACGGGGTTCTTGGCTGCTGATTGCCCAGATTCAACGGCGGCACGCGCGTCAGCGTACCCCGGCGAGGGGGGCTCATTCCTGGCCGAGCGGACCCGTTCGGCAGTACGAGATCAGCGTTCGGCGGCTCCTCGTCCGCGCCGGCCGAACGGCACGACCGCCGCCTCCTGGCCATGGCTCAACAGGTAGCCCTCCACGAACCCGGTGTTGCGATCACCGGTGTGGTTCTCGATCTCGTTGAGCCGTGCCACCAGAAACTCGGTGAGGGCGCTGATCCGGTTGTCGAGACGCTCGTGCAGCTCGGCGACGACGGCCAGGACGACCGCGGTGCCGGCGGTGATGAGCGCAAAGAGATTGACGAGCAGCGGAAGCTGCCCGCCCTCGACCGCGAGGGTCACCGCGTTGCCGGTCGCCCACAGTGTTATCGACACCGTCGCGACCACGACTGCCAACCACTTCAGGGTCATGGACAGACCCCTCCTTCTGTCCCGCAGGGCTAGGTTCGGCCTTGTCCCGTCCCCCCGCCGATGACGAGCCCAAGCAGTACGAATAGGGACGCTAGCGTGCCCGTTCCAGCCCCGGAGGCAAACGAATGAACCTGACCAGGCGTTCTTTCGCTATCTGAGGAACTACCCTGCCCGATTGCCCCTTTTTCGGACATCGACCGGCAACGTTGGGCGATAAGCGAGGTATCTAATGGTTTCCCGGATGTGGAACTTCTCCGCGTCCGACACGTTGGGGTCGACCAGGCGGCGCAACAGCGCCTCGACGTCGGGGTCCATCGGAGGGGCGGGTTGACCCGTGCGGGGGCCGGCCGCGGTGCGGTCCCAACCGAGCGCGGCGAAGGCGGCGGCCGGATTCAACCCCAGGCCCTCGCAGAAGGCGACCACGCGTTCGGCCTCCGGGTCGCTGGCCCAGTCACCCCGGACCCACCGGTTGATGGTCTGCCGGGAGACACCGGTGCGTCGGGACACCTCGGTGCCACTCCAGGCTCGGGTCGCCCGCGCCTCGTCCAGGGCGCGCCGGACGAAGGTGGCGAAGGCGATCTTCCGCGCATTGGCCGTCTCGGTCACCCTGTGACGGTACGGCCAGCCGGCGACGGGCGCGCGCCCCGGCTCGCCACTGTCACGCAGACGTGACGGGTCCTTCGGGTTTCCGGTAAACGAGTCAGTGCCACTGTCGAGGGGTGTCACGCGGGCAGAATAGATGCCCGTAGTGGCGAAGGTAAGCGGACGAAAAGCTGATACTGTCACGCCCATGGGACAATCTACGGTGTGTCTCGTGCATGAGACGATTGGTGCTCGCATGCGTCACGCCTCCGGTGCCAGGGGGGTGTGGTGACCGAGCTCGCCACCCGAGCCCAGGCCTTCGGGCTGATCGCCGAGGGGGTGGCCGCGGGGCTGACCGCCCCCTGGCGCCTCTATCTGGCCCGAGGCTGCCGCTACCTGTCGCTGAGCGTCGGCGATCGCGCCGAGTGGAACGCCTGGCGTACCCATCTCGGCTGCCCCGAGCTGAGCGTCCGCGTCTACGACGCCGGCGGTGAGATCCGCCGGTCGTCGGTGGCCGAGGTCGTGCTGGACGGCTGCCGGATCAGCGTCGAGCTGGTCGAGGAGGTCAGCACCGACGACCTGGACCGGCTGCTCGTCGCGGACCCCACCACCATCGAGCCGGAGGAGCGATGACCTGCCGTCCTGGCCGGGCCGGAGCTGCCCGATGAGCCCCTTCCTCGCGGTCTTCCTCGTCCTGGTGCTCGGTGCCACCAGCTATGCGGCCGGCCGGTTGCACGGGCAGCTCAGCTATCGCATCGGCTACCGCTTCGGTTACCGGCAGGGCTACTTCGACGGTGACCGGGGCGCCTGGAACAGGCGTCGTCGTGACGCCCAGGCGGCGATCGCCTCGGCCCTGTCGGTCGCACCGGCCAGTGTCGCGCGCTCGGCCAGCGCCGTCGCCCGACCCGGCACCACGTACACCGGTTCGTCGTTCACCGCGCCGGCCGCCCCGATCACCGGGCGGCACCCGACCGGCACGCTCGTCCGACGTACCGGTTGAGGTCGGCCGGCGGGCGCCGACCCGCCGACCGGCGCCACGAACGCGGTGCGTCGTCCGCGGCGGACACGCACCGTCGGGCCCCGTCAGACCGGTGACGGCGGCCCCACCGGCCGGGATGCGCGCAGGGGGCATGCATCCCGGCCGGTTCCGCCGCGCCCACCGCCGGCATCCGCGCTGGTGAGGGCCCCGACCAACGGGTGTGCGCACACCCGACTTGGGAGATCCACGTCCGACCTCTAGCCGGAAGGGTCCGGCGGGGCTAGCGTCTAGGCATGGCACGGGGTTCTCCCGAGCCAGCCGGTCCGCCCGGATCTGCGACCTCGCGCATGGGGTTCCGCATCCGACCCCGTGTCCCCGGGCACCGGAGGAGGCGGAACACGGGTGGCGGGTGCCCATCCGTCGGAGCAGGCCTGTGACGACTCGCCGTACCACCGCCGGTGCCGACCAGACCCCGGCCGCGACTGCCACGACCCGCCGCGCCACCAGGAGCCGCCGTACGGCGGCCGCCGCGCCGGCCGACCCCAAGGAGCCGCGACCAGCCGGCCAGGCCTTTGTCCTGGACACATCCGTGCTGCTCTCCGACCCGGCGGCGTTCCACCGGTTCGCGGAGCACGAGGTGGTGCTGCCCCTGGTGGTCATCACCGAGCTGGAGGGCAAGCGGCACCATCCGGAGCTGGGCTGGTTCGCCCGGCAGTCGCTGCGGATGCTCGACGACCTGCGGGTCCGGCATGGCCGACTCGACCGACCGGTGCCGGCCAACGACGTCGGCGGCACCCTGCGGGTGGAGCTCAACCACACCGACGACGGGGTGTTGCCGCCCGGGTTCCGCACCGAGAGCAACGACGCCCGGATCCTCTCCGTCGCACTCAACCTCGCCGGCGAGGGCCGGGAGGTGACCCTGGTCAGCAAGGACATGCCGCTGCGGGTCAAGGCGGCCTCGGTGGGCCTGCGCGCCGACGAGTACCGCCACGGTCAGGCCAGTGACCCGACCTGGACCGGCATGTCCGAGATGGAGCTGACCGAGGAGCAGATCGGGTCGCTGTACGCCGGCGAGACGCTCGACCTCGACGAGGCTGCCGGGCTGCCCTGCCACACCGGGCTGGTGCTGCACTCGGGGCGTGGTTCGGCGCTCGGTCGGGTGCTGCCGGACAAGTCGGTCCGGTTGGTCCGGGGCGACCGGGAGGCCTTCGGGTTACACGGCCGCTCGGCCGAGCAGCGCATCGCCCTCGACATGTTGCTCGACGAGTCGATCGGGATCGTGTCGCTGGGTGGCCGGGCGGGCACCGGCAAGTCGGCGTTGGCGCTCTGCGCCGGGCTGGAGGCGGTGATGGAGCGCCGCCGCCACAAGAAGGTGATCGTGTTCCGCCCGCTGTACGCCGTCGGCGGCCAGGAGTTGGGCTATCTGCCGGGCTCCGAGTCGGAGAAGATGTCGCCGTGGGCCCAGGCGGTGTTCGACACGCTCGGCGCCGTGGTCCACGAAAACGTGCTGGAGGAGGTCACCTCGCGGGGCATCCTCGAGGTGCTGCCGCTGACCCACATTCGCGGGCGCAGCCTGCACGATGCCTACGTGATCGTGGACGAGGCCCAGTCGCTGGAGCGCGGGGTGCTGTTGACCGTGCTGTCCCGGATCGGGCAGGGCTCCCGGGTGGTGCTCACCCACGACGTGGCCCAGCGCGACAATCTGCGGGTCGGCCGGCACGACGGGGTGACGGCCGTCATCGAGGCGCTCAAGGGCCATCCGCTCTTCGCGCACGTCACGCTCAGCCGTTCGGAGCGGTCGCCGATCGCCGCGATGGTGACGGATCTGCTGGAGGACATCCCGATCTGATGGCGATATGTAGGGTTTCGTCCCTATTCTAGGTGTGGTACAGATCACAAAGAGGTCCGTTGGTTTCCCATCGGTCTCACTGTGCGCAATCGTGTCCCACGAGCGTCCACGCACCACGAGCATCGTTGATGGTCGTTCGTCCTCAGATGGGCGGCATCGGCGGCGGTCGGTGCGTCGGCGCGACCGGCATCCGGTCGGGGCGCTCGTGGCACGGCTGACGGCCCACCTGTGGCCGGCCGCGCCGCGTCCTTGCCCCCGACGAAGGGACCACTTCGTGAGTCGGCTGTGGAGCCGGTTGGGTGCCCGTACGGCCGCCGTGGCGCTGCTCTCCGTGGGCGTGGCCGGTGGCTTCTACCTGGGCGAAGACCGGGAAACCCAGCAACAGGGCCTGACCGAGCAGGTCAGCGTCGAGGTCGACCGGGCCGATTTCGCGTACCAGCGCGAGCGGCAGTCGGCCCACCAGGTGAAGTTCGCCCAGCAGCGGGCCGCCGAGTACCAGGCCAAGCTGCGTGCGGCGCAGGCCGCCAAGGAGGCCGCCGAGCGGGCCCGCAAGGCCGAGGCCGCCGCCGCGTCCCGCAAGCGCGAACGTGACGCTGCCAACGCGCCCGCCAAGCCGTACGACGGGCCGATCCCGGCGTCCTGCGAGGAGTACAGCGGCAACCGCAAGACCGGCTGCGCCATGATGATCGGCGCGGGCTTCGGCATCGCCGAGTTCCCCTGCCTGGAGAAGCTCTGGAACAAGGAGAGCGGCTGGAACCACAAGGCCGCCAACTCCTCGTCCGGTGCGTACGGCATCCCGCAGGCCCTGCCGGGCAGCAAGATGGGTACGGTCGCCTCCGACTGGCGGACCAACCCGGCCACCCAGATCAAGTGGGGGCTGGGCTACATCAAGGGCAGGTACAAGACGCCCTGCGGTGCCTGGGGTTACTTCCAGAACAACGGCCACTACTGACGCCGTCGACGGCGGGGCCGGTGGGTGACCACCTGCCCCGCCGTCGCGCGTACGCCGGCCTGCCCGGACGGGACGTGAGTGGCGGTCGCCCGCTTTTGCTGATAGCAGTTGTAGGGTGACCCTGCACCCGTCGAGCGGCGACCCCTTCCGGTTTGGCACCGAGGCGTTCTATGCCGCGCTCGGCCGGGCCTTCGTCGCCATGTGCGCGGTGGTCCCGTTCCTCTTCCTCATCGAGGCGGTCGACCAGGGTCTCGCGTTCGGCCTCGACGCCACCGCCGGCATCATCCCGCAACGCATCGACGGGCTGGACGGCGTCTTCTTCTCCCCGTTCCTGCACCACGGCTTCGACCACCTCTACAGCAACAGCATCCCGCTGATCCTGCTGGGCACGTTCGTCCTGGCCGCCGGCGCCCGCCGGTTCCTCTGGTCGACCCTGGTCATCATCCTGGTCAGCGGGCTCGGCGTCTGGTTCACCGGCTCGCCCAACTCGGTGGTGGTCGGCGCCAGCGGCGTCATCTTCGGCTACCTGGGCATCCTGCTCACCCGGGGCATCGTCGAGCGCAGTTGGTGGAACTTCGCGGTCTTCCTCCTGGTCGGCCTGCTCTACGGCTGGCAACTGGTCGGCATCCTCCCCACCGACGAGCGGATCTCCTGGCAGGGTCACCTGTTCGGGCTGCTCGGCGGGGTGGTCGCGGCGATCCTGTTCCGTCGACGGCGGCCGGCCGTGGACGGGCCGGACTACTCGGGTGACACCCTCCGCCTGCCCTGACAGGTTTCCCCGGCGCGCCTCTGGGACGTGCTTGCCGGACCGTCATCGCCCGCCTACGGTCGAGATCAGCAAGCGTTGATCCGTGAGCGGAAAGCGACGGTACGCCATGCGTGAGGTCGATGTCGCCGTGATCGGGGCCGGTCCGGCCGGTCTCTTCGCCGCGTACTACGCCGGGTTCCGGGGTCTGTCGGTGGCGGTGATCGACGCGCTGCCGGAACCGGGCGGCCAGGTCACCGCGATGTACCCGGAAAAGTTGATCCTCGACGTGGCCGGCTTTCCCGCCGTCAAGGGCCGCGACCTGGTGGCCAACCTGGTCGCCCAGGCAGCCCCGTTCCATCCGCAGTACCTGCTCGGCACCCGCGCCGAGAAACTCTCGTACGCCGATGACCGTCCGGTGCTCGGCCTGGCCGGGGGCGAGCAGCTCGGCTGCGGCGCGGTCGTGGTCACCGGTGGGCTCGGCAGCTTCAGCCCTCGGCCGCTGCCGTGCGCCGACGGCGCCCCCGGCTCGGGGATCGTCTACTTCGTCACCGAGCCCGCCGAGCTGGCCGGCCGGGACGTGCTGATCGTCGGTGGCGGCGACTCCGCGTTCGACTGGGCGCTGGCGCTGCACCCGTTGGCCCGTTCGGTGACCCTGGTGCACCGGCGGGAGAAGTTCCGGGCACACGCCTCGACGGTGGCCCGCGTGCTGTCGCTGCCGGTGCGGGTGGTGGTCAACGCCGAGGTCAGCCGGCTGATCGGCGACGGCACGGTGACCGCTGCCGAGGTGACCGTACGCGGCGGTGCGGCCGAGACGCTGCCGGTGGACATCGTGGTCGCGGCCCTCGGCTTCACCGCCGACCTGGGGCCCCTCGCCGAATGGGGGCTACAGCTCGACCGCCGGCACATCCTGGTGGACAGCGCGATGGCGACGAACCTGCCGAGGGTCTTCGCGGCGGGTGACATCACCGAGTATCCGGGCAAGGTCCGGCTGATCGCGACCGGCTTCGGCGAGGCCGCCACGGCGGTCAACAACGCGGCCGTGGCCATCGACCCGAGCGCGCACCTCTTTCCGGGGCACTCCTCCGACGCCGGCTGACCGTCGGTATCGGACGCAGACCGGCTCGTGTCCGGATCGAGACGGGTCGACCGGACCCTGAGGGGATGACGGGTCCCGAGACACCCCGCGACGGCGCGCCCACCGCGTTGTCCTGGCTCTGCCACCCCTCGACCCTCCTCGCACTGGTCGTGTTGGTCGTCAACGACCACGTGCTGAAGTCCGCCTTCCCGGGTGTGGTGACCGGCAAGGTGAGCGACGTCGCGGGCCTGGTGCTCGCCCCTGCGCTGGTCGCGGTGCTGCTGACGCTCCTGGTGCCACGGCTGCCGGCCCGGGCCGCCGCGCTGGCCGGCCTGGTCGCGGTGGGCGCCGGGTTCGCCGTCGTCAAGTCCAGCGGGTACGCCGCCGAGGTCGCCTCCTCGGCGTGGACCGCCCTGGCGGGGCCGTCGCTGGTCCGGGCCGACCGGACCGACCTGCTCACCCTGCCGGCCCTCGGCCTGGCCTGGTGGAGTTGGACGCGGGCCCGTCAGCGGCCGGTACGGCAGCGGGCTGTGCGGTTGGCCCGAATGCTGGTGGTGCTGCCACCGGCGTTGCTGGCCGTGGCCGCCACCAGCGCGATCTACTTCCCCTACGCCCTGGGCACCGCGATGCTCGACGGAAAACCCGCGATCTCGCTTGGCAGCGGCTACAGCACGTCAGACTGGCCATCCAGCGTGTCGGACGGGCAGTGGGCCGTCAGCGACAGTGCGGCGGCCACCTGGCGGCCTGCCACCGAGGCGGAGCAGCTGCGACTCTCCGACCAGTCCGGACGCCGGCAGGCGTGCGTGCCGGCCGAGCCGCACCGGTGTTACCGGACGGTCGCGGGCCACCTACGGGTCGAACAGACCGACGATGCCGGCGCGAGCTGGCGGGTGGCCTGGGAGGTGTCGGACGCGCGACGCGAGGAGTTGGCCCGCCGGGCCCCGAATCCGGGCAACGTCGACAAGCACTTCGCTTCCCGCGATCTGATCGTCTATCCCGCCGCAGGCGGCGGCCACGAGGTTCTGGTCGCCAACGGGCGCGACGGCTTCCTGCGCCGCCTACCCGACGGTGGGTGGCAGCGCGACGGGTTCCTCTTCGAGGAGGGCGGCTCGCCGGCCATCCTGTGGGGTGACCCGCCGCTGCTGGCTGGCGGCGGACCCGTTGAACGTCAGACGGACCTGCTGCTGGCCGTCGCCCTCGCGTTGATCCTCGGCTTCACCGTCATCGTGGTCGCCGCTCACCTTGCCGTCCGACGTGGTGGCGGCGGCCCCGGGTGGGGGCGCGGTGGTGGCCTGTCGATGCTGCTCGGCGTGGCCCTGCTGGCACTGGTCTGGCGCCGCGACGAGGACTTCGCGAGCGTTCTGGCCGTGTTGACGGTCGTCCTGCCGGGGGGAGCGCTGACGGCGGTGGTCCTGTTCGCCGGTGCCCGGCACTGGGGTGCGACGGTCCGCTGGTGCCGACGCGCGCTGGGCGGCTTCCTGCTCACCGTCCTCCTTGCGGGCCTGCCGCTGATCGGCTGGCTGTACGGCATCCCGCTGCGGACCCGGTTCGCGGTGGCGCTGGCACTGCTGGCCACGGTGCCGAGCCTGCGGCTGGCCGTCCGGGCCGCCGCGCTGGTCGACCCGTCCCGGGCACGCGCCCGCCGGCCTCGACCGCTCTCCGTGCCATATCCGCCGTACGCGCCCCCGCCGTACCCGCCGCCGATGCCGTACCCGCCGCCCCCGCCGTATCCGGCCACGCCCCAACTGTCCGAGCCGCCGATTCCGCCCGATCCGCCCGGGCCGCCGACTCTGCCGCTCCGGCCTTCCGTGCCCGATCCGCCAGCGGGATCCGGGCCGGATCAGGCCGACAAGGGCTAGCGGGTGACGGTCGGCCTACTCGCCGGGTCAAGGTGAGCAGGTCCCAGTCCTCAGCCCCCCGTGAACCGATCAGCTCAGCGGCGGGCGGGTGGCGCGAGCGCGGCGATCAGCACGGCCACCATGGTCAGAGCGGCCCCGAGCAGGGTGTTCAGGCCGGGGTGCGAGGCGGCTGTGGGCGAGACCAGGTCCAGCAGGACCGCTCCCACGATCTGGCCGGCGATGGTGGCCAGACCGAGCAGCAGGACCCCGGTGAAGCGCACGATGGCCGCGGCGATGGCGATGAACACGATGCCGATCGGCCCGCCGAGATAGAGCCACGGCTCGGTGGGGAGGTGACCGGTCGGCCAGCCGCGTACCGCGAGGTCGATCGCGAACGCCACGAGCAGGGTGACCGTGCCGACGAAGAAGTTGACCAGCGTGGCGGTCAACGCGCTGTCTGCCGCCGCCCGGACCCGGCCGTTGACCGCCTGCTGCCAGGCGGTGCCCACCCCGGCGAGCAGGGGTAGCAGCGCCAGCGCCAACATGCCCGGGTCCTTGAGTCGGTCACCGACCGCCAGGCCGACGGCCAGCACGGTGAGCACCGCGCCGGCGAGCCGCTGCCGGGTGACCGGCTGCCGACCGGTCGGCCCGATCCCCGCCCGGTCCACGGCGAGGCTGCTGCCGCTCTGGCCGGCCACCACCGCCACGGTGAAGACGGCCACGCCCAACGAACCGATGGTGAGACCCTGGGCGGCCACCAGGAACGCCCCGCACATCCCGCCGAGGCACTGCCACGGCCGCAGGGCACCCCTCGTGAGCGCGCCCCGCAACGCGACCAGGCCGCGCCGTCCGCCGGGGGTGGCGGGCACCAGCACCAGGAGCACCACCAGGCCGACGCCGAAGGAGACCACCGCGGCGGCGAAACCGTCGGCCAGGCGTACCCCCAGCTCGCCGTTGATGCGGGACTGCACCGCCACCGCGACCCCGGAGACCGATGCCAGCGCGACACCGGTGATCCGGCGGGCGGCGGACAGGACCTGCGGGGCCGCCGTGTCGGCGTTGGTCACTCCTGCTCGGCCAGCGGACGACCGTCGAAGTCGACAGCGGAGTACAGCGCCAACTTCTCCAACCGGTGGTACGAGTCGATCACCCGGATCGTGCCGCTCTTCGAGCGCATCACGATCGACTGGGTGTACGCGCCGCCGGCCCGGTAGCGCACCCCGCGCAGCAGGTCCCCGGAGGTGACCCCGGTCGCCACGAAGAAGCAGTTGTCGCCGGTCACGAGATCGTCGGTGCCCAGCACCCGGTCCAGGTCGTGCCCGGCGGCGATCGCCTTCTCCCGCTCCTGCTCGTCGCGCGGCCAGAGCTTGGCCTGCATCGCACCGCCCATGCACTTCAGCGCGCAGGCGGAGATGATGCCCTCCGGGGTGCCGCCGATGCCCATCAGCACGTCGACGTCCGACTCGCCCCGGGCGGCCGCGATGGAGCCCGCGATGTCACCGTCGGAGATGAACCGGATGCCGGCCCCGGTCCGGCGGATCTGCGCGACCAGGTCGTCGTGGCGGCTCCGGTCCAGCACGCAGACGGTCACCTCGGAGACGTCGGTGCCCTTGACCTTGGCGATCCGGCGCAGGTTCTCCGCCACACCGGCGTTGATGTCGATGACGTCGGCGTACGCCGGCCCGACGGCGAGCTTCTCCATGTAGAACACGGCGCTGGGGTCGAACATCGCGCCCCGCTCGGAGACGGCCAGCACCGCAACGGCGTTCGGCATGCCCTTGCTCATCAGGGTGGTGCCGTCGACCGGGTCGACGGCGACGTCCACCTCCGGGCCGGTGCCGTCGCCGACGTGTTCGCCGTTGAAGAGCATCGGGGCGTTGTCCTTCTCGCCCTCGCCGATCACCACCACACCGCGCATCTGGATCGAGTTGATCAGCTTGCGCATCGCGTCGACCGCGGCTCCGTCGCCGCCCTCCTTGTCACCGCGGCCCACCCAGCGGCCTGCGGCCATCGCTGCGGCCTCGGTGACCCGGACCAGGTCGAGGGCAAGGTTTCGGTCGAGATCCTGGGGGATCCGCGTTCTGGTGTTCGTCATGACGGCTACTCCTCCTCGCGACGGTGCGGGGACGACCGGTGTCGGGGAGGCCCCCACTGCCGGCTTTGTCGCTGATCCTCACACGATGGCCGACCCGGCGTCGGCGCGGGGCGGTGATGGCCCGGATACCGCCGGTCGGGCGGCTGCGAAGATGGACGGGTGGAACCAGCACAGCCAGCCGACCGCGTCCCCGCCGACCGCACGCCGCCCGACGGTCAGCCGCCGGCCGACGTCCCCACCGGCCCCGGCGGCGAACCCGCCGCGACCGATCCGACGCCACCGCCTGCGCCGAAGCCCGGCAAGTCCGAGCGCTCGCCGAAGGACATGGCGATCTCGTTGCTGGTGCTGCTCGTCCCGATCGCGCTGCTGCTGGCGTTCTACCGGGGCTTTCTCGGTGGTGACCAGGCCACGACGGTCGACCCGGCCCCGGCCATCGAGCAGGCCCGGTCGGCGAACACGTTCCCGGTGAGCCAGCCGCAGGGGCTCGGCTCCGACTGGTCGACGGTCAGCGCCCGCTACCAGACCGTCGAGGGTGGCGCGAACCTGCGGCTCGGCTACCTCACCCCGGAGGGGCGTGGCGTCCAGCTCCTGCAGAGCAGCGTGCCGGCGGAGCGGTTGCTCCCCGCAGAGCTGACCGGCCAGGGTCAGCCACAGGGCCCCACCGAGCTGGCCGGGCGCACCTGGCAGCTCTACACCGCCCGGGGAAACCAGCAGGCGCTGGTGCTGCTGGAACCGACCCGCACGGTGATCGTGATCGGCGATGCCCGGGACAACGAGCTGCGAGAACTGGCTGGCTCACTGCGCTGAGCGGGCTCAGCCTATCGACGGAGGCGGCCGGCGTTGAAGATCCGCTAGTCTGCTCCGGCTCAGATCCGGCAGGTTTCGCGGCCGGATATCCCCCCTGCTCTGAAGTGAGATCTTCGTGAACATTCGACGGTGGAGCCTCGGCCTCCTCGCCGCCACCCTGCTCGTCCCCGGCCTGGCCGCGTGCAAGTCCGACGCTGCCGAGCCGGCCGCCGGCACGAGCCCGTCCGCCCCGGCGATCCCGGCTGATCCGAAGGAAGCCCTGCTCGCCTCCACCAAGGAGATGGGCAAGGGTGACTTCACCTTCACCCTGGCCGGCGCGGAGATGACCGGCGGCGGCCTGGTGCACAAGCCCAGCAACAGTGCCCAGTTCACCATGAAGTTCGGCGACGCCTCCCAGGACATGTCGATCGAGATGGATCTCATCTACATCGACTCGGACAGCTGGGTGAAGATGGACCTCGGTGGCGCCATGGCCGGTGCCATCCCCGGTGCGGAGAAGAACAAGGGCAAGTACCAGCACCTCGACAAGACCAAGGTCGAGGGCATCAAGGATCTCCAGCTGGACCCGGAGTCGCTCGACCCGGTCGACAGCGAGCTGTTGGTCAAGGGTGTGACCGACGTGCAGAAGACCGGCGAGGGCACCTACTCCGGCAAGATCGACATCTCGGCCGCCACCGAATCGGTCGCCCTGGACGAGGACGTCGTCAAGGCGCTGGGCGCACAGGCCAAGGCGCTGCCGTTCACGGCCAAGCTGGACCCGCAGGGCCGGCTCACCGAGCTGGCCATCTCCGTGCCGGCAGCCGGCGAGACCGCCGCACACGAGATCAAGGTCGGTTACACCGGCTACGGGACCGGTGCCGGTGCGCAGAAGCCGCCGGCCGACAAGGTCGTCGAGGCTCCCGCCGAGACGTACGAGCTGTTCAAGTAGGTCGGCGTAATGGGTCGGGGTGGCCTCGGGCCGCCCCGGCCCCGCCCTCCGAGGTCGGTCGCCAGCGAGCAACCGGACAGAAGGGTGATTGTCCGACCCGTCAACAGGGAACAGAGAGGGAGTGATCCGGGCGCGCTGCTCGGCCCGGATCGCGCGACGTGGCCGACGGTGCTGCCGCGTCGCCCGGTTTCCGGCGCCGACCAGGTCGTCGGGTGACCCTCTTGGGAGACACGTATGACTGTCCGACGACTCGGCGCCGGCCTGGTAGCCGCCGCCCTGATCACGCCCGCCCTGGCCGCCTGCGCCAACGGTGGCACCGGCACCGCCGGATCGACCGCCACCCCGACGGTGACCGCGTCCGGCACGGCGAGCCCGTCCTCCAGCGGCGCCCCGGTGGCCGGCGACGCCAAGCAGGCCCTGCTCGACTCCACCAAGGAGATCAGCAACGGCAACTTCCGGTTCGCCCTCACCGCCGTCGGCTCGACGGTGGAGGGGCAGGTGCACCAGCCGAGCCAGAGCGCGGCCATGAAGATCGCCATCGGTGGCCCCTCGTCCGACCTCGCGATGAAGCTCGACGTGATCCACTACAAGCCGGACAGCTGGGTCAAGCTGGAGCTGAGCGGCCCCACAGCCAACAGCCTGCCAACCATCAAGCAGCTCAACCTCGGTAAGTACCAGCACCTGGACCAGGCCCGGATCAAGGGCAACCGCAACCTCGGGTTCGACTTCGACAAGGTCGACCCGGCCGGCAGCGCGGTGCTGACGCAGGGCATCACCGAGGTACGCAGCACCGGCACCGGCGCGTACGCCGGCACCATCGACGTCACCAAGGCCGCCGAGGCGGGCTCGCTGAACGCCGCCACGATCGCCGCGCTGGGCACCCAGGCGAAGACGGTCCCGTTCACCGCGAAGGTGGACCCGCAGGGCCGGCTCAGCGAGCTGGTGTTGCAGTTGCCGGCCGCCGGGCAGACCGCCGCCCAGGAGATCAAGATGACGTACTCCGACTACGGCGCCGCCACCGCTGCCCAGAAGCCGCCGGCTGCCGAGGTCGTCGAGGCGCCGGCCGAGCTGTACAACCTGTTCAACTGACGTACGCGGGTGGGGCGGCTCCGGTCGCCCCACCCGTGGTCAGGACGCGGGCTCCTGCCGGGCGGCGTCGATCCGTGCCCGTGCGCCGTCCAACCAGCGTTGACAGATCACCGCCAGCGCCTCGCCGCGCTCCCAGAGCGCCAGCGACTCCTCCAGGGACGTGCCGCCGGCTTCCAGCCGCTCCACCACCGAGGCCAGCTCGGCGCGGGCCTGCTCGTAACTGAGCCGCTCGTCCGGCCCGGCTTTCGTGTCGTCAGTCATCGCGTCCATCTCAACACACCGCTTCCCAGGTCACCGCGTCACCACTCAGCCATCCACCGTGGCCGCCAGCTCACCGTCGGCCAGCCGTACCCGCAGCGGGTCGCCCTTCCCCACGTCCGCCGCCGCGCGGACGACGTGGCCGTCCGCGCGTTGCACGATCGCGTACCCCCGGTCGAGGGTGGCGGCGGGGGACAGCGCCCGCAGCCGGGCGAGGGTGTGGCGCAGGTCCTCGTCGGCGGCGGTGAGCCGGTGGTCCAGGCAGCGGCCGGCGCGTTGGCGCAACGCGGCCAGCTCGGTCGCCCGATGCTCCACCATCACCTGCGGGCGGGCCAGCACGGGCCGGGACCGCAGCCCGTCGAGCCGGTGCGTCTCCCGGTCGACGAGGTTGCGGACCGCTCGTTCGAGGCGGTGCCGGGCCTGGCCGATGAGGCGTACCTCCTCGGTGAGGTCGGGGACGACCCGCTTGGCCGCGTCGGTCGGGGTGGACGCCCGCAGGTCGGCCACGTAGTCGATCAGTGGGGCGTCCGTCTCGTGGCCGATCGCGCTGACCACCGGCGTACGACAGCCGAAGACCGCGCGGCAGAGCGCCTCGTCGGAGAAGGGCAGCAGGTCCTCGATGCCGCCACCGCCCCGCGCGATGATGATCACGTCGATGCTCGGGTCGGCGTCCAGCACCTTGAGCGCGTCCATGATCTGCGGCACCGCGGAGGGACCCTGCACGGCCACGTTGACCGTGCGGAACTCCACCGCGGGCCAGCGCCGCCGGGCATTGGTCAGCACGTCCCGCTCGGCGGCCGACGCGCGACCGGTGATGAGCCCGATCCGGCCGGGCAGGAACGGCAACCGGCGCTTGCGGGCGCGGTCGAAGAGCCCCTCGGCGGCCAGCAGCTTCTTGAGTTTCTCCAGCCGGGCCAGCAGCTCACCCAGCCCCACCTGGCGGATCTCGTCGGCCCGCAGGCTCAGCGTGCCCCGGGCGGCGTAGAACTCCGGCTTGGCGTGCAGCACCACGCGGGCACCCTCGCGCAGCTCCGGTGCGCCGGTGTCCAGGACGTCCCGGTTGGTGGTGACGGTCAGGCTCAGGTCGGCCGACGGGTCACGCAGGGTGAGGAAGACGGTGCTGGCTCCGGGGCGGCGGCTGATCTGTGCCACCTGCCCGTCGACCCACACCCAGCCCAGCTTGGCGATCCATGCCCCCACCTTCTGGCTGACCACCCGTACGGGCCAGGGCTCCTCCGCGCTGCTGGCCCCGCCGCTGCTGGCCCCGCCGCTCCCGCTCCGCGCCCCCTCAGTCACCCGCCCACCCTACGGACCCTCGCGGTGATCAAGAAGTTTGCGTCAGCATCGGGCGCGTTTCTGACGCAAACCTCTTGATCACCGGGTCAGCCCGGGGTCCTGGGCCGGGTGGTACCGGGGGAGTCGGCACGTACGATGGACGGGTGACTGAGGCTGAGGCGACTCCCCGGACCGGCAAGCGCGTGCTCCTGGCGAAGCCCCGCGGCTACTGCGCCGGCGTCGACCGTGCGGTGCAGACCGTCGAGGAGGCGCTGAAGCTCTACGGCGCCCCGATCTACGTGCGCAAGCAGATCGTGCACAACAGGCACGTCGTGCAGACCCTGGAATCCCAGGGCGCGATCTTCGTGGAGGAGAACGAGGAGGTGCCGGAGGGCTCCACCGTCATCTTCTCCGCGCACGGCGTGGCTCCCGAGGTCTACGAGCAGGCGAAGCAGCGCTCGCTGAAGGCGATCGACGCGACCTGCCCGCTGGTCACCAAGGTGCACCACGAGGCGAAGCGGTTCGCCGCCGAGGACTACGACATCCTGCTCATCGGGCACGAGGGGCACGAAGAGGTCATCGGCACCGCCGGCGAGGCTCCCGCACACATCCAGCTGGTGGACGGTCCGGACGGCGCCGACAAGGTCACCGTCCGCGATCCGGAGAAGGTGGTCTGGCTGTCCCAGACCACGCTCTCGGTCGACGAGACGCTGGAGACGGTGGCCCGGCTCAAGCAGCGGCTGCCGCTGCTCCAGTCCCCGCCCAGCGACGACATCTGCTACGCCACCTCCAACCGGCAACACGTGGTCAAGGAGATCGCCGCCGACTGTGACGTGGTGATCGTCGTCGGCTCGACGAACTCCTCGAACTCCGTCCGCCTGGTCGAGGTCGCCCTGGACGCGGGCGCCCGCGCCGGTCACCTGGTCGACTTCGCCCACGAGATCGACGACGCCTGGCTGGAGGGGGCCACCACGGTCGGTCTGACCTCCGGCGCGAGCGTGCCGGACGACCTGGTCCAGGACGTGCTGGCCCATCTCGCCGCGCGGGGCTTCGCCGACGTGGAGGAGATCACCACCGCCAACGAGCGGCTCGTGTTCTCGCTCCCGCAGGAGCTCAAGCGGGACATGAAGGCCGCGGCGGCGCGCGGCTGACCACGGGAACGAACTCGGCCCGGCGTACGTCAGATCCGGCATGAGGACATTTCGGCTCGCCGTTGCCGTGCTGGCCGTCTGCGTGGCGCTGAGCGCCTGCGGCAGTCAGGACACCGGAGGCGGCACACCCAGCCCGACCCCGACGGGAGCGCAGCCGGTGACCAGCCCGCCCACGCCCGATCCGACCGCTCTGCCGTCGACCGCCGACCCCACCCCTCCCTCGGGCCCGAAGACTCCGAAGCCGGGCGGCCCCAGCACGCCCCCGGGGGTCGGTGCCACCACCCTGACCGGCACCGTGCAGGGCGGCGTGGAGCCCAACTGCGTGCTGCTCGACGGCTACCTGCTCGTCGGCGGTCCGCGTGACGTGCTGACGCCCGGTGCGCGGGTCGAGGTCACCGGGCGGGCCGAGCCCGGCATGATGACCACCTGCCAGCAGGGCACCCCGTTCGTCGTGACGGCCGCCCGCCCGACCTGACACCTTTCGTACGCGAAGGAGCCCGCCCCCGGAATACGGGGACGGGCTCCTGTCGGTCTTACGGACGGATCAGTTCACGGCCCCGATGGAGACGGTGCCGCGGCCGACGACCGCACCCTCGGTCGTGACGATCGCCAGCTCACCGGAGAGCTGACGTCCGTCGGCCGGAACGGCCACCGCCGTCACCGTGCCGGTGATGGTGGTCGACTCGCCGTGCAGCAGCGGCACCGCGACTGACGAGGCGGTGATCGTGCCCAGCGACGCGGACGCGAAAGCGTCGTAGTAGTCGTACGCGGTGCTGGTGCCCGGCCCGTCGACCCCGTACGGCTCCACCACGACCCGGTAGGTGCCGGCCGGCGGGTTGGTCAGCGTCACCGCCTCCTCCGAGTCGCCGTCGGCAGCCCGGCCAACCTCGGTGTCGCCCCGGTAGACGAACAGGTCCAGGTCGGAGCCCGCGTTGGCGGGGTTGCCGATCCGGGCGGTGAACGTCGACGTCCCGGCCGGGATCTCGACGGTCCACTCCTGGTTGGGGCCGCCCTCGGTGATGGTCGGACGCTCGGTGCGCACGCCGGTCAGCGCGCCACTACGGCCGCTGACCGAGACCGGGCCGAAGGCGTTGGTGACGTTCCAGCTCACCGGGGTCGGCTCGCCGGCCTCGACACTGGGCAGCTCGACCAGCGCCGGCTCGACCGTCAGGCCCTGCACCCGCGCCTGGAGCTTGAACGGGTTGTTCAGCGCCGGAGAGGTCCGCCGCGAATCCACCTCGATCTCCCAGACCCCGGGAAGCGGGTTCTGGTAGTCCCGCTCCTGCGGCTTGCAGACGTTGGCGTCGGAGAAGTTGGTGTAGCAGACGGTGCTGGTGGTTGCCTCCGCCGGCACACCCAGCGGGTTGATGGCGATGAACCGGGTCTGCGACCCGGTGGCGATCCCGGACAGGTTCACCTGGAGCGCCTTGGCGCCCTCCGGCACCGTGACGAAGTACGACGTGAAGCCGTTGCGGTCGACGGAACCCTCGTTGGTGTACGAGAAGGCCGGCTTCTTCACGTCGTTCGAGGCCACGACCACAGTGGAGACCTCGAAGTCGACCACGTTGGTGGCCGGGTCGTCGATCCTCATGATCGCGCCGTGCGCGCCCTCGGCGGCCGGCTTGGCGGTGACGGAGACGGTGACGGTCTTGTTGAGCGGCAGCGCAACCGTCTTCGGGGCCGTGAACGTGCCGTCGTTGCCCTGGAGCGTGACGGTGTGCTTGATGGTGCCGGCCGGGCCGCTGGTGCGGGTGATCTTGACCGGGTAGGTCTTGCTCTGCCCGACCTTGTGACCGCCCTGGGCCGAGCCGCAGCGGTTGTAGACGCCGGTGCCCCGACCCGGGTTCGGCACGAACTTCACGCCGTCCCAGATGGTCAGCTGGGCTGCCAGCGGGCTGCAGACCGGCGCGTCGGAGACGTACGACCGGGTTTCGACGCCCTGGCGCAGCAGCTGCCAGGCGCCCGGCACGTTGACCATGCCGTAGCCCTGCGCGTACGTCGGCACGTCCGCGATCGGCTTGGCCGAGCTGAACATCGCCCGCCGCAGCGCCGCCGGGCTGACGCCCCGGTCGGTGGCCTTGGCGGCCGACAGCAGCAACGCGCCGGCCCCGGCGGTCTGCGGGGAGGCCATCGAGGTGCCGTTCAGCATCGCGTAGCCCGGGGGCAGCGGGTAGCCGGCCTCGGGGACCGGGACGCCGAGCTGCCAGGTCGGTGCGGTGGAGATGGCCGAGCCGGGGGCGGCGATGTTCGGCTTGAAGCCGCCGTCCTCACGCGGGCCGCGGGAGGAGAAGTTGAACAGCGCGTTCTTCTTCCGCACGACCGAGCCGTAGTTGGCCAGCCAGGTGTCCTTGCTGATGCTGGCGGCGGTGCTGATCACGTTGTTCGCGACGGACGGGTCGCCGACGGTGTTGAGGCCCGGGCCGGAGTTGCCGGCCGAGATGACCAACTGCACGCCGTACGTCTCGATCAGTTCGTTGTAGAGGTTGGTCCGGGCGTTGTTGCCGTCGTTCAGGCCCGGGAGGCCGCCGATCGACATGTTGACGATGTCGACCCCGCGGTTGGCCACCAGGTCGATCATGCCGGTGGTGAGGGCCGCCGCGGTGCAGCCGCCGCCCCAGGAGCAGGCGCGGGCGGAGACCAGCTTGGCACCGGGGGCCGCGCCGTCGAAGACGTCGTTGCCCAGCATGTCGTTGGCGGCGGTGATGCCGGCGACGTGGGTGCCGTGGGTGCTCTCGACGATGCCGATGTTGACGTAGTCGTAGGTGCCCGGGAGCCCGATCGGCGTGGTGTTCACGTTCTTGCGGAACTCGACGACGAACGGCTGCCGCTCGGCGACCGCGGTCGCCGGGTTGTCGGTGCCGAAGTAACCGACGTCGTACTTCTCCTTGTACGGCCGCATCACCGCGTCGTCGGTGAAGTTGCGGTTCTGGTTGGCGTCCACCCAGATGTTGTTGGTGGCCGGGTCGAAGAGCACACCCCAGACGTCGGTGGTGTCGCCGTCGCGGTTGACGTCACCGCGGGCGTCGCTGGCGGCGGTGACGGACTCGCTGAACTGGTTGAACCGGTACGCACCAGCCGGTGCCGTCCAGGTGCCGCCCGCGATGGTGAACGACGGGCCGGCGACCTCGGCCTGCATCCGCCGCCAGGTCGCGTCCTCCAGCGGGTCGGTCGCGGTGACCCAGTCGACGATCTTGCGCTCACCGGTGGTGGTCTGCTGCAACGCCGGGTGCGCGAGGTCCACACCGGAGTCCATGATGCCGATCGTGACGCCCCGGCCGTCCCACTCCGGGTGGGCTGCGGTGAAAGCCACCGCGCCCGTCTCGTTGGTCGGCATGTAGGGGTTGTCCGCCCGGGTGGCCTCGCCTGGCGCCCCGAGCGTGGCCTGCCGCGCCCCGGCGGTGCCGGTGGGGGTCTGCTCCGGGGTCGGGTCCGGCAGTTTGATGACCTCGTCCAGGTCGACGGCCGAGACGCCGGGCAGCCGTGCCGCCGCGAGCGCCTTGTCGGTCGGGACCTTCGCCAGTACGAAGCCCACCTTGTCCTGCCGCTGGCTGACGGTGCCGCCGAGCTTGGTGAGGCGGTCGGCGACATCGCCCGTCTCGCCCTTCTCGGTGGAGACGATCAGGGTGACGGTCGGGGCCTTCTTGGCCCTGGCCTCACCGAGCAGTTTGGCGTCGTGAGCGCCCAGCGTCTCGGCGGCGGTGGCCGGGGAAGCGTCCGGTGTGGTGACGGGAGCGGCGGCCGCGGTGGCGGCACCACCCACGACGGTCATGGCGCTCGTCGCCAGGACCGACGCGAAGAGCGCGGCGGAGGTACGCCTGCTCAGATTTCGGGGTTTGCTCACGTTCTCTTTCCTCCAGAGAACAGGGCCCTCGGGGAGCAGGGCGCGTGGGTGAGCAAAATCTTTCGGGGTGCCGGTGAGCACTGTCACTACTGGCCGGTCCCTTGTGACCACTTCGTGACATGCACGCATACGCACTGTCACATGACTGACTAGCGGGCGGAGACCTCGTCGTCGGCCGGGTCGGCCAGCTCAGGCGCCTGCGGCTGTCGGGGCGTCAACTCGACCTGCGCGGGCGTCGCCAGCTCCTCGTCGGAGACGCCCAACTCGGCGAGCTTGCGGGCACTGACCAGCACCCGCGCCTCCAACGAGCCGACCGCACGGTTGTACGCGGTCACGGCACCGGCCAGCGACGACCCCAGCTTGCCCACGTGGTCGCCCAGGGTGGAGAGCCGCCCGTACAACTCGCGGGCGAGGGTGTGCACCGCCAGCGCGTTACGGGCCAGCGCCTCCTGCCGCCACGAGTAGGCCACCGTGCGGAGCAGGGCGACCAGCGTGGCCGGCGTGGCCAGCACCACGTTGCGGGTGAAGGCGTGCTCCAGCAGCGTCGGGTCACGCTGGAGCGCGACGTCGAGGAACGGGTCGGCGGGAACGAACAGCACCACGAACTCGGGCGAGTTGTCGAACGCCGACCAGTACGACTTGGCGGCCAACGCGTCGACATGCCCACGCAGGTGCCGGGCGTGCGCGTCGAGGTGGGTGTCCCGGCCGCGCTCGTCGCGGGACTCCATCGCCGTCAGGTAGGCGTCGAACGGCGCCTTGGCGTCCACCACCACCGACCGGCCGCCGTGCAGCCGGACCACCAGGTCGGGGCGGACGACCTGCCCGTCGTTGTCGGCGGTGACCTGCTCGGAGAAGTCGCAGTGCTCCAGCATCCCGGCCGCCTCGACGATCCGGCGCAACTGGTGCTCGCCCCAGCGGCCCCGCACCTGTGGCGCCCGCAGCGCCGCCACGAGCTGCTTGGTCTCGGTGCGCAACTCACCGGAGACCGCGGTCATCGAGCGGACCTGCTCGCGCAGCTCGGCGTACGCGTCGACCCGGTCGTGCTCCAGCTCGGCCACCCGCTGCTCGTAGCGGCGCAGGCTGTCGTGCAGCGGGGCGACCGCCCGGGCCACGGCCTCCTGCGACTGCGCGGTGGCCTCGTAGCTCAAAGCCCGCATGGACTGCTCCAGCCGGCCCTCGCCCTCCCGGGTCGCGGCCAGGGTGGCGTCGAGGCGGGCGATGTCGGCCGCCGACCGGGACCGGGCCGCGAGCCAGCCCACCGCCCCGCCGGCGCCGAGGCACACGATCACCACAAGCAGCGTCGAGACGTCCATCACCGGAGCTTGCCAGACGGATATGACGTGCAACCCGGGGGTACGTTCGATGGCATGGAACTTGTGCTCTGCCTCGCCGTCGTGCTGGTCGGCGCACTGGGCGCCGCAGCGCTCATCCGCGCCCAGACCGGTGCCCGCAGGCGCACCGAGCTCTCCGACGCCCGCGCGGAGGCGCAACGGTGGTACGAGCGCCTCGGTGGCCAGTTGATGAACCTGCACGGCGAGGACCCGGCGGTACGCCAGGCGCTCGCTGACGCCGGTGAGCGCTACAACGCGGCCGGCTCACAGCTGGAGCAGGCGCGGACTCCGCACCAGTTCGGGCTGGCACGGGAGACCGCGCTGGAAGGGCTCGCCTACATCCGGGCGGCGCGTACCGCGTTGGGCATCGACCCGGGCCCCGAGGTGCCGGCGCTGGCCGCCGCCCGTGGCGTGGGGCAGCTCACCAAGGAGCGCGAGGTCGACGTGCAGGGGCAGACGTTCCGGGCCGGCCCGCAGCCCGGCCGGGAAACGCCCTACTACTACCCCGGTGGGCGTTATCAGGGTCGGCCGGTGCCGGCCGGGTGGTATTCGACGCCGTGGTGGAAGACGGCGCTGGGCGCCGGCGCCGGAGTGCTCGGCGGCATCCTGATCGCCGACGCGCTGTTCTCGCCCGCCTTCGCCGACCCCGGCTACGGCTACGACGAGGGCTACCAGGAGGGCTTCGGTGACGGCGTCGACCAGGGCGCCGACGGCGGCGACCAGGACTTCGGCGGCGGCGACCAGGGCGGCGATGTCGGCGGCGGCGACTACGCAGGCGGCGACTTCGGCGGCGGCGACTTGGGTGGTGACTTCGGCGGCGGCGATTTCGGCGGCGGCGACTTCTGACCTACCCCACCCCCAACCCCCCAACCCGGTCGATCATGGAGTTGTGGTGCCTGCTTCGCCCTTGCTGGCGGCTCTTGCGGGGCACCACAAGTCCATGATCGACGCGGCTGGGTCGGGGCGTCGGGTTGATCAGCCGGTGTTGCGCATTCCGGCGGCGATGCCGTTCACCGTCGTGAGCAGTGCCCGCTCCAGGGCGGTGCCGTCACTCGGTGCGCGTCGGCCGCCCGGCGCGGTGGCCACTGCCCGCCCGGCGGCACCGGACTCCCGGTACTGCCGCAGCAACGCCACCTGAAGGTGGTGCAGCGGCTCCAGGTAGGTGTCGCGGACGGCCAGGGTGCGCTGGAGCACCGGCGAGTTTTCCAGCAGGGCGGGTGAGGCGGTGACCGCCAGCAGCTCCCGCTTGGTCAGCTCGTACTCCTGCTCGATCTGCTCGAAGATCGGGTGCAGCTTCTTCGGCACCAGCGTCTCGACGTACCGGCGGGCGATGCTCAGGTCGGTCTTGGTCACCATCATCTCGACGTTCGACAGGAACGTGCGGAAGAAGTGCCAGTTGCGGTGCATCTCGGCCAGCACGTCCGCCAGCCCGGCCTCACGCGCGGCGGCCAGGCCGGAGCCGACGCCGAACCAGCCCGGCACGATCTGCCGGGTCTGCGTCCAGCCGAACACCCACGGGATGGCCCGCAGACCGGACAGGCCCGCGCCGGTGTTCGGGCGCTTCGCCGGCCGGGAGCCGATGTTCAACGCGCCGAGCAGCTCGGTGGGCGTGGACGCCCAGAAGTACGCCGGGAGGTCCGGGTCCTCGACGAGGGACCGGTAGGAGCGGAACGCGGACTCGGAGACCACGTCCATCGTCGCGTCCCAGCGTTCCAACATCTCGGCCGGCTGCCGCGGCGCGGTGTGCAGCAGGGTCGCCTGGAGCACAGCCGCGAGGGTGAGCTCCAGGTTTTCCCGGGCCAGCGACGGCAGGGTGTACTTGTCGGAGATCACCTCGCCCTGCTCGGTCACCTTGATCGCGCCGTCCATCGTCCCGTACGGCTGGGCCAGGATCGCCTCGTGCGTCGGCCCGCCACCGCGCCCGACCGTGCCGCCCCGGCCGTGGAACAGCCGCAGGTGCACCCCGTGCCGGGCGGCCACGTCCCGCAGCGCGCGCTGCGCCCGGTGGATCGACCACTGGCTGGTGGTGATCCCGGCTTCCTTGTTGGAGTCGGAGTAGCCGAGCATGACCTCCTGCACGTCACCCCGGGCGGTCACCAGCGCCCGGTACGCGGGCAGCGACAGCAGCTCGTCGAGGAGCTCACCACCGGCGTTCAGCTCGGCCGGGGTCTCCAGCAGCGGCACGAATCCGACCCGGGCGCGGCCACTGTGCACGTCCACCAGACCGGCCTCGCGGGCCAGCACCACGGCGGCCAGCACGTCGTCGACGCCCAGGGTCATCGAGATGATGTACGACTCGATCACCTCGGAGCCGAACCGGTCCTGTGCCTCCCGGATGGTGCTGAACACGTCGAACGTCTTGCGGGCCGGCTCGGTCAGCGCCGTGTCCAGGGTGGACAGCGGTCGGCGGCCGGTCAGCTCGTCGGCGAGAAGCTTGGTGCGCTCCAGCCGGGTCAGCGCCGGGTAGTCGGAGACCTCGCCCACGGCCTCGTAGAGCTGGGCGAGCACCGCGTGGTGCGCCTCGGCGTGCTCCCGGACGTCCATCGTGGCCAGGTGCAGGCCGAACGCGGACACCGTACGGATGGTGGAGGCCAGCCGGCCGACGGCGGTGAGCTGCCCGGAGTTGCGGGCCAGCGAGGCGCGCAGCAGATCCAGGTCGGCGATCAGCTCGGCGGAGCCGCGGTAGTCGCGGCCCGGCACGTGGGCCGTGCCCTGGCGCAGCCGCTGCCGGGTGTTGGCGAGCTTCGCCTTCACGCAGCGCGCCTTGAGCCGGTACGGCTCCTCCGCGTTGACCCGCCGGAACCGCGTCGCCACCTCGGGCAGCGCGTCCAGGTCGGCGGCGAGGCTGGCGGAGAGGTCCAGGGACACCCCGCGCAGCCGGCGGGAGACCGAGACCTCGTTGATCAGGTGGTCCATCGCCTTCTCGGTGGCCGCGATGCCGTGCTCGTGCTGGATGGTCAGCACCTCACGGGTGACCGCGGGGGTGACGAACGGGTTGCCGTCGCGGTCACCGCCGATCCAGGTGCCGAAGCTCAGCGGGCGGGCCGTCGGCGAGGTCTCCACGCCGAGGGTGCGCAGCGTGTCGGCCAGGTCGTCGAGCACCTGCGGGGCGGCCTCGGCGTACAGGTCGCGCAGGTAGTAGATGGCGTTGCGGGCCTCGTCGGTCGGGTCCGGCCGGTCGAGCCGCAGCTCGTCGGTCTGCCACATCAGGTCCAGCAGCTCGGCCAGGCGGCGGTTGGCGGGGCCCTCGTCGCTGGCGCCGTAGAGGATCGCGTTGGCGGTCTCGGTGTCCAACTCGTCGGCGATCGCCCGCAGCTTCGACAGGATCGAGCGGCGGGCCGCCTCGGTGGGGTGCGCGGTGAAGACCGGACGGACGGCCAGCCGGCGAGCCGCGTTCGCGATCTCCTCGGCGGGCACCCCGCGTTCGGCGATCATCTTGGCCGCCTGGTCCAGCCAACCGCCCTGCACCGCGCGACGGCGACGGAGGTCCCGTGCGCGGTGCACCTGCTCGGTGATGTTGGCCAGGTGGAAGTAGGTGGAGAAGGCGCGGGCCAGCTTGGTGCCGGTGGTCACGTCGAGCCCGCCGAGGCGTTGGGCGGCCGCCGGCGCGTCGGTGCGGACCTGGGCGCGGATCTCCTCGACGAGGTCGAGCAGCGGGCGACCCTCCTGGCGGGCCAGGGTCTGCCCGAGCAGGGTGCCGAGCCTGCGGATGTCGGCACGCAGCGCGGCGTCCGGGCCGTCGTGGTCGTGCTGATCGGTCACGGTGCGCTCCCTTACGTGGGTACGAAGGACAGCGCTGTCCGACTCACTGGATGGTATCCGCGTCCACCGGATGTCCGGAGGACCCCAGGGCGATCCAGTACCCCTGGAATGGTGTTTTCGGACGTGATCTCAACCACCGTCGCCGGCGGGAGCGGGGCCGGGGCGGGCCGGGTCAGGGCCGGGGCGCTTCCGCACCGGAGTCGGAGGCGGCGGCCCGGCGACCGCGCACGAGGCTCGCGCCGAGCAGGCCCAGCCCGCCGATCACCGCCCAGAGCGCGAGGGCGAAGGCGGGCCAGCCGGCCGATCGCCAGTCGAAGTACACGGCGGCCTTGGTCAGGTCGTTGGCGAGGCCGGGGATGTTCCACCGGTGCATCCCGCGCAGCACCCCGGGCAGGAACTCGGGCGCGTAGATGCCGCCGGAGCCGGGGTTGCCGAGCACCACCAGGAGCAGGATGACCAGCGCGGTGCCCGCGACGCCGAGCCAGCCCTGGATGGCGCTGGCGAACATCGCGGCGGCGAAGACGGCCAGCGCGCCGATCGCGGCGATCGTCGGTACGTCGTGGTGCCAGATGTCCAGCACCGGTCCGACCACGACCGCGCCGGCGATGCCGAGCAGCACGCTGTAGACGGCCAGGGCGGCGATGCGCAGCCCGGCCCTCCGCGCCGTCCGTGGGGTGGTGCCGGCGGATATTCCGAGCACGGTCGAGGCCAGGTAGCCGCCGAGCACGTAGCCGACGTTCAGGTAGAAGGGCACCACCCCGCGCGGGTCGGCCGAGGTGACCGGCACCCTGTCGACGATCTGTAGAGGGGTGCCGCCGCGGGTGGCGGCGGTGGTGAGCACCTCCTTGATCGCGCTGGTGGCGGAGGGTCCGGAGGCGCTGGCGACGGTGAGGAGCAGGCCGTTGTCGGGGCCGGTGCTGAGTACGGCGTACACCGCGCGGCTGAGCAGACCGTGCTCGGCGGCGCTCGTGTCGTCGTACCCGATCGGTTTGATGATGGTGGTCTGACCGCGCACGGCGTCGAGCGTCGCCTGGGCGCGCTGGTCTCCGAGGGCGACGCCGACCGGCAGGTCGCGGGGTGTGGGCTGGTGCAGTGCGCCGACGTAGGCCGCGATGAACGCGGTGGCGAGCACGAGGGTGCCGAGAAGCAACCCGAGGCTGCGCGGTGCCCAGTCCCGGGTTCGACCCTGCGATGCGGTGTCCACCTTGTGAGCCTATGGCCGGTTTCGGGATCGGCAGGGCGGAAACCGGTTGGCCGGACCGCTAGCGTTCGACCATGGTGTCGCTGCAATACCCGCCCAAACCACGCCCGGGCGACCGGGTCGCGGTCGTCTCACCCTCCGCCGGCCTCCCGGCCGTCTTCCCCCACGTGTACGAGTTGGGGCTGCGCCGGCTGCGCGAGGAGTTCGGCCTGGAGCCGGTCGAGTATCCGACCACCCGGGTCATGGGGGCGGACCCGCGAGACCGGGCCCGCGACCTGACCGCCGCCTTCGCCGACCCGAGCATCACCGCGGTGCTCGCCACGGTCGGCGGCGACGACCTGATCACCGTCACCCCGCACCTCGACGACGACGTGCTGCGAGCCAACCCCAAGCCCTACTTCGGCTACTCCGACAACACCAACGTGCTCAACCACCTGTACCGGCTGGGCATCGTCGCCTACCACGGCGGTTCCGTGCTGGTGCACCTCGGCCGGCCCGGCTCGCCGCACCCGCTGACCTTCGCGTCACTGCGCGCGGCCCTGTTCACCACCGACTGGTACGAGTTGACGCCCGCCCACGAATGGGGTGACCGGCCCAACCCGTGGACCGAACCGGAGACGCTGGCCCACGAGCCGGAGATGCTGCCCGGCGCGGGCTGGCGCTGGCAGGGCCCGCAGCGGGAGGTACGGGGGCGCACCTGGGGCGGCAACCTGGAGATCCTGCACTGGTTGCTGGCTACCGATCGAGTGCCCACCGCCGCCGAGCTGCACGGATCCGTGCTGGTCGTCGAAACCTCGCAGGAGATGCCCGACGCGCAGGAGGTGTTCCGGATCGTGCGGAACATGGGGGAGCGGGGCCTGCTTGCCGCCTTCCCCGCCATCGTCGTCGGTCGCCCCAAGGCCTGGGACTTCGCCACGCCACTGTCGGTGCCGGAACGGCAGGCGTGGGGCGATGCCCAGCGGGAGGCGATCACCCGGGCGCTCGGGCCGTACAACCCGGACGCGGTGGTGGTCTTCGACGTCGACTTCGGTCACACCGACCCGCAGTTGATCATTCCGTACGGCGGGGAGATCCGGGTGGACGCCGTCGCCCGCAGGATCTCGGTGCGCTACTGACCCGGGTTTGACCAGGCGCGCGTTGTCGCAGCCGGTGGCGTCACGGGTTGACGACGGCGCGTTGTCGCAGCCGGTGGCGTCCGGGTTGTCGGGCTGCGCGTTGTCGCAGCCGGTGGCGTCACGGGCTGACCGGCTGCGCGTTGTCGCAGCCGGTGGCGTCATGGGTTGACGACGGCGCGTTGCTGCCGCCGTGGCGTCAGGGGTTGACGACGGCGAAGGCCCGGACCGGGAAGGTGCCCATGCCGGCCACCCTCGGCGGGGCCGCGGTGAACCGGAACCCGCTCGGAGGCAGCGCGTCCAGGCCGTTCAGGTGCTCCACGATCGGGATGCCCGCGGCCAGCAGCGTGCTGTGCGCGGGGCGCTGACCGCCGGCCGCCGGGCTCATGTCGTCAATGTTGATCGAGTCGATGCCGACCAGGGCCGCCCCCGCGTCGGCCAGTGCCTGAGCGGCGTCCCCGGTGAGGAACGGCGCCTCCGGCGCGCCGTACCCCTCGGTGCCGAAGTGCGCATCCCACCCGGTGTGCAGCAGAACCGCGCGCCCGGCCACCTCGTACGCGGCCAGCAGCAACCGGTCCACGGCCCGGACTCCGGTCGGCACCCGGACCACCACCCCGGGCAGGTCGGCGAGGCTGTCCAGCGACACCCCGGTCAGGTCGTCGCCGCCGGCCCAACGGTGGGCGGGAGTGTCCACGTACGTGCCGGTGTTGGCGATCAGGTCGATCCGCGCCACGTGGAACTCGGTGCCCGGCGCGTACCGCTCCCAGGATGCGGCGAAGGTCAACCAGTCGGTGATCCGGGGCCCCGGCCAGCCCGGCAGGGTGGTCATCCCGTCGCTGATCACGTGGCTCAACTCGACCAGCCGGCGGGCAGGCGTCGGCGAGTCGACGGCAACTCCCCGGCCGCCCTTGTGGGGCTCTTCGATGATCGTCTTCCCGCTGATCCGAACCTCGGCGACCATCAGCAGTCCCAGGTGCCGGACGAACAACGCCGCCAGGTCGTCGTCGCTGATCTCCGGACCGGGGATGTCCAGCCGGAACCCCTCGGTGCGCAGTCCGCCACCGTTGGCGAAGCTCACCTCCGCGTCGAACTGTGCCCGCCACTGCTCATCCACCCCGAAACCCGACCACGCCAGCCGCCACCGGTCAAGATCTATGTCCCGTGTCCGGTCCGCCTCGGGCTGGGGCATGCGGGTCCGCCTCGGGCTGGGGC
>NZ_JAKKFI010000091.1 GCF_022230955.1 Micromonospora cabrerizensis
GCGGGCAGACGCGCCGGACGCGCCGGACGCGGCCGGCACGGGCAGACGCGGCCGGCACGGGCAGACACGGCCGGCACGGGCAGACACGGCCGGCACGGGCGGACGCGGCCGGCACGGGCAGACGCGACCGGCACGGGCAGACGCGGCGGGCCAGGCGGGTGCGGCGGGCTAGGCGGGTGCCTGTTACCTGTGGGGGTAGCGCAAAAAGCGGGGCCCCGGTGGCTCACGCCACCGGGGCCCCGCTCCCTTGCTGCTGGTTATGCCACCTCGTCCGTGGCCGCTGCCGTGGTGCCGGCGGCGGTGCCACCGAGGTCGGCCGGAACGGCGTCCGGAACCTCGACCGGCTTCTCCGCTCCCCGGAAGACGAGCTTCGACTTGTCGATGTCGTTCGGGTCGCCCTCGCAGTCCACCACGACGATCTGACCCGGGGTCAGCTCGTTGAACAGGATCCGCTCGGAGAGGTTGTCCTCGATGTCGCGCTGGATCGTGCGACGAAGCGGACGTGCACCGAGCACCGGGTCGAAGCCCTTCGCCGCCAGGTACTTCTTGGCGTTGTCGGTCAGCTCCAGACCCATGTCCTTGTTGCGCAGCTGGCCCTCGATCCGCTGGATCATGATGTCCACGATCGAGAGGATCTCGGTCTGACGCAGCTGGTGGAAGACGATGGTGTCGTCGATCCGGTTGAGGAACTCAGGCCGGAAGTGCTGCTTGAGCTCGTCGTTGACCTTCTGCTTCATCCGGTCGTAGTTGGACTCGGAGTCCTCCGACGCCTGGAAGCCCAGCGACACCGCCTTGGCGACGTCACGGGTGCCCAGGTTGGTGGTCAGGATGATGACCGTGTTCTTGAAGTCCACGATCCGACCCTGACCGTCGGTGAGCCGACCGTCCTCCAGGATCTGGAGCAGCGTGTTGAACACGTCCGGGTGGGCCTTCTCGATCTCGTCGAAGAGGACCACCGAGAACGGCCGACGCCGCACCTTCTCGGTCAGCTGCCCGCCCTCGTCGTAGCCGACGTAGCCGGGAGGGGCACCCACGAGCCGGGAGACCGTGTAGCGGTCGTGGAACTCGGACATGTCCAGCTGGATGAGGGCATCCTCGCTGCCGAAGAGGAACTCGGCGAGCGCCTTGGACAGCTCGGTCTTACCGACACCGGACGGACCGGCGAAGATGAACGAGCCCGACGGGCGCTTCGGGTCCTTCAGGCCGGCCCGGGTACGCCGGATCGCCTTCGAGACCGCCTTGACCGCGTCCTCCTGGCCGATGACGCGCTTGTGCAGCTCGTCCTCCATGCGCAGCAGGCGTGAGGTCTCCTCCTCGGTCAGCTTGTAGACCGGGATGCCGGTCCAGTTGCCGAGCACCTCGGCGATCTGCTCGTCGTCAACCTCGCTGACGACGTCCAGGTCACCGGCCTTCCACTCCTTCTCCCGCTGAGCCTTCTGACCGAGGAGCTGCTTCTCCTTGTCACGCAGCTGAGCGGCGCGCTCGAAGTCCTGAGCGTCGATCGCGGACTCCTTGTCGCGACGCACCTGGGCGATGCGCTCGTCGAAGTCACGCAGGTCTGGCGGCGCGGTCATCCGACGGATCCGCATCCGGGCACCGGCCTCGTCGATCAGGTCGATCGCCTTGTCCGGCAGGAAGCGGTCGGAAATGTACCGGTCGGCCAGCGTCGCGGCAGCCACGAGAGCGGCGTCGGTGATGCTCACCCGGTGGTGCGCCTCGTAGCGGTCACGCAGGCCCTTGAGGATCTCGATGGTGTGCGCCAGCGACGGCTCACCCACCTGGATCGGCTGGAAGCGGCGCTCGAGAGCGGCGTCCTTCTCCAGGTGCTTGCGGTATTCGTCGAGGGTGGTGGCGCCGATGGTCTGCAGCTCGCCACGGGCCAGCATCGGCTTGAGGATGCTCGCGGCGTCGATCGCGCCCTCGGCGGCACCCGCACCCACCAGGGTGTGGATCTCGTCGATGAACAGGATGATGTCGCCGCGGGTGCGGATCTCCTTGAGCACCTTCTTGAGGCGCTCCTCGAAGTCACCGCGGTAGCGGGAACCGGCGACGAGCGCGCCCAGGTCGAGCGTGTAGAGCTGCTTGTCCTTGAGAGTCTCGGGCACCTCGCCCTTGATGATCTTCTGGGAAAGCCCCTCCACCACGGCGGTCTTACCGACGCCGGGCTCACCGATCAGGACCGGGTTGTTCTTGGTACGGCGGGAGAGCACCTGCATGACCCGCTCGATTTCCTTCTCGCGCCCGATGACCGGGTCGAGCTTGCCCTCGCGGGCGGCCTGAGTCAGGTTGCGGCCGAACTGGTCCAGCACGAGGCTGGTCGACGGCGCGGCCTCACCCGGCGTGGCGCCCGCCGCGGCAGGCTCCTTGCCCTGGTAGCCGGAAAGCAGCTGGATCACCTGCTGGCGGACCCGGTTGAGGTCGGCGCCGAGCTTGACCAGCACCTGGGCGGCAACGCCCTCGCCCTCACGGATCAGCCCGAGCAGGATGTGCTCCGTGCCGATGTAGTTGTGGCCGAGCTGCAGCGCCTCGCGCAGCGACAGCTCCAGCACCTTCTTGGCCCGCGGCGTGAACGGGATGTGCCCGCTCGGCGCCTGCTGGCCCTGGCCGATGATCTCCTCGACCTGCTGGCGGACGCCCTCCAGGGAGATGCCGAGGCTCTCCAGGGCCTTTGCCGCGACGCCTTCGCCTTCGTGGATCAGGCCCAGCAGGATGTGTTCCGTACCGATGTAGTTGTGGTTGAGCATCCGGGCCTCTTCTTGGGCCAGGACGACAACCCGTCGCGCTCGGTCGGTGAACCGCTCGAACATGCCCTCGTGCTCCTCACGTGCCGTGCGCCTTGATGGTCAAGATCTTGGCGGGGCCGGTGCACGAACGTCCGGGACGGGCGTCCGTGCCTCCTTACTCTATCGTCGTTGACCGACTCAGCTGAGGTCGTGTGTCTCTGCTCTGGGTCGGTTCCACGTCGTTTTGGACAACCGTCCGCGCTCAGGAGGTGTTCCGGTAGTCCTGTCGCTACGCGCAGAGCGAAATCCGACTGGCGTGACAGGAGCCCGATCCGGGCTCCGGAAGCGCCGTGGAGGCGCTCCGAGTGGCTCGGAGGGGGTCGACCGGAGGCCGCGACGAACGCCGCGCCCGGCCCTGGGGGAGGTTGTCCACAGGTTGTGGATAGCTGTTCCACTGGTTGTGGACAACGCCGCCCGGCGCCGAATGCTTCCCGGGCCCCAGCCGGACCTCAGCGGATACGGCGACGCCGGCCCGGAGAGGTGCTCCGGCCCGGCGTCGGTGTCGCCTGCGGTGGCACAAGAGCCACCCGGTCGCTGAGGCGATCAGCGCTTCGCGTGGTACTCGTCGACGATCTCCTGCGGGATACGACCCCGGTCCGAGATGTCCTTGCCGGACTTCTTGGCCCACTCGCGGATCGCCTTGTTCTGCTCACGATCGGCGGTCGCGCCACCGCGACCGCGGGCGGCACGCCCACCGATCACGACGCCGCCGCGACCGACCTTGGTGCCAGCGCCCACGTACGAGGCAAAAGCGTCGCGCAATTTAGCGGCGTTGGCCTTCGACAGGTCGATCTCGTACTGAACGCCGTCGAGCGCGAACTTGACGGTCTCGTCAGCGTCCCCGCCGTCCAGGTCATCGACCAGCTTGTGAATGATCTGCTTGGCCACGTCCCACATTCCTTTCGAGCAGGGCACTCCTGCTTAACGAGAGCACAATAACCCGCGCGCCGCTCGCCGCGTCAATAGGATGCCGTTACGGCCCGGCGTGAGCCGGGCCCGACTACTCGGGTCGGACCAACGGGAAGAGGATCGTTTCCCGAATTCCGAGCCCGGTCAGGGCCATCAACAGCCGGTCGATTCCCATTCCCATACCGCCGGCCGGCGGCATTCCATACTCCATCGCCCGGAGAAAGTCCTCGTCGAGACGCATCGCCTCGTCGTCGCCGCGGGCCGCCAGCTGCGCCTGGGCCACCAGCCGCTCGCGCTGCACCACCGGGTCGACCAGCTCCGAGTACCCGGTGCCCAGCTCGAAACCGAGCACGTAGAGGTCCCACTTCTCGGCCAGGCCCGGCTCGCTGCGGTGGGCCCGGGTGAGCGGGCTGGTCTCCTCCGGGTAGTCGCGCACGAAGGTGGGCGCCACAAGGCCGGGAACGACCAGCTCCTCGAACAGTTCCTCGGCCAGCTTGCCCGGCCCCCACTTGGGGTCGACGGCCAATCCCACCTTGTCGGCGTACTCGACCAGGCGGGAACGTTCGGTGCGGACCGTGACCTCCTCGCCCAGCGCTTCGGAAAGCACGCCGAAGAGCGTCACCGACTGCCACTCGCCGCCCAGGTCGAACTCCCGACCGTCGGCGTGGGTCACCACCGTCGAACCGCTGACCGCGATCGCGGCCTGTTGCACGAGATTGCGGGTCAGCTCGCCGATCGTGTCGTAGTCGCCGTAGGCCTGGTACGTCTCCAGCATCGCGAACTCGGGCGAGTGCGAAGAGTCGACACCCTCATTACGGAAGTTGCGGTTGATCTCGAAGACGCGGTCGACGCCACCGACCACAGCGCGCTTGAGAAACAGTTCCGGCGCGATTCGCAGATACAGATCGGTGTTCAACGCATTGCTGTGGGTCACGAACGGTCGGGCCGCCGCGCCACCATGCAGCAGTTGCAACATCGGCGTTTCCACCTCGATGAAGCCCTGCCCGTGCAGTGAATCGCGCAGACTGCGTACGGCGGCGGCCCGGGTGCGGACCATCTCCCGTGCCTGCGGCCGGACGATCAGGTCGACGTAGCGCTGCCGGACGCGCGCCTCCTCGGAGAGCGGCTTGTGCGCCACCGGCAGTGGACGCAGCGCCTTGGCGGTCATCTCCCATTCCTGGGCCAGCACCGACAGCTCACCCCGGCGGCTGGTGATCACCTCACCGGTGACGCCGACGTGGTCGCCGAGGTCGACCAGGCGCTTCCAGGCCTCCAGTCGCTCCGGGCCGACCCGGTCCAGCGAGAGCATCGCCTGCAACTCGGTGCCGTCGCCGTCCCGGAGGGTCGCGAAGCAGAGCTTCCCCGTGTTGCGTACGAAGATCACCCGACCGGTGACCGCGACCTGGTCACCGGTTGCGGTGTCGGTCGGCAGGTCGGCGTAGCGCTCCCGGACCTGGGCCAGGGTGGTCGTGCGGGAGAAACCGACCGGGTAGGGCTCGACGCCCTCGGCGAGCATCCGGTCCCGCTTCTCCCGGCGGACCTTCATCTGCTCGGGAAGGTCGTCGGCGGGGTCCACTGGCACGGGGTTCTGCTCGCTCACGGCACGCTTCCTCGTCACGGAGATACAGGGGGTCAGGCCCGAGCGTACTCAAGCGCTCAGGGGGCCGTTACCGGATAACCTGCCCGGCATGGCGGATCACACCCAGGCTCTCTCATTCGGTGCGGCGGCAGCAGACTACGACCGGTTTCGACCCCGTTATCCGGACGTGGCCGTGCGGTGGGCGCTGGACGGGCTGACGAGTCCCGCCCGCATCGTCGACCTGGGCGCGGGCACGGGCATCCTGACCCGCGGCGTGCTCGCCCTGGGCCACGAGGTGACCCCCGTGGAGCCCGACCCCGACATGCGCGCCCAACTGGCAGCCGCGACCCCGGGGCTCACGGCGCTGGCCGGCAACGCGGAGTCCGTGCCCCTGCCCGACGAGGTCGCGGACGCAGTGGTGGTGGGACAGGCGTACCACTGGTTCGACCGGGAGCCGGCGCACGTCGAGATCGCGCGCGTGCTGCGGCCCGGTGGGACGTTCGCCCCGATCTGGAACATGCGGGACGATCGGGTGGACTGGGTCGCCGAGCTGGGCCGGATCGCGCACCTGGGGGACAACGCCGGCAACGTGTTCGAGAGGTACACCGACTTCGGCCCCGCGTTCGAGCCGATCGAGCTGGGCGAGTTCAGCCACCACACCACGCTCACGCCGGAGGAGGTCGTCGCGATGCTGCACACCCGCTCGTACTGGCTCACCGCCCCGGCCGAACGGCGGGCAACGGTCGACCAGGAGCTGCGAAAGCTCCTGGCCACCCACCCCGACCTGGCCGGCCGCGAGACCGTCGAGCTGCCGTACCGCACGATCGTCCTGCGGGCCCGGCGGCGCTGACACCCCGCGCGGCCACCGCCGCCGGCGTGGCCGGTCAGAGGTTGCGCTCGTAGACCATCCGCAGGCCGATCAGCGTGATCATCGGCTCGTGGTGGGTGATGCTGCGGCACTCGTTGATCACCAGGGAGGCGAGGCCGCCGGTGGCGATCACCGCCCGCACCTCGCCCAGCTCCTCGGTCATCCGCTCGACGATCCGGTCCACCTGACCGGCGAAGCCGAAGTACAGGCCGGCCTGGAGGCATTCCACGGTGTTCTTGCCGATCACCGAGCGAGGCTTCGTGGCCTCGACCTTGCGCAGCTGGGCGGCCCGGGCGGCCAGCGCGTCGAACGAGATCTCGATGCCCGGGGCGAACGCGCCGCCGAGGAACTCGCCCCGACCGCTGATCACGTCGAAGTTGGTGGTGGTGCCGAAGTCCACCACGATCGACGGCCCGCCGTAGAGGGTGTACGCCGCCAGGGTATTCACCACCCGGTCGGCGCCCACCTCCTTCGGGTTGTCGATCGCCAACTGCACCCCGGTCCGCACCCCGGGCTCGACGACGACACTCGGCAGGTCGGCGTAGTAACGGCCGAGCATGGTGCGCAGCGACCGCAGCGCCGCCGGCACCGTGGAGCAGGCGGCCACGCCGGTGATCTCGACGTTGTCCCCGGCGAGCAGGCCCCGGAACATCAGGCCCAACTCGTCCGCCGTCGAGCGGGCATCGGTCTTGATCCGCCAGGAGTGCACCAGCTTGTCGCCGTCGAAGGTCGCCAGCACGGTGTTGGTGTTTCCGATGTCGATGCAGAGCAGCACGCACGCAGCCTAGACAACTACTGCGTGCGCAGGTCCAGCGCGATGTCCAGGATCGGCGAGGAGTGGGTCAACGCGCCCACCGAGAGGAAGTCGACGCCGGTCGCCGCGTAGCGGGCCGCGACCTCCAGGGTCAGGCCGCCGGTCGCCTCCAGCTCGGCCCGGTCACCCACCGCGGCCACCGCCTGGGCCAACAGCTCGGGGGACATGTTGTCGCAGAGCAGGAAGTCCGCCCCGGCCTCCACCGCCTCCACGGCCTCTTCGACTCCTGTCACCTCGACCTGCACCGGAACCTCCGGGAATGCCTCCCGAACCCGCCGGTACGCCGCCGTGATGCTTCCGGCCGCCAGCTTGTGGTTGTCCTTGATCATGGCCACGTCGTAGAGGCCCATCCGCTTGTTGGTGCCCCCGCCGGCGCGCACCGCGTACTTCTCCAGCGCCCGCAGGCCCGGCGTCGTCTTGCGGGTGTCCAGCACCATCGCCTTCGTGCCGGCCAGGGCGTCGGCCCAGGCACGGGTGTGGGTGGCCACCCCGGACATCCGGCAGAGCAGGTTGAGCGCCGTCCGCTCGGCCGTGAGCAGCAGCCGGGTCGGGCCGGTCACCGTGGCCAGCACGTCGCCGCGGGCCACCCGCTCGCCGTCGCGGGCCAGCACCGACACCTCGACGGTACGACCGAAGCCCGTCACCTCGCCCACCAGCTCGAACACGGCGGCGGCCACGGCCGTCCCGGCCAACACCCCGTCCGCGCGGGCCACCAGGTCGGCAGTGTTGGTCTGCTCCGCCGGAATGGTGGCCACGCTGGTGACGTCGAGGAAATCAGGGCCCAGGTCCTCGACCAGCGCGGTCTCGATCACCCGACGTACCTGCGCCGGATCCAGACCGGCCGCCCGCAGCGCCGCCTCCGTCGACTCCATCAGTGCCGTCTCCGTTCGCGACTGCGGGGCTCGCAACACCGGCTCACTCCTCGCGCTCACTGGGCCGTCTCCGTTCGCGACTGCGGGGCTCGCAACACCGGCTCACTCCTCGCGCTCACTGTGAATTCCCCTCCCACTGGTGCGTCACCCGGCCCTGCGCCCCGACCGACCCGACCAGGTGGCCGAGCCACCGCTCGTCGGCCGTCGGGAAGTCCTCCCGCCAGTGGCAACCCCGGGTCTCACCACGGGCGTACGCGGCAGCGACCAGCGTCGACGCCACGGTGAGCAGGTTCGTGGCCTCCCAGTCGGCGGTCCGCGGCCGGCCCCGGGCCGCGCCCAGCTCGGTCAGCGTCCCGGCCGTCTCCGCCAGCGTCGCCGCGGACCGGAGCACCCCGGCTCCCCGGGTCATCGCCCGTTGCAGGGTCGGCGTCACCTCTGCGGGCAGCACCCAGCCCGCACCACCACGCCAGGCGCCGGTGTCGGCCGGCTGAATTTGCTCGGGCAGGCCGGCCGCGATGTCCTCGGCGATCCGCCGGGAGAAGACCAGACCCTCCAGCAGCGAGTTGCTGGCCAGCCGGTTCGCGCCGTGCACGCCCGTGCAGGCCACCTCGCCGCACGCGTACAGGCCCGGGATGGAGGTCCGGCCACGCAGGTCGGTGCGGACACCGCCGGAGGCGTAGTGGGCGGCCGGCGCCACCGGGATCAGGTCGGTCGCCGGGTCCACGCCGATCGCCAGGCAGGACGCCACGATGGTGGGGAACCGGCCGGCGAGGAAGTCCCCGCCCAGGTGCCGAGCGTCGAGGAAGACGTGGTCCGCGCCGGAGGCCAGCAACACCCGGTGGATGCCCTTGGCCACCACGTCCCGGGGGGCCAGCTCGGCCAGCTCGTGTTGACCGACCATGAACCGCTTGCCGTCCGCGTCCACGAGGTACGCGCCCTCGCCGCGCAGCGCCTCGGAGACCAGCGGTTGCTGTGCGTGCCCGGCACCGGGCACCCCCGCGCCGGGCGGGGTGATCAGGGCGGTCGGGTGGAACTGGACGAACTCGACGTCGGTCACCGCCGCGCCGGCACGCATCGCCAGCGCCACCCCGTCCCCGGTGGAGACCGCCGGGTTGGTGGTGGCCGAGAAGATCTGGCCCATCCCGCCGGTGGCGAGCACCACCGCCCGGGCCAGCAGCGCGCCGACGCCGTCCTCGCTGCCCTCGCCGAGCACGTGCAGGGTGATCCCGCAGGCCGGGCCGAGCCCGTCCGGGCCGTCGCCCGGGGCGCGCAGCAGGTCCAGCACCAGGGCGTGCTCGACCATCCGGATCCACGGGTCGCGCTGCACGGCTGCGTGCAGGGCACGCTGAACCTCGGCGCCGGTCGCGTCCCCACCCGCGTGCACGATCCGGTCTGCCCGGTGCCCGCCCTCACGGGTCAGCATCAACGAACCGTCGGGGTGGCGGTCGAACTCGGCGCCGATCCGCATCAGTTCCCGCAGCCGGGTCGGGCCCTCGTCGACCAGCACCCGGACCGCCGCCGGGTCGCAGAGCCCGACTCCCGCGATCTCGGTGTCCCGGGCGTGCGCCGCCGGGGTGTCGGTCGGGTCGAGCACGGCGGCGATGCCACCCTGCGCCCATCGGGTCGAGCCGTCGTCGATGTTGACCTTGGTGACGACCGTGACGTGCAGGCCCGCCTCACGCAGGTGCAGCGCCGCGGTCAACCCGGCCACCCCGGAGCCCACCACGATCACGTCGGTGGTCTCGACCCAGCCGGGCGCGGGCGCGGCCAACAACGCGGGCAGGGCCGGCAGGTCGACGGTCGGAACGTCCATCCTCCCAGTCAACCCGAACCGTCCTCGCTCGGGGCGGCGGGGGCGGGACGAGTGTTTTCGGCTACCCCGTCCGGCGCCGCGCCGGCCGTCAGCCTGTGGTCACTTCGTCCGGACCGGAAGGCCGGCCGGACCCGCGCCCTTCAGCGAGGCGGTCACCGTACGGTCGCTGAGCCACAGGTAGCAGCGGACGCCCCGGTCACCGACCCGCCACCGCCCCGCGCCCGGTGGACGGACCACCACACCGCTGCGGAAGCTCAGATCGGCGTCGTCCGGCACGCCCACGTACCGGCCGAGGACGCTGCGACAGCCGTCGTACAGCGGGGACCAGTCGCTGTCCCGCGTCGGGTACGCCGTGTCCGGCGCGCGCCACACCCCGACGAACTCGGCGTCGTGCTGCTTGCCGCACTCCACCGGCGCCAGCGTCTGCACCCGGCTGGCGGTGCGGCCGGTCTGCTGGCAGCCCAACCGCAGCCCCGAGGGCCCCTTCAACGTGTCCCGCAGGCTGCCGGACCGGACGACCACGGTGGCCGCCGCCTCGACGGTGGTCAGCTCGGTCAGATCGCACCGGAACCAGCGGGAGCCAGCCGCCCAGCCCGGCCCGGAGGGCAACGCCACGGACAGCCGCAGCCGACCGACCTGCCATTCGTCGCCCACGTAGCCGGTCGCGCGGGTGTCGCACTCGGCGAAAGCGCCCCGCAGCTCCGCCGAGCCACCCGCCGGGGCGCTCGCCCGCTCGACGGGGAACGCCCCCACGTGCACGGTCTCCACCCGGTGCGGGCCCGCGCAGTCAACCGGCTCGTAGGTGGCCAGGGTGACCACCTCGGTGAAGTCGGCGGCCTGACACACGCCGGCTGCCGGGGTGAACGCCGACGGTGGCCGCAGGGCAGCCCAGTCGTCGGTCAGGTCACCATCCAGGCCACCCGAGCCGGCACAGCCGACCAGCAACGATGCCGTCACGGCAGCGGCGAACAGGGTCGTCATGGCACTGCGCATATAGCGGCCTCCCCCAGCCACCCGCCGGCTTACGCCAGCGCGCCAAGGGTAACCGGAAATGACCTTCCGGTGACAGACCGGAATCGGGTCGCTCGGGGTCAGACGGCGGACACGGCCAACGGACTGGGCACCGGGTCACCGGCCATGCCGGGTGCCACGCCGGCCGGGTCGGCGCCCAACTCGATCACCCGGTTGTCGGCGTCCACGTGCACCACCCGCGGCCGGTACGACCGGGCCTCGGCGTCGTCCATCTGCCCGTACGAGATCAGGATGACCAGGTCACCGGGGTGCACCAGGTGCGCGGCGGCACCGTTGATGCCGATCACGCCGCTGCCTCGCTCACCCGGGATCACGTACGTCTCCAGTCGGGCGCCGTTGGTGATGTCCACGATCGCCACCTGCTCGCCGGGGAGCAGGTCGGCGGCGTCGAGCAGATCCTCGTCCACTGTCACGGAACCGACGTAGTGCAGGTCGGCCTGGGTCACGGTGGCTCGGTGGATCTTCGACTTGAGCATGGTCCGGAACATCGGGGTGGCCTTTCGCGGATGGTGGAGGGTGGCGGCCGGGTCAGGGACGCGGGGCGAGATGGATGGCCGCGTTGTCGATCAACCGGGTGGCACCCACCCAGGCGGCGATCACCAGCCGGGCCGGCCCGGACACCGGCCCCGGCTCCAGCTCGGGGTCGGTGAGCACCAGGTAGTCGAGGCGGGCACCGGGCTCACCGGCACCGAAGGCGGCGTGCGCGGCGGTCAGCACCGCCCCCGCGTCGCGGCCGTCGTCGGCGGCCCGCGCACCGGCCCGCAGCGCGGCGGACAGGCTCAGCGCGGCGGCCCGCTCCGACTCGCTCAGGTAGCGGTTGCGGCTCGACAGCGCCAACCCGTCCGACTCCCGGACGGTCGGCACGCCGACCACCTCGACCGGCACGTCCAGGTCCCGCGTCATCCGCCGGACCAGGGTCAGTTGCTGGTAGTCCTTCTCACCGAAGAACGTCAGGTCCGGCCGGGTGAGCTGGAGCAGCTTCAACACCACGGTGAGCACGCCGTGGAAGAAGCCGGGACGGCTGGCACCCTCCAGCTCCGCGCCGAGCGGGCCCGGGTCGAGGCGTACGCGGGGCTGGCCGTCCGGGTACATGTCGGCGACCGACGGGGCGAAGACCAGGTCGGCGCCCGCCCGGCGGCACACCTCCAGGTCCGAGTCGAGGGTGCGCGGGTAGCGGTCGAAGTCCTCGTTCGGCCCGAACTGCAACGGGTTCACGAAGATCGTCACCAGCACGTGGTCGGCCTGTTCCCGGGCCGCGCGCAGCAACGTCTCGTGCCCGGAGTGCAGCGCGCCCATGGTCATCACCACCCCGACCGTGCCCTTCAGGGCGGCCCGGGCCTCGGCCAGCTCCGCGCGCGTGTGCACGAGCTGCGTCATGGCTGCACCTCGACTCGCGGCTGCGGGGCTCGCAGGATCGGCTCACTGCTCGCGCTCACGCGGCCACCTCCCGACCGTTGTCGGCGAGTACGCCCAGCAGCGACTGCGCGTCCACCGGCCGGAGCCGGCCGGCGGCAATCGCCCGGTCGGCGGTACGCCGGGCCAACGCCAGGTACGTGGGGACTGACTCCGGCGCGGTGGCGGCCAACCGGGCCAGGTGCCGCGCGACGGTGCCCGCGTCACCCCGGGAGACCGGGCCGGTCAGGGCGTCGTCGCCGAGCCGCAGCGCGTTCTCCAGGGCGGCGCGCAGCAGCGGGGCGAGCACCTTCTCCGGCCGGTCCACCCCGGCGTCGCGCAGCCGGTCGGCCGCCTCGTTGACCAGGGTCACCAGGTGGTTCGCGCCGTGGGCCAGCGCGGCGTGGTAGAGCGGGCGGTCCGACTCGGCCACCCACTCGGGCACACCGCCCAGGTCGGCGACCAGCCGGGCGGCCAGTGGACGCAGCCCGGCCGGGGCGGTCACCCCGTACGAGATGCCGGCCAGCCGGGTCAGGTCGTCCGGCGTACCGGTGAAGGTCATCGCGGGGTGCAGGGCGAGCGGCCGGGCACCGACCTCGGCCGCCGGCGCCAGGACGGAGAGGCCGTGCGCGCCGGAGGTGTGCGCGACCACCTGGCCGGGGCGCAGCGCACCCCGGTCGGCGAGGTCGGCCACCACACCGGCCAGGGCGTCGTCGGGCACCGCGATCAGCAGCAGGTCGGTGGCGGCGTGGGCCACGGCGGCGACCGGGCGGCGCGGCACCTCGGGCAGCAGCAGCGCCAACCGGGCGCGGCTGGCCCCGGAGCCACCGGCGACGGCGACCGCCCGATGCCCGGCGGCGGTGAGTGCGGCGCCCAGCACGGCTCCGACGCGGCCGGCACCGATGACACCGACGGTCAGCAGACGGGGGGCGGCGGAGGCGCCGAGTACGGCGCGGTCCCGCGATGCGGCGGGCCCGTGTGGGGCGGCCGGACGCGGGCGCAACGGTGCGCTCATGACGACGATCCAGTCCTCGAGGAGGGGTACCGGTCGATCGCAAGTATGCGCCCGCCCCGCCGAACCAGGACAAGCATGTGTGAAAACCTTCACCACCGAAACAAGGGTCCCCTGCCGGCGCGTCCGATTGCACGACAGACCCCTATCAAGGGGAGGAATATCCCCATTTGCGTCCTCCGGGGCGTTCCGGCTGCCCTCGTAACCGCTGACCGTAGGGTCGGCACCGTGATGCACGCTGAACCAGAGGTGATCTGATGCCGATCCGGTGGCGGGACGCGATGAGTCGAGCCCTCTACGGTCCGAACGGCTTCTTCGTCGCCGGCACCGGACCGGCCGACCACTTCCGGACCAGCGTGCACGCCTCCCCCGCCTTCGCCATGGCGCTGCTGCGGCTGATCTACGACGTCGACGCTGCTCTCGGCCACCCGTCCCGGCTCGACGTGGTCGACGTGGGGGCTGGGCGCGGGGAGCTGCTCCGCACTCTGCTGCTGACTGTGGGAGACGCCGCCGGGCTTGCGGTGGGGGTTTCCGGGGAGCCCACCCGCTCCGGGCGGTCAGGCTTGATCCCTGCGCGGGCGGGCTCCCCGGAAACCCTGACTCCCACGGCCTCCGCCCGTCCGCTGGGCGACGAGCCGTCGTCCGGCCCGGTCCGCCCGTCGCTCGCGCAACGCGTCCGCTTAACAGCAGTCGAGTACGCGAGCCGCCCCGAGAACCTGCCCGAAGAGATCACCTGGACGTCTGAGATCCCTGCTGAGATCAACGGGGTGTTGCTGGCAACCGAGTGGTTGGACAACGTCCCACTCGACGTGGCGGTGCACACCGCCGACGGCTGGCGATACGTGCTGGTCGACCCCGAAAGCGGCGCGGAGACGCTCGGGGAGCCGGTCAGCCCGGCCGATCTCGACTGGCTCACCACCTGGTGGCCGGGCTGCCCGGAAACCCCCCACAGCGACCACCTGCGAGCCGAGATCGGCCGAAGCAGGGACAAAGCCTGGGCGAGCGCCGTGCTGAAGGTCGAGCGGGGCTTGGCATTGGCCGTGGACTACGGGCATCTACGGGAGCGACGGCCCGTGGACGGGACGATGACCGGGTATCGGGGTGGGCGACAGGTGCCCCCGGTGCCGGACGGGTCGAGTGACGTGACGGCGCACGTCGCCATGGACTCGGTCGCCTCCGCCGGTGCGGCGGTCGCCCGGTGTGCGTACTCCCTGGTCTCTCAGCGGGAGGCGCTGCGGGCGCTCGGGGCCGACGGCGGCCGACCGCCGCTCAGCCTGGCCGGCACCGACCCGGCGGGGTACGTGCGGGCGTTGGCCGCGGCGTCGGCGGTGGCCGAGCTGACCGACCCGGCCGGGCTCGGCGGGCACTGGTGGCTGCGCCAACCGGTCGGCATCCCGCACGAGCCGGCCGTGGCACGATGACGGGCATGACCACCGACGCCGGGGACCTCCGTGAACTGACCGTCGGCACCGGGGCCGGGCTGGTCGCCGGCACCGGCGACCAGCAGCTCGGCACCGACATGGTGTTGAACATCGGCCCGCAGCACCCCTCCACGCACGGTGTGCTGCGGCTGAAGCTGGTGCTCGACGGCGAGCGGGTGGTCGCCTGCGAACCGATCATCGGTTACATGCACCGGGGCGCGGAGAAGCTGTTCGAGGTGCGTGACTACCGGCAGATCATCGTGCTGGCGAACCGGCACGACTGGCTGTCGGCGTTCTCCAACGAGCTGGGTGTGGTGCTCGCGGTGGAACGCCTGATGGGCATGGAGGTGCCGGAGCGGGCCACCTGGCTGCGGATGGCGCTCGCGGAGCTGAACCGGGTGCTCAACCACCTGATGTTCCTCGGCTCGTACCCGCTGGAGATCGGGGCGATCACGCCGATCTTCTACGCCTTCCGGGAGCGGGAGACGATCCAGGCCGTGATGGAGGAGGTCTCCGGCGGCCGGATCCACTACATGTTCAACCGGGTGGGCGGCCTCAAGGAAGAGGTGCCGTACGGCTGGACCGGTCGGGCCCGCGCGGCGATCGGTGAGGTACGCCGGCGGTTGCCCGACCTGGACCACCTGATCCGGCGCAACGAGATCTTCCTGGCCCGGACGGTGGGCGTGGGCGTGCTGTCCGCCGCGGACGCCGCCGCGTTCGGGGCGTCCGGGCCGGTCGCCCGCGCCTCCGGGCTCGACCTGGACCTGCGCCGCGACGACCCCTACCTGGCGTACGACGAGCTGGACGTGCCGGTGGTCACCCGCACCGCCGGCGACTGCCACGCGCGCTTCGAGGTGCTGCTGGACCAGGTGTACGCGTCGCTCGACCTCGCCGAGCAGTGCCTCAACCGGGTGGACCAGCTGACCGGGCCGATCAACACCCGGCTACCGAAGGTACTCAAGGCGCCGGAGGGGCACACGTACGCCTGGACGGAGAACCCGCTCGGCATCAACGGCTACTACCTGGTGTCCCGGGGTGAGAAGACGCCGTGGCGGTTGAAGTTGCGCACCGCCTCGTACGCGAACGTGCAGGCGCTGGCCACCCTGCTCCCCGGCTGCCTGGTGCCGGACCTGATCGCGATCCTCGGCTCGATGTTCTTCGTGGTCGGCGACATCGACAAGTGAGCCGGGCCGCCTGAGGTGTCAGCGCCAGCGGTCACCGGGTGGGGTGCCGCCGGCACGCGGTACGTCGTCCTGGGGCGGGTAGCCGTAGCGCTCGTCGACCCGGCGCCGACCGGCCCGTTCCGGGGCGGGTTCGGCCTGGTGGCCGCGCTGGCGTGGTGGACGCCACTCGTCCGGCACCGGGACGCCACCCACCGGCAGTGCCGGCCGGTCCGCCGGCTCGGCCCGGTGGTACGACTCGCGCTCCTCGTGCCGACGCGGCCCGTCATAGCCTCGTGGCTCCTCATGGCGGCGCGGCTCGTCGTGCGGACGCGGCCCGTCATAGCCTCGTGGCTCCTCATGGCGGCGCGGCTCGTCGTGCGGACGCGGCCCGTCATAGCCTCGTGGCTCCTCATAGCCTCGTGGCTCCTCATGGCGGCGCGGCTCCTCATGGCGCACCTCGGCCCAGCGGTCGGCCACCCGGTATTCGGTGCCGGTGGCGTCGGCGTGCACCTCGGCCCGGCGCTCGCCGACCCGCAGCTCACGGCCGTTCTCGTCGTCACGGACGGCGGCCCACCGGTCACCGGCCCGCAACTGCGACCAGTACTCGCCGGTGTCGTCGGCCCGCAGAGGCGGCCCGGGCTGCGGCGCGGCACCAGCCCGATCGCGCTGCTCGGACCAGCCACGATCGTCCGGGCGGTCCCAGGAGGGCGGGTCGGGCCTCTCCGGGGTGCGGTGCGACCGGGCCGGGCCGGGCTCGTCGGGCTGGGCGTACGCGTCGCGCGGATCGGTCCACTCCGACTCGTCGCGGGCCGCGGGCTGGGCACCCCAGGAGCGGTTGTCGGGACGGGGCCGGTCGTCGCCGGGGCGAAGCCGGTCGTCGCCGTAGCCGGTTCCGGGGCGCTCCTCCGGCTCGCCCCTCGACCGACCGGCCGCGCGGGGATGCTCGTCCGCGCCGGCACCTCGACTCCACTCCTGCGCCGGCGGGGTCCACTGGCCCGCGTACCCGCCGCCGTAGCGCCCAGCCGGCTCGCCCGGCCCGCCGTCCACCACCGTGTGCCTGGTGGTGACGTGCACGGTCTCGGTGTGGCGGACCACGCCGCCCGGCCGGTGCGCCGGTTCGGGGCGGTCGTGCTCCCGGGGGCGGGCTGAGCCGTACGCGGCGGCGGCCGGCCGTTCCCCGCCGTACGTCCCGGGGGCGGCTGGCGGCGCCACGGCCTCCCGTGGGTACGCCGGCTCGTCGTCGTCCCGGTGCTCGGAGCGACCCCGACGGGGTGCGTCGTCCGGGCCCGCGACCCGGGCGCGGCCCGCGGGCGCGTCGCCCGGCGCCTGGACCCGGCTACGGGCCACCGGCACGTCGTCGACAGGTGGCTCGACGGCTGGCACCCGCGCCCGCCCGGTACCTGCGGGCTCGGCAGCGGGGCCGGCACCGGCGAGGGCTGCACCGCTGGCGTCGAGACGTCGGCGGACCGCGACGATCCCCTCCTGAGCCCGCTGCGCCTGGTCGAGCGCCTGGTTGCCGCGCTGCGCGGCGGCCACGATCTCGGCGCGCAACTCCCGGCGGAGTTCCTCGATCTCATCCAGCAGCTCGTCGGCTCGTGCCGAGGCGCCCTCCGCGTCGGGACGCAACGCGATGGAGAGACCGATCAGCACCACCGCGAGGATCGCGAGCACCGCGGCGAAGCGCAGCGGGCCGTTGCCGTCGGCGACGAGCAGGATCAGCGCCGCCACCGGCGCCAGAGCGACGCCCGCCCAGAAGAGCATGGTCAACAGCGGTGGTTGACGTCGGGCGTCAGGGGTGGCCGGGGCTGGCATGGATGTGCAGCCTACCGAGGAGATTCGCCGGAGGGAACGGGGTCCCCGGACGCACGGACGCCCCCGCCCGGTCGGGGCGGGGGCGTCCTCAGCGCCTCGATTGAGGTCAGCTCGTGGCGAAGGCGCCGTCCGAGGAGAAGATCAGGCCCACGCTGATCGAACCGTCGCGCAGACCGCTCTTGGTCAGCGGGCCGCCCTGGTCCAGCGAGGAGAACTTGCCCACCGACAGCCCGTACGTCTTCTCCAGGCCCGGCTTGCAGAACGGGCGCTGCTCGCACTCCGGCGGGCCGCCCAGCACGGTCGCGCTGCCGGAGCACTTCGCGGCCAACTCGGACAGGGTCCGCACGCCGTACTTGTCGGCGAAGGCCTGGGTCACCGCGAAGGCGTTCTGGTCCTGCGCGGCGGCCGGGGTGCCGAAGGTGAGGCCGGCCTTGTCGCCCTCGGCCTTGAGCGCGGTCACCGTCGTGTTGATGTCGGGCGAGGAGATCGGCTGCGCGTTGGCGCCATTGGCCTTGGTGTTGAGGAACTCGGCCATGGTCGCCGCGTACTCCGGGACGACCTGGATCTCGCCCTTCTCCAGGGCCGGGGCGTACAGCTCGCGGTTGCCGATCTGCTGCACCTTGACCTGGTAGCCGGCGGCGCTGAGCGCGATTCGGTACAGCTCGCCCAGGATCTGACTCTCGGCGAAGTTGCCGGCGCCCACCGTGATGTCGCCGCCCGGGCCCTTGGCGATGCCCGCGGTGAGGTTGTTCGCGCCGGCGAACTCCTCCGCCGCCACCTTGGGGGTCTTGCGGTCCTCGTTGACGGCCTTGTTGAGCTGGATCAGCTTCGGGGTGTCGAGGGCGGCGGAGACCTTGTCCAGTGCGGCGATCAGCTGCGGGTTGGCCGCCTTGCTGTTGACCGCGGGAATGACGTTGTCGGAGTTCTGGAGCTTCTTGTCGTCCTGCAGAGCGATGAGCTGCTGACCGGCGACCGGGGCGCACCCGGCGCCGGAGGCGCTCGTCTGGGGTGCGTCGGTGCCGGACGAGCCGGCCCCACCGCATCCGGTGAGGAGTGCTGCCCCGGCGACGACGCCGACAGCGCCGATCGCCAGACGTGAACCTGCGCGCATGTGCCCGCCTTCCGTGTCCCGGCGCGGCCCGTCCCGGGCCGGCCGCGTGTCCGACGGGCGATCCTGACTGTCGGCCGCCCGCGAATGTCCACCCAACATGCTCCGGAACCGACCGACAACTTGGGATGGACTTCGTCACCCCATCGTCACCGATTTGACGGGCGTGGGTCGCCAGCTCGACGCGGGCTCACCCGGAAGGGTCAGGCCCTCCCGGTGGCGTCGGCGGCCCGGGGCCGACCGAGGCGCTGCCGCCCGCGCCGCAACGGCTTGGGGGTGACCAGCCGTTCGACGCCACCGAGGACCACCTCGGCCAGCAGCGCGAGCCCGGCCACCAGCACACCGCCGGCGACGATCTGCCCGCCGCCGGCCGCGATACCGATACCGAAGCCGGTCCGGATGATCTGGCCCAGGCCGCCGCCGTTGACGAAGGAGGCCAGCGCCGCGGTCGCGATCACCTGGACCGCCGCGGTGCGAAAGCCGGCCGCCAGGTAGGGCACCGCGAGAGGCAGCTCCACCCGGCGCAGCAGCTGCCCGCCGGACAGGCCCATCCCCCGGGCGGCGTCGCGGGCCTCCGGGTCCACCTGCCGCACCCCGGTGTACGCGTTGGCCAGCAGCGGCGGTACGGCGAAGACCGCCAGTGCCACCACGACCGGCGTACGCCCGAAGCCGCTGGCGAAGACCACCGGCAGGATGGTCAGCAGCGCCAGGGTGGGGATGGCCAGGGTGGCGTTGGAGATCAGCACCACGAGGCCGCCACCTCGACCGAGGTGCCCCAACCAGAGCCCGAGCGGCCAGGCCACCAGGCAGCCGAGCGCCACCGCCATCGCCGAGATCGTCAGGTGCTCACCGAGGCGGTCCAGCATGCCGCCGGGGTTGGTCCAGTTGAGTGGGTCGTTGATCCAGGTGATCGCCTGGCCGATCGGGTTCTCCGCGACGGTCACCGTGCCCTCCGTGCGGACCAGGGAGTCACCAGTCGGGCGACCAGGATGAGCAGCAGGTCGAGCACGACCGCGAGCGCCACGCAGAGCAGCGCGGCGGTCATGATCTCAGCCTTGTAGAGGTTGTTCTGAAAACCGGCGAAGATCAACTGCCCGAGACCGCCGTGCCCGACCAGCACCCCGACTGTGACCAACGCCACGGTCGAGACGGTCGCCAACCGTACGCCGGTGACGATGCCTGGCAGGGCCAGCGGCAGATCGATCCGGAACAGCCGCCCCCAGCGGCCGTATCCCATGCCCTCGGCGGCCTCGCCGACCTCCGGAGGCACCTGGTTGAGCCCGGCCACCACGTTGCGCACGATCAGCAGCAACGCGTAGAGGACCAGCCCGACCAGCACGGTGGTCGTCCCGGTGCCCAGGTAGGGCGCGATGAACGCGAAGAGCGCCAGTGACGGGATGGTGTAGACCACCCCGCTGACGGCGAGGATCGGGCCGGCGAGCGGACGGAACCAGTACGCCAGTACGGACAACGGCAGGGCGATCAGCACCGCGAACAGCACCGCTCGCCCGGTGAGGGAGGCGTGTTCACGCACCGCGGCGAGGATCGTGTCAGAGTTGTCCCGCACGTACTGCCAGGAGAACCAGGGGTTACCCGGGTCGGCCCGGTAGCTCAGGCGGAAGGACATACGTGGACGTTACCCCGGAGGTCGCCGACGTGGCCGAATCCCCTCGCGCGGCGCCGATCCGCCTACAGGGCATCCAGAAGCGCTACCCGAACGGCACCGAGGCCGTCCGGGACCTCAGCCTGGACGTCCGTGCCGGCGAGCTGGTGGTGCTGATCGGCCCGTCCGGCTGCGGCAAGTCGACAGTGCTGCGCATGATCAATCGCCTGATCGAGCCGACCACCGGCCGGATCCTGCTCGGCGACGAGGACGTCACCGACGTCGACCCGGTCCGACTGCGCCGCCGGATCGGCTACGTGATCCAGAACGTCGGCCTCTTTCCACACCAGACGGTGCGGGCCAACGTGGCCACCGTGCCGGGTCTGCTGCGATGGCCCAAGGGCCAGACCCGGGCACGGGTCGACGAGCTGCTCGACCTCGTCGGACTGGACCCGGCCGAGTTCGGCGGTCGCTACCCACACGAGCTGTCCGGCGGCCAGCGGCAGCGCGTCGGGGTGGCGCGCGCCCTCGCCGCCGACCCGGTGGTGCTGCTGATGGACGAGCCGTTCTCGGCCGTCGACCCGATCGTGCGGGCACGCCTCCAGGAGGAGTTCCTCCGCCTTCAGGCCGAGGTCCGCAAGACGATCGTGCTGGTCACCCACGACCTCGACGAGGCCGTCCGGCTCGGCGACCGGATCGCGGTCCTCTCCGCGGGCGGGCACCTGGAGCAGTACGACACGCCGGCCGCGTTGCTCGGCGCACCCGCCACCCCGTTCGTACGCGAGTTCGTCGGCGCCGACCGGGGCATCCGCCGGCTGGCGGTCACCCCACTCGACCGGGAGTCGCTGGAACCCGTACCGGGGGACGTCGCGGCGGACCTGCCGAGCGTCACGCTGGACGGCTCCGCGTACGACGCGCTGGCGGTGCTGCTCACCTCGGGACAGGACCAGCTCGTGGTGACCGACGGCGGCCGACCGGTGGGCACGCTCAGCCGGCAGCGACTGCTCGACCTCGGCCGCCCGGCCAACTGACCCGATGGCGACCGGGCTGCCGCAGCCGGCGGCCCGGTCCCGCTGCCGGTTCGCGGGGAGTCGGCTCAGGTCCAGGTGACCGCCGGTCCTCCGGACGACCGCGCCGACCAGCTCAGGCGCGACCGCCGAGGCTGGCGGTGCCGATGATCCACCCGGTGAGGAAGCCGTAGCCGGCACCGGTGCTGGCATCCTGCAGGGCGCCCAGCATCGACGGGGTCGGCCCGAGCAGCGCCGCGAGCACGGCGGCGAGCCCGCCGGCCAGCACGTACGCGGCCCAGCCGGAGAAGAACTGGCTGACCGAGCCGGGCACCCGGGCCACCTGGGCGGCGGGCAGCAGGTAGAGCAGGCCCACCGCGAGGACCACCAGGAGCACAGCCCGCACGTCGGCGGCGAACAACCCACCGGCCTGCCCGTCCGCGTCCAGCCGCCAGGCCGGCCACGCGAGCAGGCGCACGTAGAAGGCGGCGGCCGAGTCCGGGTCGGTCTGCGTACCGGCCCAGCCGGTGAACGCCGGGCTGCCACAGATGCCGACCAGCAGCAGCACGGCGAGCGCACCGGTGCCGGCCGCCGTGCCGTAACGGCCGACCGGGCCGGAGCGGTGCATGAGCGACGTGATCCGCCCAGGCCCCGAGCCGGTCGCCCGCGCCGGCCTGGGCTGCCCCGAGCGGCTCAGTGCTTCATCAGGTAGTCGATGAAGGCGGCCCGCAGCAGAGGCGCGGACTCCTCGTAACCGTGACCGGTCAGCTCCCGCCACAGGGCGTTGGCCTCGTCGATCGTCGGGCCGATCGAGTTCGGTGCGCCGTCCAGCACCGTGGCCTCGTCCGCGTTCGGCAGACGCCGCAGCACCGACCAGTAGAACTTGACGTCGCGACGCTCCCGGGCCAGGGCGAACGCCCGCTCCCGCAGCTCCTCGGTGGACAACGCGTCGAGTTCCTCGAACGAGGTTCCGCCGGGGGCGGCGGCAGGTGTGTCGGTCATGTCGCCGAGCCTAACGGTCGAGATCAGCCCCGGCTCGGCGGACGCGACGCGGCTCACCGCTCGTCGGTGTCCCACCGACGTGGGCTGTCCTCCCAGCGCGGATCCCGCCACGGGTCGACCGGTTGGGGCGCGGCGGGAGTCGGCAGCGTCGGGGGCCAGTTGTCGACCGGCTGTGACTGCGGCATGGTCCAGCCCGTGCTGATCGTGCCGTCGCCGACCGGCTCGGGCCGGTCGGTGCTGCCCGGTCGTGGCCGCCCGAACGTCTCGACCAGCCGGGTGACCAGCAGACCCACGCCGAGCGCCACCCCGCCGACCGCCCAGTTGCTCAGCGTCCAGCCACGCTCCGGCGCATAGGTCTGGAAGAGGACGACCACTCCGACCGCCAGCACCGTGCCGAACACCCCGCCCCGACGGCCGTACGCGCTGGTGCCGGCGAGCAGGGTCACGCCCACCGCCAGCACCGTCCAGTCCAGGCCCGAGGTGGGCGCGACCGCGTCGAGGCCGTTGGCGGCGAACAGCACGCCGGCGAGGGCGGCCAGCACGCTGGAACCGACCAACGCGACAGCGGTGACCACGGCGGCCAACGTGCCCCGCCGACGGGCCGGATCGGCGATCGGTCGGTACCGGCCCGCCAGTCGGCGAACAGCCCGGGTGGCACCCAGCAGCCCGCCGAGGATGGCCACCGCGGCGAAGCCGGCGATGAGGTACCCGGCGTTGCGACCGGGGTCGTAGTCGCCCTGCACCAGCACGGGCGCCGACCGGCGTTCGATGAACACCACCACACCGGCCGCGCCGGCCAGGCTGGCAGCCCAACCGGGCACGTGCAGCACCACCACGGCCAGCGCCAACGCGAGCCCGCCCAGCGCGGCCACGCCCACGGCCGGGCCGACCGACGCCGGCAGGCCCCGATCGCCCTGCTCGGCGTAGTGCAGGGCGGCGGCGAGCGCGATCGGCCCGACAGCCAGGTTCGGTGCCGCCGTCCGCAGGCTCAGCCCGGCAGCGAGGGCGAGCAACCCCAGCCCGACCGCGGCGACCAGCAACGTCCGCAGGTTGTCGCCGCGCAGAGCGGCCGAGTCTTCCTGCCAGAGCAGCCAGCCCAGGGCCGCCAGCCCGGCCAGCAGCAGGAACTCCCATCCCAGGTGCACGCCGATCCGATCCCGGCCGGGCTCTCCATGGGTGGGGTCGTCGAAGACGTTCTCCAGAACGGCGGCGGGCACCCCGGACGAGGGTTCCGCCGACCGGTCCCGGCCCGCTTCTTCGTACCCCATGACGCCGCCTCCCCAGTGGCCGGCCGTCCCCGGTCCGGCGCGCGGACGAACCGTGGGCGGCCCTTGCTCCCCGATCGCAGGCACCGTACCCGCGCCCGCAGCCGGGCGTAACCCCCTGCTCAGCGCTGGCCGGGGCGGCTCTCCCATGGGTCCTGCTCGTTCTCGTCGTCCGGGCGTTCGGGCACCCGGCAGGAGCGCTCCAGCCACAGCGCGGCACCGACCAGAGCCAGCGAGGCGAGCAGCCCCCCGCCCGCCGCCGGCCGGTCGTCGAGGGCGGCGCGGGTGGTCTCCACGAAGAGCCAACCCGTGAGCCCCGCGTAGAAGCCCGCGAAGATGGAGGCCGCCAGTGCCGACGCCTTGGCCAGCACCACGAAGCGGGCGACCAGCAGCGGGTTGACCGGCTCCCGGCCGGGCTTGCGCTCGATCCGGCCCCGGGTGTTGATCGCGGCGTACGCCTCGAGCACGGCAAGCCCGGCCAGCGTCACCACCGGCAGCCAGGGCAGCTGGGGAATGCCGCTGTAGTAGAGAGTGCTGATCAACAGCCAGGCCACCGCCGCCGCGGCCAGGCCGGCCACGAGCAGGGTCGAGATCCGGGTGGGGCCCATCCGGGACCGGTCCGGGCCCGACCCGCCCGGTGGTGGGGACTTCGCCTGCGTCATGCCGGCCGGCTCCGCTCGGTCATGCCGTCGACTCTAACGCCAACTCCGGCCGAGGACGCAGTTCCAGCGCCTCGTCCGCAGCGGGGCCGGTGGTCAGGAGGTCGGTCAACCAACCGTGACCGGGCAGCCGGCCGTACGGCTGGATGTCGATCCATGGTCGCAGCACGAAGGCGCGCAGGTGCGCGCGTGGGTGCGGCAGGGTCAGCTCCGGGTCGTCGCTGAGCACCGGTTCGTCGTCGTCGCCCCAGACGGCGATCACGTCCACGTCCAGGGTGCGTGGCCCGAACCGCCGCTGCGGGTCACGCACGCGACCGGCCGCGCGCTCCGCGTCGCGGGCCCGTTCCAGCCAGTCGCGCGGGGTCGCGCTCTCGTCCTGGGCCAGCAGCACCGCATTGAGGTACGCGGGCTGGTCGGCATCGCCCCACGGTGGAGTCTCGTACACCCCGGACAGCACGAGTACGGCGTCGCCGAGCGTGGCGACAGCCGTGCGCAGGTGCTCCAGGCGGTCGCCCAGGTTGCTGCCGAGCGACAGCACGGCCCGGGTCACCGGGCACGCGCCCGGGTCATGGTGACGGCCACGTCGGTGAAGGTGTGCGGCACCGGGGCCTCTGGTTTGTGCACGGTGATCGTGGCGGTGTCGACCCGCTCGTCGGCCAGACAGACCGTGAGGAGCCGATCCGCGAGGGTCTCGATCAGGTTGACCGGCTCGCCGGTCACCACGGCGACCAGGCGTTCGGCCAACTCGCCGTAGTGGACGGTGTCGGTGACGTCGTCGCTGGCAGCGGCCGGGGCGAGGTCCAGTTCGAGGACGGCGTCGACCACGAAGTCCTGCCCCTGTGCCCGCTCGAAGTCGTACACCCCGTGTCGGCCGCGGGCCCGCAGGCCGGTCAGCTGGATCCGGTCCGTCGTCACCGTTGCACCTCCTGCCTGTCGTCGTGGTGCGCGCCGGCCAGGCGCGGGCTGCCGGTCGCGGCCCAGACGGCGAGCGCGTCGGCGGTGGCCCGCACGTCGTGCACGCGTACGCCCCAGGCGCCCGCGGCGACCGCCAGCACGCTGGTGGCCACGGTGGCCGCCTCCCGCTCGGCGGTCGGCCGCGGGGTGCCGTCGGGGGCGGCCAGCAGCCCACCGAGGTACGACTTGCGGCTGGCCCCGAAGAGCAGCGGGTAGCCGAGGTCCAGCAGCTCCGGCAGTCGGGCGCTGAGCTCCCAGTTGTGTGCGGCCGTCTTGGCGAAGCCGAGGCCGGGGTCGACGACGAGACGGTCGGCGGCCACCCCGGCGGCCAGCGCCGCGTCGACGCGCTGGGCCAGCTCGGCTCGGACGTCGGCCACCACGTCGGTGTAGCTGGCCAGCTCGCGCATCGTGCGGGAGTGCCCCCGCCAGTGCATCAACACCCAGGGGCAGTGCGCGTCGCGGACCACCCGGGCCATGTCCGGGTCGGCGAGCCCGCCGGAGACGTCGTTGACCACCGCCGCACCGGCGGCCAGGGCGGCTTCCGCCACCCGCGCCCGGCTGGTGTCGATGCTGACCACGACGCCGGCTGCGGTCAGCTCACGGATGACCGGCAGGACCCGGGCGACCTCGGTCGCGGCGTCGATCCGCTCCGCGCCCGGACGGGTCGACTCGCCGCCGATGTCGACCAGGTGCGCGCCAGCGTCGCGCAGACGGACGCCGTGTCCGACGGCCGCGTCGAGGTCGGCGTACCGTCCGCCGTCGGAGAAGGAGTCCGGTGTGACGTTGAGGACGCCCATCACCACCGGGCCCGGAGCCCGCACCAGATCGGTCACGACTGCACGGTACCGGTCGGGGCAGCGGCGTTCGCCAGCCCGGGTCGGGCTCCCACCACCACCCCTGACGTGCTCGTTAGAACAGGTGTACGATCGGTCATTCGGGCAGCATCGGGCAGGCCCTTCGCGGCTTGTCGCAATCCGGGGCGGCCCGTACGCTTTGGAATTGGCCAGCATCGAGATGGCGAAGCTTGGAGGGAGGGCCGAAGCGGGGGAAAACCGCCCAAACCTCGCCACCCTCCGTGGTGAGTAACGAACGCAGGGTCAAGAACGCTGCGCCCTGTGGAGCAGTTTCCCGCCAGGCTCGTCCATTGCACCGCTGCGGCACCGCCGGCCGCGCTATGGGGAGGTTCCAGTGATCGCCTTCGAGCTCATGGAGACGGCGTCTTCGGGCGTCGCCCACGCGCTCTCCACTCTGGCGTCAGCTCCGCTCGCGGAGCCGGCACCGAAGGGGATCGACACCAACAGTGTCGTCACCTTCTTCGCCAGCAAGATCGCGCCGATCCTGCTCGCCGTCCTGGGCGTCATCTTCATCGGTCGCGCCAGCCGGGGTGAGATCTCCAAGGTGCTGACCAGCTCCGCGATCGCCATCGTCGGGCTCGCGTTCATCGCTGGCGCGGCAACACTCTTCTTCGTCGGCGATTACCTGATCGACCTCATCTTCGAATAGGCGCGTTCACCAGATGCGGCTGCGCACCGACGACGACATCTACCGGGCCCGCCTGGTCTACCTCGGGCCGCCCGGTTACACCCTTCCGGTCCACCTGCCCTACGCCCAGTACGGGCTCTTCATGCTGCTGGTCCCCCTCTACATGTTCATCCACTGGCTGTTCACGTTGACGGTCGAGCTCTTCCCGGCCTGGGAGATCGCGCTCGCCATCGTGACCACGTCGTTCATCTTCCGGCACGTCGACCCCGATCGGCCGGCGCGGGTGGTCATCCGCACCGCGCTGACCGACTGGCGACGCACCCGGGAGCCGGCGATCGAGCAGCGCGATCCGCGCCTGGTCGGCAGCCGGATCAGGATTCGGGAGGAGCTGGCATGACCGGGCGTACGCCGATCGGTCCGTCGCACGACGCGGGTAACAGTCTGCCGACAGTCGCTGAGGCGGTCGCATGAGCCGCTCTTCCACGCCGGGTTCCCCGGCCGGCCGCCCGGCCGGACCGGCAGGTCACCGTGCGCACTCATTCGACTACACCGAGGATGAGGACGAGGTGGCCCTCGACCCCGCGCTGGTGACGTCGCCCGGCCATGGCGCGGTCGGCGTGTTCCAGGCACCCCGGCCGATTCCGCGCCGGACGCCCCCCGCCGAGCCGAGCGCGGTCTCGGCCGGCGAGAACGCCGACATCGACTCCCCCTTCCTGGACCTCTTCGGCGGGGCCCGGCCCGGCGGGGCGCGAGCCGTCACGGCCGGCCCGAGCACCCGGGAGCAGCCGGCGATCCCACAGCAGCAGCAGTTCCCCTCCGGCCCGGCACCAGCTCGACCCACTCCCGAGCTGGAGCCACCGTGGACGCCCGACGACCAGCCCGGCGGCGGCCGGGGCGTCGAGCCCCGGCACGGCGGCGAGTCACGGGTGCCGCATCAGGCCGGCGACCGGTTGCCGATGGTCCGTCCGCCGCGCGAGCCCGAAGTCACCGCCGACGGCACCTCCGGGTCGCGGCCCAACGGCACGGCGACCCGGCCACCTGACATTTCCCCCGCCGCACGGCCGACGGCGACGCCGTCGGGTCGACCACCGGCGCCGGTGGAACGACCGACCGCCCCCGCGGACCAGCCAGCGTCACCGGTTGGCGGACCAACCGCCCCGGCGGACCATCCGGCCGGCGCCGCGAGAGTGGACCGGCCCGCCCTGGAGGGGACCCAGCGCCGCGCCGCCGGCTCGGAGCGACCCAAGGGCGCCGGAAAAGAGGTCGCCCCACCCCGCGAGCGTGGCGCGAGCCGTCAGGACCGACCGACCAAGCCGACCCGGATCCGCGCCCCGAAGATCAAGTTCGGTGATCGGGACCCGTCGGTCGAGCTGGCCATCACCGAGATCGCCGGCCACCTGACCTTCACCCCCAACACGGTCACCGCCTGGTACTGGCTGCCCGAGGTCCGCTGGGCGTTCCGACCGGACGCCGAACGCGAAGCACTGTTGTCGGCGATCTCCGAGCAGTACGCCGGCCTGGCCGGTTTCCGGCTGCACCTGCGCCGCACCACCCGGCCGTTCCCCGCCGACGAGTGGGCGCGCACCATCGACGCCCACACCGCCGCACCGCTCGCCGACGTTCCCGGCACCACCGGCTGGGCCGACCACCTGGTCGCCGCCCAACGGCACCTGATGTCCGTCAACCACGCCGAAGGCCAGACCTACCTGGGTGTCACCTTCGCCCGCCGATCCCTCGGCGACTCGCTCACCGAACGACTGCTGCGCACCTTCGGTCGGGGCACCGCAGACGGCGAACGCCGCAAGCTGGGCCGCACCGTCGAGCAGTTCGACGAGGTGCTCGGCGCGTTCGGCATGCGCGGTCGACGGGTCACCGCACAGGAGCTCGAATGGCTGCTCTACCGCTCGGTGGCGCTGTGCATGGCACCCCCGGGGCGGCTCTCCCCGGTGACCAACGGGCAATGGGAACGCGGTGACCTGCTCGCCCTGACCGAGCAGGTCGAGCGCTACCGCACCCCGTACGGCTCCACCGTCAAGTTGGTCAACCGGATGACCGGCGAGGAACGGCACGTTGCCGTGCTCGCGGTCGGCCGGATGGAGCCGCTGGAGATCCCGGAACGGCACGAGCCCTGGCTGCACTTCCACGAGCGGCTGCCCTGGCCGATGGAGATCTCCACCCGCGTCGACATCCTCGGCTCCGGCGACTCCTTCCGTAACCTCGAACACCGGCTACGGATGATCCGCTCCCAGCAGCTCGACTACGCCGAGCACGGCATCGACGCACCGCCGGAGCTGGAGCGACTGGCCAAGCGGGCGCTGGTGATCGGCGACGAGATGACAACCGGCCTGCCGGTCGACTCGGCCCGCGCGCACGGCTGGCACCGGATCGCCGTCGGCGGCCGCACCAGGGAGGAGTGCATGGAACGGGCCCGCCGGCTCATCCAGCTCTACTCCCGGGAGCTGCGTATCTCGCTGCAACACCCGAAGAACCAGGACTGGCTGGCCCGCGAGTTCATCCCCGGCGAGCCGATCGCCAACACCGGCTACGTCCGCCGTATGCCGGTGCCGCTGCTGGCCGCCGCGCTCCCACAGGCCGCATCGAACGTGGGCGACCGGCGAGGCGACCTGATCGGCCGGACCGCCGGCACCTGCCGCCGCCCGGTCTTCCTCGACCTGCACTTCCCCATGGAGGTTCGGGAACGCTCCGGGCTCGCGGTCTTCGTCGCCGAGCCGGGCGGTGGCAAGTCCACCCTGCTCGGCGCGCTGGGCTACCTGGCCGCCCGCAGAGGTGTCCAGGTGACCCTCCTCGACCCGTCCGGGCCGCTGGCCCGACTCTGCGCGATGCCCGAGCTGCGGCCGTACTCCCGGGTGTTGAACCTGACCGGCTCGGAGCACGGCACCCTGGCGCCCTACTCGCTCATCCCGACGCCGCTGCGCACCGAGTTCGGTGCCGGGGCCGCCGGTGACCGGGAGTTCGAGATCGCCGTCTCCAACGCTCGGGCCGAGCGGCGAATGCTCGTCCAGGACATCTGCATGATGCTCGTTCCGCCGCAGGTGGCCCGGGAGGCATCCACCGCCACCCTCTTCCGGCACGCGGTCCGCCAAGTCCCCGCCGAGGAGACGTCCACCCTGGACGACGTCGTGAGCTGCCTCGGGCGCCTCGACGACGACGCCGGCAAGGAGCTGGCCAACCTCCTGCTGGACACCGCCGAGATGCCCCTGGCCATGCTCTTCTTCGGCCGGCCACCGGAGGGGCTGCTCGGCGCCGACGCCGCACTCACCGTGATCACCATGGCCGGGCTGCGGTTGCCCGACCTCAAGATCGAACGCGAGTACTGGTCAGCCGAGGAGGCGCTGGCGCTGCCGATGCTGCACACCGCGCACCGGCTCGCCGTGCGCCGCTGCTACGGCGGCTCGATGTCGTCCCGCAAACTGGTCGGCCTGGACGAGGCGCACTTCATGGAGGGCTGGCGTTCCGGGCGCTCGTTCCTGGTCCGGCTCGCCCGCGACTCCCGCAAGTGGAACCTCGCCGCGCTGGTCGCCTCGCAGAACCCCCGCGACATCCTCGGCCTCGACGTGCAGAACCTCGTCTCCACCGTCTTCGTCGGCCGGATCGCCGAGGACGCCGAGATCGCCTCCGAAGCACTACGGCTGCTGCGGGTGCCGGTCAACGACGGGTACGAGGCCACCCTCGCCTCACTCTCCGCCGCAGACACCAGCTCGTCCAACCGCCTCGGTTTCCGCGAGTTCGTGATGCGCGACGTCGACGGGCGGGTGCAGAAGGTCCGCGTCGACGTCTCGTACGTCGAAGGGCTGCTGGACCACCTCGACACGACGCCCGCCGCGATCGCCGCTGCGGCCGGAGTGCTGCCGAGCATCCCCCTGCCGGATCTGGAGGCGTGACATGGCGAGGGCCCGAGCGAGGATCGTGTCGTTCCTGCTCGCCCTCGGCGTACTGGCCGGGGCCTCTCTCACCTGGCCGCTGATCGGAGCGGAGGCAGCAGCAGCCGCACCGCCCGTGGCCCAGGCCCGCGCCGACCTCTGCACCACCGCCGAGTGGCAGGCCGACTTCCGGGCCTGCGTGGGGAAGCTCCAAGCGGTCAGTGAGGACGAGGTCAAGTGTCGTAACGCGCCAACCCCGGGCACTCCGGACTCTGGCCTCGCCGGCTGGTTCGCCGCCGCGCCGCCGGCGGAGGGAACGAATGGCGTAGCTGGCCGATACAGCCTGTACGGCTACGGGGGCTACAGCTATTCCACGTACGACATCGAAGGCGGCTGCGCATCGAGCGTGCTGCATCCGGACTACAAGTTCACCACCACGATCGCCAACGGCGAATTCATGGCCGCCACGGCCATCATCGGTGCGTCGAACGCGCTCAGAGAACGCGCCTGGGACCCGGGCTCCATGTGGGGCTGGGCTGACCCGCTGGTCGAGCAGGCAACCAAGGCCGTCTACCAGAAGGTCTTCAGCGTCTTCGGCATCGTCACTCTCTGCGTGGTGGGACTCTATCTGCTCTGGCGATCCCGCCAATCGGACATGAGCAACGCGATGACCACCGCCGGCTGGGCGCTGCTGGTGATGGTCGCGGTCACGGCGCTGGCCGCCTGGCCGGTCAAGTCGGCGAACATCGCCGACGGTGCGCTGGTCACCAGTCTCGGCGTGGTCCACGACGCCGTTGGCCCGCAGGCGAAGGAGCCGGACCCAGGGCGGTGTATCGATCCCGACCCGAACCGCTGCAAGGATCTCCGCACCCCTGCCGTACGAGCAAGCGACACCGCTACCGAGACCATGCTCTACCGGAACTGGCTCCGCGGGGTGCTGGGTTCAGCGGATAGCGAGACCGCACTCAAGTACGGGCCTGCCTTGTACGACGCACGGTCTCTGACGTGGGGCGAGGCTCAATCCATGCGCGCCAACCCGGCTACCCGGGAGGCGACGATCAAGGCGAAGCAGCAGCAGTGGGCTCGCGTGGCCCAGCAGATCCAGACCGAGGACCCGGAGGCCTACGAATACCTCCAGGGTGTGCGGGACATGGACCGGGTGGGCGCGGGATTCATCGCGGTGCTGGCCGCGTTCCTGTTTGCGATGTTCGACCTGACGGCGTCGTTGCTGGTGCTGCTGGGCTTCCTCATCTTCCGGTGGGCGGTGATCGCGGCACCCATCCTCGGTACGGTCGGCCTGCTCCGGCCGGCCAGCGCCGGGCTACGTCGGCTGGCCAACGCGGTCGTCGCCGCCGTCTTCAACATCGCCATCTTCGGCACCGGGGCGGCCATCTATCTGTTCGCTGTCGACCTGATCATGAGTACCCCCACCCTGCCGGGCTGGCTCCAGGTGGTGCTGGTCTGGCTCTGCGGCGTGGTCGGCTGGCTGCTGCTGCGGCCGTACCGACGAATCACCCAACTCGGTGGCAAGGACAGCAGCGAAGCGGTCAGCTCGGCCGGGTCCTGGCACCGCCGGTTCTTCCGAGACATGCGGACCGCCGCGCGACTGGACGTGGCAGAGCCGGGTGGCACGGCCGAGCCGGTGGGTGGGCGTCGACGGTCTCCGAACGCGGAGCAGACCCGGCTGCGCCCGGAGGCCCGCCGGGAGGACCCGGTCTCTACGCCGACGGTTGTTGCCGAGGGCCAGCGAGCTGGCGCCGGACGACCCGACGGTCGGGAACGGCCCGACGAGGCCCCGGCGGAGGAGACCAGAGGCCGGGGCCGCCCGGTCGCCCCCCAACCTCGCCGCCGACAGCCGGCGACGTGGACCGAGCCGGACGTGCCGGCCGAAAACCCGTCGTTCGTGGTCTACCGTCCGGGCTCCTCTGAGCGCACGCCGGACCGGACCGGACCGCGGGTGCGTTCAGAGGCACGGTGACGGCGATGCGACGGGCCCTGGAGTTTCTCTTCACCCGAGCGCTGCGGTCCCGGCTGGGCGTGGCGCTGGTCATCGCGGTGATCGTCCTCGGTGTGCTCGGGGCGGCCCGGCTGATCTCCGACCCGGCCGGTCCGGCGGACGGGTTGAGTAACCGGCCGAACCAGCCGATCACCACCGTGGACCCGACGGCTGGCGACGACGGCGTACTCACCAGCGCGGCGCCACCGTCACCGGTGACGTCGCCCGGCGCCCGCACGCCGGAGCAGACCTCCGACCGTTTCGCCGCAGCCTGGCTCGGCCGACCTGGAATCACCGCTGAGCAGTGGCAGAACGACCTGAGGCCGTTGTCCACGCCGGCGCTGACCGAGAAACTCGCCGGTGTTGATCCGGGGGGCGTGCCGGCCGAGGAGGTCACCGGCCCACCGTCGGTGCGGGCGCGCACCGACACGTTCGTCGAGGTACTGCTGCCGCTCGACAACGGTCAGCTGCGACTGGAGCTGGTGGCTGCGGATGGCGGCTGGTTGGTCGACGTGCTGGACTGGGAACGGCCATGACCGGCGCCATCCGACGGCCGGTGCGGGTTGCTGTGATCGCAACGATGCTCACCGGGGTGCTGCTCCTGTTGTGTTGCACCGGCGGTACGGCAGCGTTCTTCCTCACCGGCCTCGGCGGCGGTGACGGTGAGGACGGAGACTCTTTGGCAGGCTTTGGCTGCGGCCCGATCCGCCCGGTCGACATCGTGGGCGAGCTGCCAAAGTTCACCGAGTACGGCGACGCGCAGGTCCGCAACGCCGCGATCATCATCAAGGTCGGCCAGGACCTGGGGGTGCCCTCCCGGGGCTGGGTGATCGCCCTGGCGACCGCGATGCAGGAGTCCGCGCTGCGCAACCTGGCAAACAGTGACGTGCCCGAGTCTCTGGCCCTGCCACACGAGGGCGTCGGAGCGGACCACGACTCGCTCGGTCTGTTCCAACAGCGGCCGGGGTGGGGCTCGGTCGCCGAGCGGATGACCCCCTCGTACACCGCTCGCAAGTTCTACGAGAAGCTCGTCAAGGTCCGGAGCTGGCAGCGCCGACCGCTCACGGTGGTGGCGCAGCAGGTTCAGATCAGCGCCTATCCGGACGCGTATGCCAAACACGAGGAGTTGGCCAGCAAGATCGTGGATGCGCTGGCCGGAGGTGCGGCCCGTACCGTCGAGATCAACGGCAAGGCGGTGTGCGATGCGGCCGAGCGCGGCGAGATAGCTGCCTCCGGCTGGACCGCGCCGATCCCCGGCGACGTGGGTTCCGGCTTTCGCACCGCGAGCCGACCGAGCCACAACGGGGTGGACATCGGCGCGGCAAAGGGCACCGAGATCCGCGCCGCCGCCGCCGGTCGTGTGTTGGTCGCCCGTTGCGACCCCGACAACAGAGGCCGGCGGGACTGCGACGTGGACGGGTACCCCGACAAGGGCGGCTGCGGCTGGTACGTCGACCTGCTGCACGCTGGTGGCTACATCACCCGGTACTGCCACATGGTGGTTCAGCCCCGCGTCAAACTGCATCAGATCGTCCCGGCTGGCGAGGTCATCGGACAGGTCGGCAGCAGTGGCAACTCGTCCGGGCCGCACCTGCACTTCGAGGTGCACCTGCGCAACGACCGGTCCAGTCGGGGCGCGGTCGATCCGGTTCCGTTCATGCGCGCGCGGGGTGCCCCGCTGCGCGCCGCCGAGTGAGACCGCCACGGGGATGACCGGACCGCTGCCGGACCCGTTCGCCGACCAGCCCGACTGGGCACCCCGGCCGCCCCGTCCGCTGACCATCGTCCCTGCCACCGAGCGGGTGGAGCTCCGCGGCCGGCGGGTTCTGGTCGGGCTGCCAGGGCTGGGCTGGCGCGGCGATCTACGCGCGGACGACCGGGTGGTGCAGAGCGCCCGGACCTACGTACCGGTGATCCCCGAGCACGAGTGGTACCGCGCCGAGGCCGACCAGGTCGAGGTGTTCGCGCCGTTGGTGCCGGTGGAGCGGGTCTGGGTGGAGACGGTCGGCGGCCGGGTTGATTCGGAAGGTGGCCGGGACACCGGGATCCGGCTGGTCTCGCTGGACGGTCCGGCACACCGGACCCCCACACCGGTCTTCGAGGCGGACGCCGTCACCGGGCGCCGGGTGGTGCACGTCGAGGGCGGTCTGGAGCACCGCGACCTGCGAGCGGTCACCGAAACCTACTCCGGCGCCGAAGGGGACATCTGCGTCCGGATCACGCCCGAGGTGGAGTGGTACCGCTGGGCCTGGCGCGGCCAGTCACCCACCACGCTGGAGGTCCCGGTTCATCTGTTGTGGATCGAGTGACAGTCAGCTAATTCTTGTGCCAGCGCAGACGCGCCACCCATCCCTGTCTCTCACGTCGAATCGCCACGTATCCGCCAAGCTCTGATGAACGCCGTCTACTGAGGCGCTCCGCCGGATGACAGCGATCACGGATGCGTCCGCAGCAGCGGTGTTTGAAACAGCTACGTTCTCAATGTTAATTGAGAATGAGACGCCTAAGTCTCGCTCTCGTCCGGCTATCTGAGCGGCGAGTTCGTCTACCGCCGGGACCGTACCGTCGCAAGTAAACAGTTTCGCTCGGTTTGGGTCGCGAGAGACGAGCGCGGCCTGAAGATAGTTGACCACCGCTACGTCCGGAGTGCTGCGATCCGGGGCTGCCGCACGGTTGTACAGCACGTATCCGGCAGCAACTCCGCCCAAACAGAGCAGGGCGAGCACCCCGGCCACGACCGTGAGCACCGTCCGCATTCGGCGGCGTGGCGGCTGCGGCGCCGGCGTCGCTGGGGCCGGCGGCAGCTGCTCGGACGGTGTCCGCTGGGCCGGTACGCGGGAGACCTGGGAACCGGCGGGGGGCTGCACTGATTCCACCCCCTGAAGTTAACGGCTGGAGGCTCCGGAGCCAATGCCTCAGATCCAGCGGATCGTGACGGACCCCTCCCCACTGGTGAGATCCACGACATCCCCGGCGCATCGCCGAGGCACCTCCCGGAGGAGCGGACCCGGCTGGGATACCGTCTCTGCTCGGGGAGGGGTTGCCAACCTCGGGCAGAGGGGGTGGACGCGGTGGCCGGTCCGAAGGCACGGACGAACCGCGCCGCAGCTCTGCACCGCCGGGCGGCGGCCGTTGCGACCGCTGCCGCCGGGATCCTGGACGAGACCCGACCCGCTCCGGCCGATCAGCGCCGCCAGTACGAGGTAGCCGACCGCCTGCGGGAGGTTGCGGCACGACTGGCGCCGGGTTGGTCGGGCGCGGCACTGGATTCGCTCACCGTGGACACTCCGGCTGGTGACTGTCCGCCGCCGTTCGTCCGGGTCGGCACGGCGGCGCCGTTGGACGATGCTCGCTTCCCCGCGTTGGTGCCACTGGTGGGCACCGGTCATCTGAGCGTGGATGCTGACGCCCGGGAGCCGCGGGTGGCGGGGTTGCTCCGGGCCGTACTCCTGCGGTTGTTGGCGGCGACACCGGCGGGTGCCCTGTTGATTCGCGCGGTGGATGCGACGGGTGTCGTGCTGACGCCGTTCGGGGCGCTCGCGGACGCTGGCCTGCTGCCGCCGCCGGCGGTGGACGTGGCGAGCCTGCGCGCGGTGTTGACCGAGGCGGAGCAGTGGGTCACGCCGGGTGCGAGCGGGCGACGCCGCCACGATCGGACGCTGTTGCTGGTGGTCGCGGCGCTGCCGGAATCGACCGGTCCGAGTGATCTGGCGCGGATCGAGGCGCTGGCCGAGCAGGGGCCGGCGGCGGGGCTGCACCTGGTGGTGGCGGGTTGGCCGCCGGCCGGCCCGTATTCGGCCCGGGCGCCGCTGCCGCACACCACCTCGTTGGCGCTGCGCAACGCGTACGCGCTGCTCGGTGACCCCCCGGGGGCGTCCTTCGCCGGGCCGGGCGCCGATCCGCCGGGTGGGTTGAACTCACCGGTCTTCGTCGAGTCGGATCCGCCGGCTGAGCTGGTCGACGCGGTCTGTCGGCGGCTCGCCGAGCAGGTGGAGGCGGGTTCCCGGTTGGCGTTGGCGACCCTGCTGCCGCCCACGGGTGACCGACTGTGGGAGTCGAGTTCCGCGGACGGGTTGACGACCACGGTCGGTGACGCCGGGGGTCGGTCGGTGCCGCTGGGCTTCACCGAGCTGACTCCGCACTGGCTGGTGAGCGGCCGGTCCGCCGGGGGCCGCGCGGCGTTCCTGACCACGGCACTGCTCGGTCTGGCCGCCCGGTACGGGCCGGACGACCTGGCGCTCTACCTGGTGGATCTCGGCGACGGTGAGTCCTTCGTGGAGTTCCTGCAGACCGAGCGCGACCGGTCGTGGATTCCGCAGGTGCGCGCTGCGGCGATGGCCGCCGACCGGGAGTACGTCCGGGATCTGCTCGACGAGCTGACGGCCGAGGTGCAGCGGCGGACGGACGCCGGGGCACGGGCTGGCGGGCAGCGCTTCGCGGAGCTGCGTCAGCATCGGCCGCTGCCGAGAATCGTCTGTGTGTTGGACAATGTGCCTCTGCTCTTCGCCGAACGGGACCGGTTGGCGGCCGAGGTGGCGGCCCAGTTGGACGGGCTGGCGCGTGCCGGTCGGGCGTACGGCGTGCATCTGGTGCTGGCCGGTGCGGGTGAGCTGGGGTTGAGTGCCCGGGCGGACGCCGGTCACCGGGATTCGGTGCTCGGGCAGTTCCCGGTGCGGGTGGCGTTGCCGGGCGGCAGCCCGGTGTTGGAGCCGACGAATGATTCGGCGGCCGGTCTGCCGGTGGGCAGCGCGGTGGTCAACACCGCGGGTGGGCTCGGTGGTCCCCGGGGCGCGATCCGAGGTCACGAACGGTTGATCCGTCACCCCGACCCGCAGGACCACCCGGACGTGGTGGAGGCGCTACGGCATGAGCTGTGGGCGGCCCGGCCGTCCGGTTCGGTGCCGCCGGTGGTCTTCGCCGGTTACGCCCGACCTCTGCTGAGCAACGATCCGCGACACCGGGCGGCCCTGGCGGGGCAGGCCCACGGTCCGGCGGCTCTGCTGGGCCGTGCGGTGGACCCGGCCCGTTCGACGGTCTCCGTGCCGTTGGGGCCGGCGGCCGGGCGCAACCTGGCGGTGCTGGGGTCGGGTGCCGCGGCGGGCGGGCTGCTGGCCACGGCGGCCCGGAGCACCGCGGACCATCACCCGCCGGGCACCGCCCGTTTCCTGGTGGCGACACCGGACCCGGGGTCCCGGGCGCTGGCGGAGGCGTTGACGGCCGAGTTGGCGACCCGGCATTCGGCCGAGTTGGTGGATCTGCCGACGCTGCTCGCGGACCCGGCCGACGACCTGCCGACGTACCTGGTGGTCTTCGGTCTGGACCGGCCCGGCCCTCGGGAGCTGCCGGTGGATCGGCTGCGTGCGCTTCTGCGCGACGGGCCGCCGGCCGGGAGACACCTGCTGGGCTGGTGGAGGGCGGTGCCGCCGTTCGCCGCGCTGTTCGAGCCGGCGGGCGAGGTCGACAAGCTGGCCGCCGTTGTCGTGTTGGACGTGCCGGTCGCGCAGCTCACCGCGGTCTTCGGACGGCCGGTGGAGTGGCGGGCCCGCCCCGACCGGGCGGTGCTCTGGGACGGTCCGGACGAGCGGGGCCGGGTCCTGGTGCCGTTCGCCGACGAGGCTGGCTGACCGGTGACGCGAGCGGGGGGTGTCGGGATGGGTCCGAACGCGACGGTGACGGGGCCGGGGCGGCAGCGGGCCGCTGCGGCGGGCGGAGACGCCACGCCGACGACGGTCGAGCCCGGCGCGGCCTGGGGTGAGTATCTGGCCGCGGCGCGCCAGCTGGATGGGGTACGCCGCGGCGCGGCCGCCGCAGCTGGTGAGCAGGCCCGGTCGGCGGAGGCCGCCCGGGAGGAGCTGACGGTGGTCCGTAACGGGCTCGCGAGTCAGCAGGAACTTCTGCGGGAGCTGGGCGTACCGGCGATCTCCCTGGTGCCGTCGCCACCCGAGCTGACGGAGGCGGCCCGGTCGATGGCGGGCGGCCCGGCTGCGGTGTTGGCGGCGCTGCGGGCCGCGCGGGGTCGGGCCGAGGCGGCCGACGCGGCTCTGGCCGCGCGCGGCCGGTTCCGGCCGGGGTCCTGGCCGGCGCGGGCCCGCAACCTCCTGGTGTACGGGCCGTTCGCCCTGGTGGTGCCGCTGATCCAGGTCGCGGTGTACGCGGCCACGGGCATCGGGCCGGCCAGTGTGGCGGCGTTGATCTGTGGGCTGCCGATGCCGGCGGTCGCGTTCGTCGCCGGCTGGGTGGGCATCGGGCGGTTGTTCCGCGTCGGTCCCGCCGAGCGGTTGGACCGTACGGTGCGCTTCGGTGCGCTGGTGTGCCTGGTGCCGGCGGTGCTGGCCACAGCCGGTCTGTTGCTGGCCCTGCTGGCCGGCTGACCCGCCGGGGTCTGCGGCCGCAGGTCTGCGGCCGCCAGGGTCACGGGGAAGACGGGCAGCAACGGAACCGGCCGGCCGTCCCGGGAGGGGGTCGGCCGGCCGTGGTGTGTTCAGGGGTGTCAGCGGGGGATGATCAGCGCCATCGCCTCGGCCCGCGACTTGGAGTCCGACTGGAGGATGCCGCGCACGGCTGAGGTGATGGTCTTGGCACCGGATTTCTGGATGCCGCGCATCGCCATGCACATGTGCTCGCACTCGAGCACGACGACGACACCGCGTGGGGCGAGCTTGCTCATCAGCAGGTCGGCGACCTGCGAGGTGAGCCGCTCCTGCACCTGGGGCCGACGGGCGAAGACCTCGACGAGTCGGGCCAGCTTGGACAGACCGGTGATCCGCCCGTCCGGGCCGGGGATGTAGCCGATGTGCGCGCTGCCCCGGAACGGCAGCAGGTGATGCTCACAGAGGCTCATCACGTCGATGTCCCGAACGATCACCAGCTCTTCGTGGTTGGCCTCGAAGGTGGTGCTGAGCACCTGAGCCGGGTCGACCCGCAGGCCGGCGAAGAGTTCGGCGTACGCGCGGGCGACCCGGGCCGGGGTCTGCTGGAGCCCGTCGCGGTCCGGGTCCTCACCGACGGCGATCAGGATCTCGCGGACGGCCTTCTCGATCCGGGCCAGATCGACGGCGTCCTCGACCGGGCGACCGGTCAGCTTGCCGCTGATCAGCCGCGCGGCCACGTAGTCGAGCTCGTCGTCGCCGTCGGGTCGTTGCTCAGTGCGTGCCGTCCGAGTTGTTGGACGACGCGCCGCCACCGACGGACGCCTGCGCGCCGTCAGCCTCGGCCTGCGCCTTGAGCTTGTCCTTCTCCGCGGGGGTGAGCACGGGCGGCTCGGTCGACGGCTGGCGCTTGCCGAAGCCGTTGTACGGCGCCAGCGGCGGGCGCTTGACCACCCGGGAGCAGATCCGCGCCATGTCGGCCGTGGAGAGGGTTTCCTTCTCCATCAGCTCGAGCACGATGTTGTCCAGGACATCCCGGTATTCCACCAGGATCTCCCAGGCCTCGTCGTGCGCCAGCTCGACCAGTGCCCGCATCTCGCCGTCGATCTCGGCGGCCACCGAGTCGGAGTAGTCCCGCTCGTGGCCCATGTTTCGGCCGAGGAACGGCTCGTCTCCGCTGGTGCCGTACTTGATCGCGCCGAGCTTGGAGCTCATGCCGTACTGGGTGATCATCGCGCGGGCCAGTTGGGTGGCCTTCTCGATGTCGTTGCCGGCACCGGTGGTGGGCTCGTGGAAGACCAGCTCCTCGGCGGCCCGGCCGCCCAGCGCGTACGCCAGGGTGTCGATCATTTCGGCACGGGTCTGGGTGTACTTGTCTTCGGTGGGGAGCACCAGGGTGTGGCCCAGCGAGCGACCACGCGACAGGATCGTCACCTTGTGCACCGGCGCGGCGTGCGGCAGCGCCCAGGCGACCAGCGCGTGCCCACCCTCGTGGTACGCGGTGATCTTCTTTTCCTGGTCGCTCATCACCCGGGTCCGTCGCTGCGGACCCGCGATCACCCGGTCGATCGACTCTTCCAGCGAGTCGTTGCTGATCGCCCGCTGGTCCTTACGAGCGGTGAGCAGGGCCGACTCGTTGATCACGTTAGCCAGGTCGGCGCCGCTGAAGCCCGGGGTGCGTCGTGCCACCGCGTCGAGGTCGACGTCGGGGCTGAACGGCTTGCCCTTGGCGTGCACCCGCAGGATGGCCTTGCGGCCCTCCATGTCGGGGGCGTCCACCGGGATCTGCCGGTCGAACCGGCCCGGGCGCAGCAGCGCCGGGTCGAGGATGTCCGGCCGGTTGGTGGCCGCGATCAGGATGACCCCGCCCTTGGTGTCGAAGCCGTCCATCTCGACGAGCAGCTGGTTGAGCGTCTGCTCGCGCTCGTCGTGACCGCCGCCCATGCCGGCGCCACGGTGCCGGCCGACGGCGTCGATCTCGTCGACGAAGACGATCGCCGGGGCGTTCGTCTTGGCCTGCTCGAAGAGGTCGCGGACCCGGCTGGCGCCGACACCGACGAACATCTCCACGAAGTCCGAGCCGGAGATGGAGTAGAAGGGCACCCCGGCCTCGCCGGCGACCGCGCGGGCCAGCAGCGTCTTGCCGGTGCCGGGCGGGCCGAACAGCAGCACGCCCTTCGGGATCTTGGCACCCAGGGCCTGGTACTTCGCCGGGTTCTGCAGGAAGTCCTTGATCTCGTACAGCTCTTCGACGGCCTCCTCGGCACCCGCGACGTCCGCGAAGGTCGTCTTCGGAGTGTCCTTGGTGATCATCTTCGCCTTGGACTTGCCGAAGTTGAGCACCCGGGAGCCGCCACCCTGCATCTGCGACATGAAGAACAGCAGCAGCAGGACGAGCAGCGCGATCGGCAGCAGGTTGACCAGCAGGCTCACCCAGATGCTGTCCGACGAGACCTTGGCGTCGGCCGGGCCGGTGACCCGGTTGGCCGCCTTGGCGTCCAGCACCTCGTTCCAGATCTGGTCGCCGACCTGGTACGGGAACTGGGCCTCGATCTTGTTGGTCTCGGTCTTGCCGAACTTCGTCTTCTGGGCCAGGTCGAGCTGGAGCGTCTGCTCCTTGTCCTGGAAGACGACTTTGTTGATCTTGGCGGTGTGCAGCTGATCGAGCGCAACGGAAGTGTCCACGCGGTGGTAGCTGGGACCACTGGTGAACAGCTGACTGAGCACAACGGCGCCGAGGATGACCAGGATGATCCAGACCACCGGTCGGCGGAAGAAACGCGTACGTTCCATACTGTTGTCGAGCGCCGGGGCGCCCGCATCCTCCTGATCGACGTCCTGACCGTCTGATGGTGTCGCCGCGGTGAGCGGCAGCCGAAGCCGCCGTGCGGGCCGGCCTCGACCCCGAGGCGCGAAACTGCCGCGCCGCGGTCATTCGACGGTACACCGTGTACGCGAGGAGTGAGCTTGCGAGCCCCGCAGTCGTGCACCATCAAAAGCCGCGCGTACGCGAGGAGCGAGCTTGCGGGCCCCGCACTCGGCGCACCTTCTGGATCGACGGCACGCACCGTGGGCAGGCCCACCAGCCCGGCACCGAACGTACGGCGGGTCCGGGTAGGAACCGGCGTGGCGGGGAGTCCTGCCCGGCCACCTGAACGCCCGGTCACGCGGTCGAGGGGGTCGGACGCGGAGTAACCTCCGGGCCACCGTGCTCCACGGTAACCGCAAGAGCTGAGAGCGCGCTGAACGTCGGCTTGATGAATACCGATGCGAGTTGGCCTCACGGTGCCGCCGGGTCGCCCCGACAGCTCGCGTCCCGCGTCAGGAGCGGGCGTAGACCTCGGGCTTGAGCACGCCGACGTACGGCAGCTCCCGGTAGCGCTCACCGAAGTCCAGGCCGTAGCCGACCACGAACTCGGTGGGGATGTCGAAGCCCACGTACTTCACCGGCACCGGCACCTTGACCGCGTCCGGCTTGCGGAACAGCGCGACCACCTCGACGCTGGCCGCCGAACGCGACTCCAGGTAGCGCAGCAGCCAGGAGAGGGTGAGCCCGGAGTCGACGATGTCCTCGACGACCACCACGTGCCGGCCGGCGATGTCCCGGTCCAGGTCCTTGAGGATGCGGACCACTCCGGAGGACGTGGTGCCCTGGCCGTAGGAGGAGATGGCCATGAAGTCCAACTCCGCCGGCGGGCCGTTGCGGCCCAGCGCCCGGGCGAAGTCCGCCATGAACATCACCGCACCCTTGAGTACGCACACCAGCAGCAGGCCGTCAGTCACGTGGGAGTAGTCGGCGGAGACCTGCTTGGCCAGCTCCGCCGTCTTCTCGCGGATCTGCGCCTCCGAGATGATCACGTGGTCGATGTCGGCGTCGTACCAGGAGCCGTCAGCCATGACTCCTAGCCTGCCGTACGTCGGATGGCCTCCGTCGGCGGGGCCGCACCTTTTGGCGCGGTCCCGCCCGGGATTTTCTCGACAAATTACGCTAATCACATCAGTTGGTGCGTGACCGCCATCGGCGGCCGTCGTCACTGGGCTTCCAGTCGGCCGAGTCGTGGCTGTCGACGGTGAGGCCGGCCGCCGAGGCGGCGGCCAGCAGGACGAGGAACAGGAGGAAGACCAAGAACTCCATGGCGGCGCTCGCTTTCGCATAATTGCTGTCGGTTTCGCCGCCGGTGCGCACCGGACTGAGACCAGTCTGCGACCAGTCGAGCCGGTCGGACAGTGGCAGCAATGCCATTGGTCATCGATTTACTGCCACCTGCCGGGTTACCCTCGTCACATGCTCCGGACCATCGCCGTTCTCGCTCTCGACCAGGTCGCCCCCTTCGAGCTCGGCGTGCTCGCCGAGGTCTTCGGCACCGACCGCACCGCCGACGGTTTCCCCGGCTACCGCTTCCAGGTGTGCAGCCCCGACGGCGCTCCGGTGCGTACCTCGTCCGGCTTCCACCTCACTCCGCACGCCGACCTCGGCCCGGTCGACGAGGCCGACCTGGTGGCCATCCCCGCGCACAGCCAGGGCACCACCGTTCCCGGCCCGGTGCTGGACGCGCTACGCCGGGCCGACGACCGCGGCGCGCACCTGTTCAGCGTCTGCTCGGGCGCCTTCCTGCTCGGCGAGGCCGGCCTGCTCGACGACCGGGAGTGCACCACCCACTGGCGGTACGTGGACGAGCTGCAACGCCGCCACCCGCGCGCCCGCGTGCGCTGCAACTCGCTCTACGTCCAGGACGGTCGGCTGCTCACCAGCGCCGGCACCGCGGCCGGCATCGACGCCTGCCTGCACCTGATCCGCCAGGAACACGGCTCGGCCACCGCGACCCGGCTGGCCCGGCGCATGGTGGTCCCGCCGCACCGCGACGGCGGCCAGTCCCAGTACGTCGAGGCGCCCATCCCGAAGGCGCCCGAGGCACCCACCCTGGAGCCGGTGCTGGAGTGGCTGATGGGTCACCTGGACCGGGCGATCACCGTGGAGGAGCTGGCCGCCCGCGCCGGCATGGCGCCTCGCACGTTCGCCCGCCGTTTCCGCGCCGAGACCGGCACCACCCCGCACGACTGGCTGACCAACCAGCGGGTGCTCCTCGCCCGGCGGCTGCTCGAAGAGACCCCACTGAGCGTGGAGGCGGTCGCCGACCAGGCCGGCTTCGGCGACGCGGCCGCGCTGAGGCACCACTTCAGCCGCCGGGTCGGCGCGACCCCGCACAGCTACCGGACCACCTTCCGGGACCGGGCGCACACCGCCTGATCCAGGCCTCAGCCCGGAGTGACGGGTGACAGTCGATCGGCGCGGCGCAGCACCCGGAGACCCCCGGGCAGATCGGTCGGGCCCTGGCCGTGCCAGTCGGTGACCAGCGCGTCCAGCGCGGCGACGTGCCGGTGCGACAGCGCGCCCGGCAGGGCACCCAGCTCACGTGCCCAGGCGTGCAGCACCCGGCCACGCACCGCGGGAACCAGACCGGCCAGCTCCGGCGCCGAGAGGCCGCCCGCGGGGTGCCGGGCCGCCGCCAGCGCCGCTTCCGCCAGCTCGTCCAGCGCGGCGTTGTCGGCCGCCACCAGCCTGGCGGTACGCGCGAGGTTGTCCACCACGCCGGGCCCGAGCGCGCGTACCAGCGCCGGCAGCAGGTCGGCCCGCACCCTTGACCTGGCGTACGACGGGTCGACGTTGTGCGGGTCCTGCCACGGGATCAGCCCCAGCACGGCACACGCGGCCCGCGTCTGGTCCCGGCCGATCTCCAGCAGCGGACGCAGCAGCGGCACACCGTCCAGGTCCCGCCGCGCGGGCATCCCGGCCAGCCCACGGGGGCCGGCACCCCGGGCGAGCGCGAGCAGCACCGTCTCCGCCTGGTCGTCGCGGGTGTGCCCGGTCAGCACCGCCACGGCGTTCTGCTGCCGGGCCGCCTCGGCCAACGCCTCGTATCGGGCCTCCCGGGCGGCCGCCTCCGGCCCACCGGGGCGCCCGGCCACCTCCACCCGCACCACGGTCGCCGACGAGAACCCGACCTCGCGGCCCCAGGCGGCCACCGCCTCGGCGCGTTCCGTGGAGCCCTCCTGCAAGCCGTGGTCGACGGTGACGAGCACAGCGCCGCGGCCCAACCGAGGCGCCACGAACACGGTGGCCGCCGCGAGGGCGAGCGAGTCGGCGCCACCGGAGCAGGCGACCAGCACCGGCCCGCCGGACGACAGCCCGGTCAGAGCGCGGCGAACCGCCACCCTGATCGCGGCCACCGGCGGGGCTAGCGCGGCCACCGGCGGGTGGTCAGCCAGCGGCCGGGAAGGTGCCGGCCGGGCCGTGCACCCGGGCGACCCAGGCGTCCGGGTCGCCCAGCTCCGACAGCCGGGGCAGGGTGAGCGGGCTGTTGAAGATCGAGTTGAACTTCTCCATGCCGACCCGTTCCACCACACCGTGCACGAACTTGCGGCCCTCGGCGTACTGGCGCATCTTGACGTCCACCCCGAGCAGCCGGCGGATCGCCTTCTCCACCGGGTTGCCCGCCTCCCGGCGTCGGTTGAACGACGCCCGGATCCGCTCCACGCTCGGGATCACCTGGGGGCCGACGCCGTCCATGACGAACTCGGCGTGCCCCTCCAGCAGGGTCATCAGCGCGGTGAGCCGGTCCAGGACGGCCCGCTGCGCCGGGGTCTGCACGATGTCCAGCACGCTCGTGCGGCTGTCCGGGTCACGAACCACCTCGGACAGGGTGGACACCCCCCGCCGCAGGCGCTCGACCATGTGCTCGCCGCCGCTGGAGGAGGCGTCCACGAAGGCCTGCACCTCGCCCAGGAAGTACGCCCGCATCCACGGGACCGCCGTGAACTGGGTGCGGTGGGTCACCTCGTGCAGGCAGACCCAGAGCCGGAAGTCCCGGGGGTCGGCACCGAGCTTGCGCTCCACCTCGACGATGTTCGGCGCGACCAGCAGCAGTTGACCCGGGTCGGCCGAGAAGACCTCGTACTGGCCGAGCACCCGGCCGGAGAGGTAGGCCAGCACGGTGCCGGCCTGGACCCCGGTCAACCGGGACCCGATGGCCTCGGTCAACGCGCCCGGCTGCTTGTCGCCGGAGAGCCGGCTCACCAGCGGAGTGATCACCTCGCGGAGACCGGCGATGTTGGTCGCGGCCCAGTCGCGACGGTCGACCACCCGCACCGGCGGGTGCGACACCTGCGCCTTCAGCCCCGTGTAGTCGGCCACGTGCCCGGCCGCCTCGTCGGTCAGCCGACGCAGGTCGCCGACCACGTCGGTGGCCTCGGCGTACGACACCCGGGGGCCCGACTTGCTCAACGCCCCCGCGGTGGCGGCGGCCAGATCCCAGTCCACGAACTGCGCCATGGACCCACCGTACCCGCGCCGCGACACCCCGGCCCGGCCTCGCGCCCTCGATCGACGGCGATGGCGGTCGCCGGCAGACGCGGAGACCCGCGACCGCTGACGGTCAGCGGCAGCCGCAGCCGGCCAACGCGGCGGCGATCCGGTCCAGCGCCGGTTGAGCGGTTTCCTTGCCGCCCGGCACCTGGTCGGTGAGCACCGCGAAGGTCAGCAGCCGACCGTCGGCGGTCGTGACCAGGCCCGCGATGGAGTGCACCGCGGTCAACGTGCCGGTCTTGGCCCGGACGCTGCCCGCACCGGGAGCGGTGCCGGGTGCGGCGCGGTAGCGCTCGTTCAGGGTCCCGGACCAGCCTCCCACCGGCAGCCCACCGAACACGCCGGCCAGTTCGGGATGATCCGGGCTGGCCGCCAGCCGGACCAGGTCGGTCAGCAACGACGGGCTGATCCGGTTGCGGCGGGACAACCCGCTGCCGTCGGAGAGGGTGATCTCTTCCGCGGGGAGGCCCAGGTCGGCCACCTCCGCGTCCATCGCGGCGGCACCCCCGTCGAACGAGGCGGGCTGGCTGCGGGCCAGCGCGACCTGGCGGGCCAGGGCCTCGGCCACCAGATTGTCGCTCTCGCTGATCATGATGTCGACCAGGCGGATCAGCGGTGGGGACTGCACCACGCCCAGCTCGGTGCCCGGCGCCGGGGTGCCACCGGCGGCGGCCGGGGCCGGAGCCGCCCCACGCTTCACGGCGTCGGCGGGCACGCCGAGCAGCCGGGCGAACGCCTTGCCGGCGGCCAGGTCCGGCTCGGTGAACCGCGCGGCGGCCCCGGGATCGACGCCCGGGTCCCTGCGCCCGCCGTCGGTCATCAACGCGGTCACCGCGCCCCCGGACCCGCCGGTGGGGATGTCGTCGTCCCAGCCCGGGCCGTAGACCGGACCGGAATAGACCGAGCCGTCCACCGTCACACTGGTCGGGGTGGTGCCACCGAGCGCGGTGCGCACCTGGGCGGCCAGGTCGTCGAGGCGCGCAGCGCCCGGGTAGTAGCCCTTCTTGTCGATCGCCAGGGTCGGGTCGCCGCCTCCGATGATCACCACTTCGCCGGCCTTCGCGCCGGCCACCGCGCGGGTGGGTATCCGGTAACCGGGTTCTCGGGCCGCCAGGACGGTCACCGCGGTCGCCAGCTTGGTCACCGAGGCGGGCACGGTGCCGTCGTCCGCCCCCTTGGCGAACAGCGTCTGGCCGGAGATGACGTCGGCCACCGAGACGTTCACCCGGCCGCCCAGGACGGCGGCACCGACCAGCGGGTCGAGCGCGGCACGCACCCCGTCGGGGGTGGGCACCGGGGCGTTCGGGTCCGGGCCGGCCAGCACGTCCGACGGGTTGGGCTCCGGGGTCGCCCCGGCGGCGTTCGGCGCGGACCCGGCGTCGTCGCCCAACCACCCGGCGACCGGGCCGGGCCGAATGACGACGACGCCGACGCCGGCGAGCACCAGCAGCAGCACGACGGCCAACACCACCGGAAGCCGCCGACGGCGCGACGCCACGGGCGCGGGTGCCGGCCCGGCGTCGCCGGGCGCGGGCAGTGCGGAGATCGGCGGACCCAGCGGTGGGACGCGGCCCGGGTCGCCCGGGCCGGGGCCCGACGGCGGGCCGGTCGGCGCCGGACTGACCGGAACCGAGGCGCTGCCGCGTGACGGGCCACCCGACGGGCCGTTCGGTGCGGGACTGACCGGCACCGAGGCGCTGCCGCGTGACGGGCCGTTCGGCGCCGGACTGACCGGCACCGAGGCGCTCCCACGCGACGGGCCGCCCGGTGCGGGGCTGACCGGAACCGAAGCGCTGCCGCGCGAAGGACCACTCACCGGCCGATCGCCGCCGACCGCTGGAAAGCGACCCGGGTTCGGGCTGGGCGGGGGCGACCCGGTCGGCGGGCGCCAGGGAAGCGGCGGGGGCCTCTCGGGCATCCTCTCCGAGCCCGAGCCCGAGCCTGGGGCTGGGCCGGAGCCTGGGCCGGGGCCGGGGCCTGAACTCGCTGGCCCTGGGGCCCGTGGGAGGTGGGCGTCGGGCACCGGGACCCGCCCCGTCGCACCGCCGGATCCGGATCGTCCGGTACCGTGCGCGGAGCCCCCGTCCGGGCGGTAGTGTGAATCTTCCCTCCCCACGACCCCCTCCTCCCCCAGCGAAAATCGGCTTGGGTGACACTACTTCGGTCCGAAGACTATGCGGCGGCCGGAGTCGGCGGGTGGGCATTCACCTGTCCGGAGGGCCGCCAGTGGTTCCGTTAGCCAGCGTGGGCAGACGAGGGAGCGTGCAGATGGATTTCGACGTGACGGTTGAGATCCCCAAAGGTCACCGGAACAAGTACGAGGTGGACCACAAGACCGGCCGGATCCGGCTGGATCGCACCCTCTTCACCTCCACTCAGTACCCGGCCGACTACGGGTTCATCGAGGGCACTCTGGGCGAGGACGGCGACCCACTGGACGCGCTGGTGCTCGTCCCCGAGCCGACCTTCCCGGGTTGCCTGATCCGCTGCCGCACCATCGGCATGTTCCGGATGACCGACGAGAAGGGCGGGGACGACAAGGTCCTCTGCGTGCCCTACGAGGATCCTCGCCAGGAGCACCTGCGCGACATCCACCACCTCGGCGAGTTCGACCGGCTGGAGATCCAGCACTTCTTCGAGGTGTACAAGGACCTGGAGCCCGGCAAGTCGGTGGAGGGCGCGACCTGGGTCGGCCGCACCGAGGCCGAGGCCGAGATCCACGCCTCCTACAAGCGGGCCAGGGACGCCGAGGCGCGCGGCGAGTCCATGCACTGACGTAGCACTGACACACCGGGCCCGGGGGCCGCTCAACCGAGCAGCCCCCGGGCTCGGTCGTACAGGTCGAGCACCGCGCAGGCGATCGGCACCACGGCGACCACCAGGGCCGTGTCGGTGAGGTCCGCGACCCTTCCGACGTACGGCGAGACTGGCCGACGGGCGTACGAGGTGCCGGCCGCGACGGCCACCAGGGCCAGCGCCGCACCTCCCAGGACCAGTGCCAGCCGCCCGGTGTCGTCAGCCCGGCCGACCAGTGCCACGCCCAGCACCGCGTAGCCGGCCAGCCCGGCGAGCACCGTCGGGACCCGGTGTCGCAGTGCCACGAACAGCCGCGACCGCAGCAGCAGCACGCCCGAGGTGACCGCCACGAGCACCCGGCCGGCCGTCCCGCCGACCGCCCCGAGGACGACCGCCGCGGCCACCGCCAGCAGGGCGTGCCCGATCAGCATCCCGGTGAGCATCTCCTCGGTGCGGGTCACCGCGGCGTGTACCCGACTCCGGTCCGGCAGGTCACGGGCCCGCTCCGGCTCTTCCGCGGGGGCCGAGGTCGGCAGGGTGATGGGCGGCAGGGGCAACTTGCCCAGCCGGATGGCCAGCAGCGGGATCACGCCAATGGCGAAGACCAGGGTGCTGAGCAGCACCGCCGCCGTGCCGGCCGGGGTCAGCAGCAGCCCGCCGAGCGCGGCCCCGGCGCCGGTCAGGCCGACCGTGACACCGGCCACGAAGACCCGCAGCCGGCTGGCCACCCCGAGCAGGCCGATCAGCGCCACCAGCA
>NZ_JAKKFI010000092.1 GCF_022230955.1 Micromonospora cabrerizensis
AAAAAATGTTGCCAAAGGAATCCCAACCAGCCAGAAAAACTGACCAGTCCGGGGTATAAATCATAATTGGCACTGGCTTTACAAGCACCCTGTTGAGTTCTCAAAGAACAACCACACACCGACCAGAAGCCCCACCTCAGTGGAACCCCAACCGGGGCTTTTCGTTCTGTGTCCCCGCCGCTCTCGCGCCGGGCACTTTTACTACGTTACCTCACCGTCTTCGCCGTGTCAAACCGTGTGTACCGGTCTGTCGTGCTTCGTACGGGTTGGCACCGGCGCACTCACGCAGCAGCGGACCGCTGCGTCAGGTCGTCGGATTTGGCAGACCGGCCGCTGCGGTTTCCCGCAGTCTCGCCCGGTGCCCTGCCGGTCGTGAACCTTACCCGGTCGGCTTCGCCGCACCAAATCCGCCTCGCGGCCGATCCGGCAAGCCCCGCCCGGACCGCGTCTCGCAGGAGCGAACCCCTGCTTGACCCGGCTGCCAGCCCGGTTCTTGGCCTCAGAACTTTCGTCCCGTTTGCCCCGTTCCGCGCTGACAGAGAGAAAGTTACGCGTCCGCGGGTTTGATCGTCAAATCCACGGGTAGCGGCGCGCGTCACATTCGCGTTCTCGGCCGGTTGCCCGGTGCGGACGGACCCCCGACCCGCTCCGAAACAGCCGCTGGGGGGCAGGTCAGGAGGCCTGTCGCCGACGCGCGGCGAACCAGGCCCGGATGCCGAGCACACCAACCGTCGTACCAATGGCCAGAGAAGCCGCGATCAGCAGCGCGTGCACCCACAGGAAGCTCGTGGCGGCACCGTCACCCACCATGCCGGACGCCCAGGACCGCGGGTCCTGCCAGATCGCGACCGCGAACCTCGGCCAGATCACCCAGGTCCAGACCCCGACCCCGACCAGGAAGACAGCCCACCCTCGCGACAGCACCATGGCAGGCGAGTATGCCAGCGCACCCTGTTCACCGGGCCGCTCAGCGCAGACGCGCCCACACCGGGCGTTCCGCAGAGACCCAGCCGCAGCGGGAGCCGACTGTTTCCGACGGCAGCGGGATGGGCACTTCGAAACAGGACAGCTGAGGACCGTCCCCCCGGAGGTGCCCGATGCAACCCTCGATCTTCAACCCCTGGGCCTGGCGTGACCCGTCCGCCCTCGCTGGCGGATACACGCGGACCACCCCCTCGGTCACCCCGCCCGACGACCAGGACGGTGGGCACGACGGTCCGGACGCTCCCGGCCCCGGCACGCCGGTGGACCTGGTGGGCTACCAGGTGGAGGCCAGTGACGGGCGCATCGGCACCATCGACGAGGCGAGCAACGAGGCGGATTCCGGGTACCTGGTGGTGGACACCGGCCCCTGGATCTTCGGCCAGAAGGTGCTGCTACCCGCCGGCACCGTGGAGCGGGTGGACCACCAGGAACGCGTCGTGCACGTCGACCGGACCAAGCAGCAGATCAAGGACGCGCCGCCGTTCGATGCGGACCCGGCCGATCCGGAGTACCGGGAGCGCGTCGGCAGCTACTACGCCGACGGTCACCTTCCCCCGCCCGGTGCCGTCCTGCGGGTAATCTGAGTCCGTGGTCCGGATGGGCAGCTGCGCGTCGGAGGCGGTCGACAAGGTCGACGGCCTCCCGCTCGGTGCGGCGCCCAGGATCCCGACCAGCTCCGGCGACGGCCGTGAGCAACTTCTGAACGTCCTCCGTGCCGGTGGTCTGCGATACCGCGCCGGCGCGCGATGGCGGACGGCTCGCTGAGTCGATCCCGCTGACCGAGGGGGCCTGCACGTCGGGCCCGCTCGGCGCGCGCCCACGCATGACCCCACCTCGGACACGAGAGGCACCCACCATGTCCGTCGCACGAATGCTCACCGGCGACCGGCCCACCGGCCGCCTTCATCTCGGCCACTACGTCGGCAGCATCGCCAATCGGGTGCGGCTGCACCGACGCTACGAGAGCTTCTTCATCATCGCCGACCTGCACATGCTCACCACGCGCAACCGCCGCGAGGACATCGACCAGGTTTCCGGCAACGCCCGGGAGATGGTCACCGACATCCTCGCCGCCGGCGTCGACCCGGAGCGGGCCACGTTCTACCTCCAGTCGGCCATCCCGGAGGTCGGCGACCTCAACACCCTGCTGCAGAACCTGGTGACCGTCCCCCGGCTGGAACGGGTGCCGTCGCTCAAGGACATGGCCCGCGACGCGGGCAAGGAGGAGATGCCGTACGGGCTGCTGGGTTATCCGGTGCTCCAGGCGGCGGACATCCTCTGCGTCAAGGGCGAGGTGGTCCCGGTCGGTCGGGACAACGCCGCGCACGTCGAGGTGACCCGGGAGATCGCACGACGGTTCAACCACCTCTACGGGCCGGTCTTCCCGGTGCCCGAACTGATCGCGGCGGACACGCCGAGCCTGGTGGGCACCGACGGCGCGGCCAAGATGAGCAAGAGCCGGGGCAACTCGATCGCGCTCTCCGATGACGCCGCCACGGTGCGTCGGAAGGTGCTCGGCATGTACACCGACCCCAACCGGGTACGCGCCGACGTGCCGGGCACGGTGGAGGGCAACCCGGTGTTCGCGTACCACGAGGTCTTCAATCCGGACCGCGACGAGGTGGCCGACCTGGCCCGGCGTTACCGGTCCGGGCGGGTGGGTGACGTGGAGGTCAAGGAACGGCTGGTGGCCGCGCTCGAAGGTTTCCTGGCGCCAATCCGAAAGCGCCGGGCCGAGATCGAGGCCGACCGGGGGTTGGTCGACCGGCTGATCGTCGAGGGCACGGAGCGGACCCGCCTGGAGGTACGCCAGACCCTGGTCGAGGTACGCCGGGCGATGGGGCTGACCGGCGCGTACCAGCAGGTACGGCGGCGGGCCGAGCGGAGCCGGCGGCGGACCGACGCCTCGGCCTGAGGCCGGGCACCCGGTGGGGCGCCACCGCCACCAGGTGCGGGGGCACCCGGCGGGAAGACGGGATGAACCGTCGACCAACCTGGGCAGAATGCCAGGATGAGGGGGATTTTCGACGTGCGTCCGGTGCCGGCTGCGGGGCCGCACCGGACCACGATGTTCGAGATCTTCTTCGACCTGGTCTTCGTCTTCGCGCTCACCCGGGTCATCACGTTCATGGCCGGGTCGCCGACCGCGCTGACCCTGGCCCAGGGGCTGCTGCTCCTTCTGCTGCTGCTCTACTCCTGGGGGCCGTACACCTGGGTGGGAAACCTGGTCCGCGCGGACGTCGGCCTGGTCCGCGCGGCGACCCTGGTCGCGATGGCGGCGATCTTCGTGGCCGCGCTGGTGCTGCCGGACGCGTGGAGACAGGGTCCGGAGTTCCTGGACGCACCGCTCGCTCTCGCCCTGGCCTACGTCGTGGGCCGGGCGGTGCAGCTCGTGGTCCTGTACTGGGTGAGCGCGACGAACCCGCCCCTGCGTTCGACGCTGCGCTTCTTCACCGTGCCGGTGGTGCTGGCGTGGCTCCCGCTGATCGGCGGCGCGCTGCTCGGTGGCGCGGCCCAGACGGCGCTCTGGACGGTCGCGCTGCTGGTGGACATCGGCGGTGCCCGGGTCGCCTCCGCCTTCCGGCCCTGGCAACTGCGCAGCGTGGACCACTTCACCGAGCGCTTCGGCCTGGTGCTCATCATCGCGCTGGGTGAGTCGCTGATCTCCGCCGGTGCGGGGCCACGGACGATGGCGCCCGTCGGTGCGGCGGTGCTGGCCGCGCTGCTCGGCCTCACCAGCACGGTCTGCCTGTGGTGGCTCTACTTCGACCGGCTGGCGCCCGCCGCGAGGCAGGCCGTCGCCAGGGTGCCGGACGAGCGACGGGCCGGCGTGGCCGGCGACGCGTACGGCATCGGGCACTCCCCGCTGATCATCGGCGCCATCTACGTCGCGCTCGGCATCGAGGAGGTGATCAGCCGGCTCAGCGAGGAGTCCCGGCACTCCGACCCGCTGGGCTGGGAGGCGGCCACCGCGCTCTACGGAGGGGCAGCCGTCTACCTGATCAGCAGGCTGGTCTTCCGCCGACTGACCGTACGCGTCGTCCACCCGACGCAGGTCGTCGCCGCGCTGCTGCCGCTGGCCCTGCTGCCGATCGGCCGATCCCTGCCCCCGTTGGCGGCGCTCGCCCTGCTGACCGTCTTCCTGATCGGGGTCACCTGGTTCGAGCGACGGGTGGACCGACGCGACCCGGCACAGCCGGGCCTCGTGTGAACAGCGGCTCGGAAAAACCCGATCCGCCGTGTCGACATCCCGGGGTGTCGTTCGTCGTCATGCTGTACGGCGACACGCCGCACCGAGAGGAGCCGAAACGTGAAGTACATGCTGCTGTTCATGAGCCCCATGGTCGACGGTGAGGTCGTCGACAACGGGTGCAGTTTCGAGGACTGGATCCGTTACGACCGGGAGATGAAGGACGCCGGGGTCTGGGTCTCCGGGCACCCCTTGCAGGACCTGACCACCTGCACGACCGTGCAGGTCGGCCCGGACGGCGAGCGTGCGATCACCGACGGGCCGTTCGCCGAGACCCGTGAGCTGCTCGGCGGGTACGACGTCATCGACGTACCGGACCTCGACGCCGCGTTGGACTGGGCGGCTCGCAGTCCCGGGGCGGTCGGCACCGGGTCGGTCCAGGTCCGTCCGATCTTCGAGATCGACATGCAGGCCTGACCGTGCCGGGTGAGAGGGCAGCCGTCGGGTCGTCGGTGGAGGCGGTTTTCCGGGAGGAGCGCGGCCGACTGCTCGCCTCGCTCGTGCGCCGCTTCGGTGACCTGGACCTGGCCGAGGAGGTCGCTTCCGAGGCCATCGAGGCGGCGCTGACGCACTGGCCGACCGACGGCGTACCGAGCCGGCCGGGGGCCTGGCTGCTCACCACGGCTCGACGTCGAGCGGTGGACCGGCTGCGTCGCGACCGGGTGCTGGCCACGCGGCTGGCCGTGCTCCGCGCGGAGGCCGAGCGGGCCGACCACGCGCCTCCCGCCGACGCGGACCGCGATCTGCCCGACGACCGGCTGGCGCTCTTCTTCACCTGCGCACACCCGGCCCTGGCCGCGCAGGACCGGGGAGCACTCACGCTGCGGTTCCTCGCCGGCCTCACCACGGCCGAGGTCGCGCGGGCCTTCCTGGTGCCACCGGCGACCATGGCCCAACGGCTGGTCCGGGCCAAGCGGAAGATCCGGGACGCGCGCATCCCGTTCCGGGTGCCCGGCGACGACGAGCTGCCCGGTCGACTGCCCACGGTGCTCCAGGCCGTCTACTCGGTCTTCACCGAGGGGTACGCCGCCAGCTCCGGCCCGGATCTGCAACGGATCGACCTGGCCGAGGAGGCGATCCGGTTGGGCCGGATCCTGCGTCGGCTGCTGCCCGCCGAGCGGGAGGTCGCCGGGCTGCTCGGCCTGATGCTGCTCGTCCACGCCCGCCGGGACGCGCGTACCGGGCCGGATGGCGCCATGGTCCTTCTCGACGACCAGGATCGCGGGCGCTGGGACCGCCCCATGATCGAGGAGGGGTCCGAGTTGGTGGTGGTCGCGCTGACCGGCCCGGCGCCCGGCCCGTACGGCGTGCAGGCCGCCATCGCCGCGCTGCACGACGAGGCCGCCGACGTGGCCAGCACCGACTGGCCGCAGGTGGTGGCGCTCTACGACGTCCTGCTCACCCTGTTGCCCTCACCGGTCGTCGCGCTGAACCGGGCCGCCGCGGTGGCCATGCGGGACGGCCCGGAGGTGGGGCTCGCCCTGCTCGACGAGCTGGCCGACGAGCCGCGCCTGCGCGGCCACCACCCCTATCCGGCGGCGCGGGCCGATCTGCTGCGCCGGCTCGGCCGGTACGACGAGGCCGCCGCGGCGTACCGCAGCGCGCTGGCCTTGGTCGGCACCGAACCGGAACGGGCGTTCCTGCTCCGCCAGTTGGCAGCCGTCACGAGCCCGTGAGCGGAACCCGGTGGCCCGCGGCGCGCTGTACCCTTCCCCGGTGAGTCTGCCTCTGCCTCCTGGTGAGTTCGCCGCGTACCTGTTCGACTGCGACGGCACGATCGTCGACTCGATGCCGCTGCACTACCTGGCCTGGCGGCGGGCCCTGGACGAGTGGGGCTGCGAGTTCCCGGAGGACCTCTTCTACGCCTGGGGTGGCCGGCCGACCGCCGACATCATCGTCGCCCTCAACGAGCAGCAGGGTCTGACCATGCCGGTGGCGACGGTCGTCGAGCGTCGGGAGAGCTACTACGAGGAGCTGCTGCCGCAGCTCGCCGCCGTGCCCGAGGTGTTGGCGCACATTCACGACGCGCACCGGCGGGTCCCGTTCGCCGTCGTTTCCGGCAGCACCCGCGCGTCGGTCACCGCCTCCCTCGACGCGCTCGGTCTGCTGGACCGGTTCGACGTGCTGGTCTGCGCCGACGACTACACGCGGGCCAAGCCCGACCCGCAGGCATTCCTGCTTGCGGCGGAGCACCTCGGCGTACCCCCGGAGTCGTGCCTGGTCTTCGAGGACACCGACCTGGGCATCCAGGCCGCGACGGCGGCCGGGATGGCTTCGGTACGCGTGCCGCAGCAGCGCACGCCCTGAGGTCTCAGGCCACCGTCAGCAGCAGTTTGCCGGCGTAGGAGGTCTCCAGGCGCTGGTGCGCGTCCCGCACCTTGCCCAGTGGGAACTTCTCCGCGACGTGCACCACGAACGGCCCCGCCTCGATGAGTTCGTTGAGGCGCTGCAACTGTCGAGGGCTCGACTCGCCGTCGTAGGCCCGCACCGTGACGCCCGGTCGTTCCTGCGGTTCCGGCTGCACCCCGTGGGCGAACGCGACCACCCCGCCGTCGGCCAGCGCCTCGGTGAGCTGGTCGAGGGTCGCACCGCCGGCCATCGCCAGGATCGCCTTCACCCCGCCCGGCGCCGCGTCCCGGATCCGGGCCAGCACGTCGGTCATGTCCGCGTGGCCGTCGAGGGACACGTCGGCACCGAGCCGGGTCACCAGCGCGACGCCGTCCGCCCCGGATGCCACGGCGATCACGTTCAGTCCCTGCCGTTTGGCCAGTTGCACGGCCAGGTGACCCTGACCGCCGCTCGCACCGAAGATCAGCAGCCAGTCGCCGGTGGAGAGGCTGACGGTGTCGAGTCCAGCCAGCGCGGTCAGCGCGTCGGTGGGCATGGCCCCGGCGTGCTCCGCCGGTACGCCGTCGGGCACCTTGGCCGCGTACTGCGCCTTGACCGCCGCGTACTCGGCGTAGAAGCCACCCTTCGGCCGGGTGGTGGCGGAGACGTAGACCAGGTCGCCGACCGCGACGTTGGACACCTTGCCGCCGGCCGCGATGACGGTGCCGGCACCGTCGGAGCCGGGCACGATCGGAAGGGCCGAGCCTTCGGGTACGAGCACACCCTGCCGCTCGTACACGTCCCACACCCCCACGCCAGCGCTCCAGACCTTGATCAGCACCTCGTCGTCGGCGATCTCGGGGATCGGCAGTTTGCGGAGGGTGATCACCTCCGGCCCGCCGAAGTCGTCCAGGGCCGCGGCCTGCATCCGCTCTGGCACATCCCCGTCAACCATGTGGATTCCCCTCCCGTGCCGGCGTCACCGTCGCAGCATGCCGGCTCGGGGACAGTCGTGACCCCGGTGCCGGGTGCCGTTCACCCACAAGGGCGATCGTCCGGCCTCGGCGGGCGTAGTCGCAGCGGGCACGGGAATGGCTGCGTACCCGGAGCCGCCTGGCGCCGGGCGTGCGCGACCGTCGCGCTGGTAACGGGACCGACCGGGAGGAGCACCGTGCACGCTCCTTCGACGCGGGCCACGGCCTGGCTCCTGGTGGCGTTGGCCGCGGCTTCCGGCTGCATCGACGTGATCTGCCTGACCAGGCTCAACGGGTACTTCGCCAGCGTGGTCACCGGCAACCTGGTGCACTTCGGCCACGCGCTCGCCACGGCGGACGCCCGCTCGCTGATGGGTGCGGTGGTGGCGGTCGGTGGTTACGCCGTGGGGGTGGCCGCCGCCACGCTGCCGCTGCGCCGCACCCCGCCGGGGTGGAACGGCCGTACCGCGGTGGTGACCTCGGTCGAGGCCGTGCTGCTGCTCGGCTTCGCGGTGGGCTGGCTCGCCTGCTCGGCGCGTCCCGGGTACGGCTTCGGGCTCGTGCTGCTGGCGATGGCGGCCGTGTCGAGCGGCATCCAGAGCGTGATCACCGTTGGTGCCGGAGTGAAGGGCGCGTCGACCACCTACCTGACCGGCTCGCTGACCGAGCTGGTCCGACGTCGCATCGTCGACCCGCACCGGTTCGCCGACGTGGGTGGCGTCGGCCGGCTGTCCGGGCTGGTGCTCGGCGCCGTGCTCGGCACGGTGCTGCTGCGCACGGCCCCGACCTGGGCACCGGCGCTGGCGGTGGTGCTGGTGATCGCGGTGATCGCGGTCGCCGTCGGCCTGACCCGCCGCGCGGTCGCCGCCGACGACCACCGCCAGCCGCGCTGACGAAAGCCAGGGCTCAGGACGTCTGCGGCTCCTGACCACGCAGCGCCTGGGCGACGGCGTCGCGCACCCGGGCGTCCTCGCGCACCTTGCGCTGCGTCCGGTTGCGACGCCGGTACAGGTACGCCCCGACGAGCGCGGCGATCAGCACGACGAGCGCCAGCACCAGCGTCCACGGCAGGGCCCAGCCGTGCGCGCTGACCGTGACCGGCTTGAGCGAGGTGGTGGAGCCCGAGGCGTCGGTGAGCAGCGGCGTGAGGGTCGCGGTCGCGGCCAGCGAGATGGCGGGGGCGACGCCGTGCACGGGCACCGTCACGTTCCAGCTCTCACCCGGGAGCAGCTCCGGCGGCGCGGCGACGTCCCTGGCCCGTACCCGCAGCAACCCGAACGGACCCGAGACCGACAGCGCCTGCTGCCCGGACAGGGCCGCGTTGCCGACGTTGTGGACCTTGTAGGTGATGGTGGCGTCACCCTTGCCGAACGGGTTGGCCGGGCCGTCGTACGCCACGTGCAGGTCCTCGATCGCGAGGTTCGGCTTCAGCTCGCCGCCGACCCGCAACTTGATCCGGATGCCGAGTCGCCGGTCGACGTTGATCCCCTCGGCCTGGTCGGCCTGGGTCAGCGTGGTGAGGATGCCACCGACGTAGTCCCCGGGTGTGGCGTTCTCCGGAACGCTGACCTTGAAGGGGACCTGCGCGGTCTTCCCGGGCTGGATCACGACACTGCCGGCGTTCGGCTTCACCCAGGCGCCGATCGCGACCGACTTCTTGTCCCTGGTGAGCAGGTCGAGCTGACCCGCGTCGGTGGTGAAGCCGTCGGCGGCGTACACGGACAGGGTCAGCGGCGACGGGCCACGGTTGGCCACGACCATGGCGTCCTCGACGGCACCACCGGGATTGACGTTGTAGCTGTAGCTGGACCGGGCTTCGCCGTAGCCGTTGGAGGCTGTCCGGACCGTCCAGGCGACGTTACCGTCCGCCGCCGAGGCGGGGCCGGCACCGACGCCCACGGCTGCGACGACGGCGAGCAGGGAGAGCGCGGTGGTACGAAGGGCTGTCTTCCAGCGCGTTACGGACGGTTGCATCTCGAGTCCTTGTGGTGATCTTGGTAGTGGGTGAACCGGTGGCGGGGTAGGCCCCGAAGGTGCCTACCCCGCCGAGTGGAACGGTCCGGTCAGCTGCTCAGCGCAGTGATCGTGAGGGTGGTGCGGTAGCTACCCTTCGCGATGCTGTCCGGGATCTTCAGGTCCAGGTCAGCGCCGAGCTTGGCGCCGCCGCGCGGGTGACCCTGCGCGGCCGCGGCGAGGGCACTGGAGACCGACAGGCCCTTGCCCTGGTCGTCGAGGGACGACAGGACCGGGGCACCGGCCTCGGCGCCCACGCCGGCGTCGAGCACGTACGGGTTCCAACCGAGGTAGGAGCCGGAGAACGTCTTGTCGGCGTCCTGGAAGTCGCCGACGTTGGCCGAGATCGACCACGGGGCGAGCGAGCGGCGGCTGTCCGACACGAGGATCGGGTTGATCTTGCCGTTGGCCTGGAAGTAGGTGCCGTCACGCTCCTGCGCGGTGCCCAGGTCGACCAGACCGTTGTAGCCGTCGATCGTCCAGCCGAACTCGCCCGGAGCCGGGGTCGGCACGTTGACCTGGATGGCCTGGCCGTCACCGTGGAACGGGTGCACGGTCACGTTGTCGACGATCGAGCCGACCGGCTGGCCGTCCGGGGTGTTGACGCAGGAGAGGCCCTTCTCGACGGCCGCGTTCGGCGCCGCGCAGGTGCCGCTGCGGACGTTCGCGAGCACCAGCTTGTCGCCGCGAACCTGCACCTTGACGTAGCTGCGGACGTGCTCCTGGTTCTGCACGGAGTTGTACCAGTACTTGTCCGGGTCCAGCGGGTCCGGGCCGTTGCCGCGGATGCCGGTGCCGGTGTTGTCCGGCTTCTTGATGTCGTAGTACTTCGAGCCGGAGGCCGAGTTGGCCGTCACGTAGATGACGCCACCCGGGCCGGGGAACACGTCGGCAGAACCCGGCTTCTCGGCCGGGTTCTCCTTCTGCCCGTTCTTGATGGAGTAGCTGCGGGTGTAGCTGTGGTCGTGACCCTGCAGCACCATGTCGACACCGAGGTTGGAGAACGCGGTGGTGAAGTCCTCGCGGCGCTGCTTGTTGTCCGTGTCGGTCGCGTGGCTGGCCGGCGAGTAGATGGAGTGGTGGTAGACCAGCACCTTCCACTTGGCCTCGGAGCCGTGCTTGTTGATGACGTCGGTGACGTACGCGACGTGGGCCGCGTCGCCGCCGGCGGAGCCGTCCGCCGGGTTGACGTAGCTGTTGCTGTTCAGGTCGATGAACAGCACGTCCTTGTGGATGAACCAGTAGTCACCGCCGGAACGCGTCGCCTGGTCCCCGTTGTAGTACGCGGACGAGCGGTCGGTGTTCGGGGTGAAGTGGTGCTGCTCGTACGACTTGCCACCGACGTCGTGGTTGCCGATGGTGGCCACGAGGGGGATCTGACGCAGCTGCTCGGGGGCCAGGAACGAGGTCCACTGCCCCTCGTCGTTGGCGCTCTCGACGTGGTCGCCGGCGGACACCAGCAGTTCGGCGTTCGGGTTGGCCGCCGTGGCCACCTTCAGGGTGTCCTCCCAGCCGGCCTGGTCCTTCAGCCGGTCACCGGAGGAGCCGATCTGGGGGTCACCGAAGAATAGGAAGTCGTAGTCGCCCTCGAAGTCCTGCGTCTTGAAGGCGTACGTCGGAGACCAGCTGCCCTCGGCGCCGACCCGGTACGAGTAGGCCGTCTTCTCCCGCAGGTTGCTGATCGTGGCGTGCCGGTTGAAGCCGGTGGTGGAGGTGTTCGCCGCACCGACGGCGTCGAAGCTGAGGGCGCCGGCCGGGAACTCACCGTTGACGATCTCGGCGGTCGGGGCGAGCTGGATCTTCTGCGCGGTGTCGGCCGAGGAGTACCAGCTCACGATGCGCTGGGTCTCGTTGGCGCCGACGCCGAGGACCACACCGGTGATCGTGGTGGACTCGGCCGCGCTCGCGGTGGCCATCAGGCCACTACCGAGGGCCGCGCCCATTCCGAGGAGACCGGCTGCGACCCCGGCGACCAGGCGCCGCCGCACGAGCGCCGAGGCCCGTGTCGAGGTGCTCAATGTCATCGACATTGTTCCCTTTTCAAATAGAGAAATGGATTGTGCCTTCACCCGACGCTGGGGAAGCAATTCCACGCTTTCGCCGCCTGGTGAACCAACCATGAACGTGATCTTGCTAAAGACTGCACTTCGCGAACTACTTAGCCTTACTCAGGACCCGGAAACGCGCTGGACAAACCAGACCAACCCCATAATGGACACGGCCGCCGAAACAACTCCGGTCGCCCAGAGGCCGGTTTTCGGCGCACGGCGGCGCAGCACGAGCAGCAGCGGAAAGACGACGGCGATAATCGACAACTGGACAACCTCGATGCCGACGTTGAACACCAGCAGCGACCACAGCAGGGTCCACGACCACGCCTCGTCGATGCCCAACGCGCCGGCGAAGCCCAGCCCGTGCACCAGGCCGAAGCAGAACACCACCCCGAGACGGATCCAGCCGGCGCGGTCCAGGCTGAAGTGACCGTCGCCGGCCGCCTCCAGGTCGGCCGCGTGCGCACCGCGCCGCCAGATCCCCCACAGGTGCCAGCCAGCGACGACGGCGATCGACAACGCGATGATCGGCTCCACGATCGCCGCCGGCACCTCGACCAGGCCGAGGGCGGCCAGCATGAACGTCACCGAGTGCGCCAGGGTGAAGCTGGTGGCCGCGAGCACGATCTCGCGTAGGCGCCGCGATCCCGCGATCAGCGCCAGCAGGAACAGGATGTGGTCGATCCCGGAGAGCAGGTGCTCGGCCCCCAGTAGGAAGAACTCGCCGAACCGCTGGTACCAGGCCTGCCCGGTCGAGAAGGTCGGGTGGTCGGCGTCGAGTGCCGCGCTGCCCGACCGGCCGTCGATCTCGTACGTGACGATCGTCTTGGTGCCCTTGACGTAGCCCTCGCCATCGGGGAAGAGACCGCTCCGCACCTCATGCTCGTCGGCCTGCTCAGGGCAGGTCCAGTCCAGCAGCAGATCCGCGTAGGGCACGCCCTCGCGCTCGCCGATCGTCGCGTCACCCACCTGGGTCGGCTGGCAGGCGGCACGTCCCGACGTGACCGAGAAGCGGTCGGCGACGTACGCCAGGACCGTCGAGGCATGGCTCTTCAGGGCCGTCGCCTGGGCGGTGGCGTCGCCCGCCTCGAAAGCGGCCGTTCCCGCCTGGAAGAACGGATCGTCGTCACCGGAATCGGCGGCGGACACCACGAGAAGGTCGTATTCGAGCTCCACCCTCGTGCGAATGTGACCCTCGTCTCCCGCCGAGATTTTCGCGTACGCGGTCGACGAAAAGCCGTGCGCGGACGCCGTTCCGGCGCCCAGAAAGGGAATCACCGCTGCGGCGATCCCGACAGCGGTGACGATTACGGTACGGCGGACCCGGCCTGACATGCGACTCCCTCGGTTGGCCAGTGCACGTTGCACGGCGCGGGTGAACACCAGCCCGCACACCGACGAACCGCCGGAAAACAAAGGCCCCGAGCGCCCAGCCACGGATAGTTGGCGACCGGAATTGAGATAGGAATACGAGGAACTACGCGCACTTTCCGCATCACTCGAGAGGACGATCGCCTTGCGCCCCCCGCTCCGGGCCGTTGCCCTGCTGGCCGCGACCGCCGCGCTGATCACCGGTTGCGACTCCGGCGACGACTGGTCACAGCCACACCCCGAGCCCATCGCCATCGGCACTCTCGGCCCAGGGTTCGTCGCGCCCTCCACCACACCCGCCCCCGAGGCAACGATCACGCCGCAGCCGGGCTCCTGGGACGGCGTCCACCCGCCGAAGGACTACCGGGTGGTGTTGCTGACCTCCGGGGACGACAACCCGACCAAGGTTCTCGTGACAGCCGTCAAGGAGTGGGCCGACGACGAGCACGTCGACCTCCGGACGATCGTCGTCGGCTCTGCGCACGACGCCGTTCCCAGCATCGCCAAGGCCATGGAGATGGGCCCGGACCTCATCGTCGGCGCGGGCAACGGCCTCATCGACCCTCTCGCGCTGGTCACCCCGAGCCACCTGGACGAGAATTTCCTGGTGGTGGGCGCGGAACTGGCCGAACCCACCCACAACGTCACTGCCGTCGACTGGGACGGCGCGTCGTTCCGCGGGGAAGGGCTGGGCGCGTCCTCGACGTACGACCCGAACTCCTTCACCGCCGAGCGCTGCGCGGCGGCCATCCGGGCGGGCGTGGCCGCTGTCCTCAACAAACTGACCGGGATCGTCGTCTGGCTCTGACGCTCGTCCGTGCCGCAGGGCCCGGCACGGAGGTCTGCGGCCTCCGCGCCGGGCCTGATGCTGGCACCCACTGCACGGTCCGGGGTGGCGGCCGCTTGACCTCGCCGCCCCGGACCGGGCCTCGGTGCCTCAGGCGGTGAGGGCACCGTCGATGGCGATGGACGCGCCGCTGATGAACGTGGCCTCGTCACTGAGCAGGAACGTGGTGAGCGCCGCTACCTCGTCGGACGTGCCGGCCCGCCCGGTCGGCTGCATCGACAGGTACCGCTCCGCGGTCGACGGGGCCTGGCTGACGACGTTCTGCCAGAGCGGAGTGTCGATAAGGCCGGTGACGAGGGCGTTGACCCGCACACCGGAGCGCGCCACGTCGAGGGCCGCCGAGCGCGTCAGACCGATCACCCCATGCTTCGAGGCGTTGTAGGCGGCCTGCGTCGGGTCACCCTTCACACCGGAGACGGAGGCGTTGTTGACGATCGCCCCACCGCCGGAGGCGATGATCGCCGGGATCTCGTACTTGAGGCCGTAGAACACGCTCGTCAGGTTGAGAGCGAGCGACCGGTGCCAGTCGGCGCTGTCGGCCTCGCGCACGCTGGCCATCGGGCCGCCGCCGGCGTTGTTGAACGCACCGTCCAGCCGCCCGAACTCCGACACCGCGCTGTCGACGAGACGCGCCATCTCCTCCTCGACCGTCACGTCGGTGGGTACGAACAGCGCGCTGCCGCCCGCGTTCCTGATCTGCGCTGCCACCTCCTCGCCCCGGGCCTTGTCCCGGGCGCCGATGACGACCCGGGCACCCTCGGTGGCCGCCCGCTGCGCGAACGCCAGGCCCATGCCCTGCGTGCCGCCGGTCACGACCAGCACCTTTGCTTCCAACCGTCCGGACATCTCGTCTTCCGTTCACTCGACTGGTCAGCCGCCGCGCGGCTCGGGATCGAAGTCCACGGGTGCCGGAGGGGTCGGACGTGTCCGGCCGGCCCGCAGGACTTCACGAGGCGGAACGCTAGCCTTTTCTGGAACGTTCGACAAAGTAACGCCACTCACAGGGGCGGGGCGGCCGCTGGGTTTTCAGCGTGATGCGGTCCGTTCTGGGCGCGTAAACCTTCTTTTGCCGAATCAATTCCCAGCCCAAGCGGCTGTAATCGGAGGCACATTCTGTGGCGGTCGTTCCATAACCTCGCTAGCGTTGGGCGAGTCGTGTAAATACCCACAAATTGCCCTTAAGGAACGTCATGCCCACACGCCACGCCGCTCCCCAGTCCCAGCGGTGGAAGGCCCTGCTGTTCATCTCCATCGCCCAACTGATGGTGGTGCTCGACGGCGCCGTCATGAACATCGCGCTCCCCTCGGCGCAGCAGGCGCTGCACTTCACTGACGGGAGCAGGCAGTGGGTGGTCACCGCGTACGGTCTCGCCTTCGGCGGCCTGCTGCTGGTCGGTGGCCGGATCGGTGACATGGTCGGGCGCAAGCGTGTCTTCCTGACCGCGCTGGCTGGGTTCGCGATCGCCTCGGCGATCGGCGGCCTGGCGGTCAACGCCGCGATGCTGCTGACCGCGCGGGCGTTGCAAGGTGTGTTCGCGGCTCTGCTCGCGCCGGCCGCGCTCGCGTTGCTCTCCCTGTCCTTTCCGCAGCCAAGAGAACGGGCGAAGGCCTTCGGTGTGTTCAGCGCGGTGTCGATCGCCGGTGGAGCGGTCGGTCTGATCGTCGGGGGTCTGCTCACCCAGTATCTGAACTGGCGTTTCTCGATGTTCGTCCTCGTCCCGGTCGCGATCATCGGAATCCTGGGCGGCAGTCGCACCGTCCACGACGACGGGGAGCGGCACCGTTCCCGGCTCGACATTCCCGGCGTGGTGCTGGCCAGCCTCGGACTCGTCGGCCTGGTCTACGGCTTCGGTGTCGCCGAGAGCCGCGGATGGTCGTCGAGCGTGACCATCGGGTCGTTCACCGCGGGCGTGCTGCTGTTGGCGGCCTTCATCCTGGTGCAGACGCGAGTAACGTCCCCGCTGCTGCCGCTGCGCGTCCTGACCGAACGCAACCGGGCCGCCGCGTACCTCTCGGTCGGTCTTGCCATCGTCAGCATGTTCGGCATGTTCCTCCTGCTCAGCTACTACTTCCAGCAGGTCAAGGGATGGTCACCGGTCCTGGCGGGCCTGGCGTTCATGCCGATGGCGGTGCCGCAGGCCATCGGGGCCACCCAGATCGGCGCCCGGCTCGCGCACCGGATGGCCCCCCGGCCGATCATGGTCGGCGGCTACCTCGTCACAGCGGTCGGTCTCGTCCTGCTCGCCCTGCTCGACGCGGACAGCGCCTTCCTGGAGATCGCGTTCGCCGAAGCGGTGATCGGGCTCGGCATCGGCACCGCGTTCATGCCCGCGATGAGCATCTCCACCCACGGCGTCGAACCCAGGGACGCGGGGGTCGCCTCCGCGATGATCAGCTCGTCACAGCAGGTCGGTGGTTCGATCGGCACCGCGCTGCTCAACACCATCGCGACCAGCTCGGCCGCCACCTACCTGGTGTCGCACGGCGGCCCAGCGGCCCAGGTCCACGAGAAGAACCAGGCGCTGATGCACGGCTACTCGGCCGCGTACTGGGCCGCTGTCGGCTTCGTGGCCGCGGCAGCTCTGGTCTCCGCGGTCATGGTGAACGCCGGCGCTCCGAAGCACGCTCAGGCCTCCGCCGACGTCCTGCCGGACGTCGCGCCCGTACCCGCGCACTGACCGGCGCGACAAGGCGCTGGACGCGCCACCGGTGATCGAGGACACGGTGCACCGGCTCGCCCGGCAGGGTGGAATCAGATGCGTGAGCGGAGCAGGCACCACGGGTGACGTTGTGAAGCGCTCTTTGCCCATCCACCATCCGGCTTCCGCCAGCGGCGATGCCGCCCCCTCACCGGACGAGCCGGTGCGGCCGACGACCGCCCACCGGCAGCGCTGGGCGGTGGAGACGATGGCTGTCGCATCCGGCGACACGGTGCTGGAGATCGGATGCGGTCGGGGAGCCGCCGTCTCTCTGGTCGCCAGCCGGCTCACGACCGGGCGGATCGTGGCCATCGATCGGGCCGCGACGATGGTGCGACTTGCCACCAAACGCAACATTGCCCATATCAACGCCGGCCGAGCTGACATTCGACGTGTCGGATTCGAGTCGGCGGACCTTGATTCACTCCGTTTCGACAAGATCTTCGCAGTGAACGTCAGCATGTTCTGGCTGGGCGACGCAACGCAGCAGATCGAGCGGATGCGGAGCCTGCTGACGCCTGGTGGACGGCTGTACGTCTTTGGCGAGCGACCCACAGCCGCACACGCCACTGCGAACGTCACCTCGACCACGCTGCTGCTCGAGGACCACGGCTTCGCGACGACCACGGCGAGCGCCACCCGCGGCAAGGGGCAGGTACTCACCTGCGTGAGCGGCACACCGATCGGCTGAGTCGCCGGCCAACGGTGCAGTGTGGACGCGGCGCGGTCATCGCCGGGTGCCCCACGCTATTTGATCTATCGCCGCAGGTGGATCCCCAACTGGGTGGCGCGGTTGACGTAGCATTGACCGCGAACGTTATTCATCCCGGCACGGGGAGGAGCGGCATGAAGTTCGACATGGGAGCGCAGACTCTCGGCAGCCTCACCAAGCAGACTCAGGGATCGTCTGATGATCTCGGCAGTCTGATCAAGCAGTTGATCGCTGCGGCTGAGCCGCTGCAGGGCAACTTCAACGGTGCCGGGCGGGTCGCATTCGACTCGTTCAAGGCCAACGCCGATTCGATCACCGCCGCTCTCAATTCCGCGCTGGGCGCGATTCTGGGCGGTCAGGGCGGAATGGATTCCGCGTTCGGCCAGGGTGACACCGAGATGGCCGACAACGCGTCGTCGTCGGCGGGCACCGCCAACTTCGACGCGGCCAGGTTCTCGAGCAGCCGCTGATCCGGGGGAGTGACAGGTTATGAGCACAGATCGACGCAGCTTTGACGTGGGCACCTCGCAGCAGGTCCAGGGTGACCTCGCCGGGATCATCGCCCGGCTGGAGGCCGTGATCTCGCAGCGCGGCGCCGACGTGTCGGCCGCGATGGCCGACTTCCAGGCCGACGGCGTCTCCGAGGAATACCGCACCGTCGAGGATCGGTGGAACCGCGCCGCCGGCGAGGTTCGCACGATCATCGATCTGGTCAAGACCACGATGGTCAAGAACGACGAGACGGCGACGACCACGCTGTCCAAGGCGCGCACGGCGGTGCAGTCCATCGGCTGAGTTGTTGTCCATCAAGTGTTGACGAGGGAGCACAAGCGTGAGCGCCTGGGACATCTCCCCCGGTGGAGTGCGCGACGTCCTGAATCGCACCCATGCCGCGGCCGCCCCGTTCGAGGGGCAGATGACGAGATTCAACTCGGCACTGGAGGGCTCCGCCGTCCAGTCGAGTTCGGAGATCGTCGGCCAGGCACTTCAGGGCTTCGTTGACTCGATCAAGACGGACCTCGAGTTCGTGTTCACTCGCACGGGGGCGTGCATAAATGCGGCGGCACAGGCGACCAACGCCTATGTCCAGGGTGATCTGGACATGGCCGCCAACGCGCAACGCAGCGCCTCGGCGGCACCCGACCCCTCGGCGACGATGCCGGGGCCGGGCCGTGGGGCGGTGCCACGATGATCAATCCAGGGGAGATCCCACAGATCCCCGGCAACATGGAGCAGTTGGCCACCCACGCCCAGACGATCAAGACGACCGGTGTCGACTTCGCCAACACCGGTCAGGCGATCGACACCACCTGGCAGGGGCTGGCCGCGGTATACGAGGCGCCGGAGGCGGCACAACTGTTCGCCGCCTCCGGGCCGGTCCGCACGGTGTCCGCCTCGGTCGGCGAGGACGTTCAGGCCGTCGGCACCGCCCTGGCCACGTACGCCAGCGAGGTCAAGGAGATCAAGGCCCAGCTCGCGGCGCTGAAGGTCCAGGCAGAGCAGTTCGTCGGGTCGACAAAGGACGACGAGGACTGGCGTGAGGACGAGGGCAAGGTCAACCAGCACAACGGCTTGATCTCTGCGGTGAACACGCAGGTCGCCGCGTTCTTCGAGGCGCAACGCAAGTGCGCCAACACGATCAACGCCCTCTACGGGGGCCGCCAGTACCGTGCCGACAACGCCGACGGCCGCGCCGACGAGGGCGAGTACGGCTTCGACGCCGAGACACTCAACGCCGCAGCGGGTGAGGACGGTGCCCTGCCGTGGGGCAGCAACGAGGAGCACGACCGCGGAATCCTCGGTGACGTGGGCGCGTTCTTCGGTGGCATCGGTGAAGGCTTCGTCACCATGCTCGGGGATCTCGGCGGGCTGATCGGCCGTGACCCGACCACGGGCGAATGGAGCTGGGGCACCGCCGGCCAGTCCTGGTTGGGCCTCGGCAAGTTCGTCTGGGCGGTCTCCATCTACATCAACCCGGTCACCATCGTGATCGACCAGACGGTCGGCATGCCGTTCATGGAGAAGCGCGAGGCGGGCAACCTTCTCCTCAACGCCGGCAAGACCATCATCGCCTACGACGTGTGGGGTGAGGACAAGTCGAGGGCGGGCGGCCTCGCCTTCTTCAACATCGTCTCCGCGGTCGTCGGCACCAAGGGTGCCGCCTCCGGCGTACGCGGTGCGGGCGCCGCGGTCAACAGCATCCGGGGCAGCGCGACCGCCGCCCGAATCGGTGCCGGGCTCGTCCGCGCCGGCAACTGGCTCGACAACCTGCCCACGGTGGGCGAGGTCGCCATCAACTTCGCCAAGAAGTTCGACATCCAGATCCCGCAGCTCGGGCTGGTGCCGGCCATCGCTGGCGACGTGCCGGTCGGGCGCGGCTTCGACGTCGACATGCCGAACGACCGCGGCGGCAACCCAACGAACATGGACGCCGGCAACGGCCCCGGCAACACACCCGGTGGCAACCTGCCCGGCGACAACACACCCGTCCGGAACCTGCCCGAAGGCAACACCCCCGGCGGCAATCTGCCCGAGGGCAACACCCCGGGTGGAAACCTGCCCGAAGGCAACACCCCCGGCGGGAACCTGCCCGAAGGCAACACCCCCGGCGGGAACCGGCCCGAAGGGCGAATCCCTGACCGAGGTAAGGACCACACCCCGCCCCCCCGGCACCGCACCGTCGCTCAGGACGACCGCCCCGTCCCTACGCGGCCGTTCCACGGCTGTCCGCGAGCCC
>NZ_JAKKFI010000093.1 GCF_022230955.1 Micromonospora cabrerizensis
CCGGGCCGGCCCGGGATCGCTCTCGCCGACCCGGACCCAGGTCACCGCGGTGGTCACCGTGCTCACCCCGGAGGAGTGGATACCGGCCACCGGCTTGTCCAGGGTGCGGGAGCTGATCCGGGGCGCCCAGCCGTTCACCGACATCGGGTAGACCTCGGCGATCGGCGCGTCGGCCGGCAACCGGACCTCGATCTGGTTGGTCTTCGTGCCGGCCCGCTCCTCCGGCACGCTGAACTCCAGGCGTACGGCGTCGCCCTGCCGGGCCTCGGTCGGGGTGGTCGTCACGTCCACCGCGTGTGCCGTGCCGGGCCAGAGCAGCAGCCCGGCGGCGGTCAGCGCGGTCACCGCCGCGATCCGCCGTCGGCGCTCGCCGCCGTGCGTGCTCGCCATCTCGTGCCCCCATCCGTGTCCGCGCGGCCGGCACCGGTTCCGGCCACACCCAGTAGTTCGGCTCCGAGGTGCGAAAGGTTCAACGCGGCCGTGAGGAAGGTGCCGTTCCCGGTCGGGGACAGTGCGACCGATAGCATCGGCAGGAGCCGAGGATCGGCACCGTTTCGTACCACTTGGAGGAGTCACCGTGTCCGCACCCCGTACCCCCGCCGTGGCCGACCCTGTCGTCGTCGCCGCCGGGACCACGGCGGCCGACGCGGTGGCCGCGGCCGGACTGCCCGCGAACGGCCCCAAGGCGATCGTCGTGGTCCGCGACCCGCAGGGTCAGCTGCGCGACCTGGACTGGGCGCCGGCCGAGGAGACCGTCGTCGAGCCGGTCAGCCTGGACTCGCCCGACGGGCTGAACGTGCTGCGTCACTCCACCGCGCACGTGCTCGCCCAGGCCGTGCAGGACATCTTCCCCGAGGCCAAGCTGGGCATCGGCCCGCCCATCGAGAACGGCTTCTACTACGACTTCGACGTCGAGAAGCCGTTCCAGCCCGATGACCTCAGCAAGGTCGAGAAGCGCATGCAGGAGATCATCAAGTCCGGGCAGCGGTTCCGTCGTCGCCGCTTCGACAGCCTGGACGAGGCGCGCTCCGAGCTGGCCGACGAGCCGTTCAAGCTGGAGTTGATCGAGGTCAAGGGCGAGGGCCTGGACACCGACGAGGTCATGGAGGTGGGCGGCGGCGAGCTGACCATCTACGACAACCTCGACGCCAAGGAGGACAAGGTCTGCTGGTCGGACCTGTGCCGGGGCCCGCACCTGCCGACCACCCGCCTGATCGGCGCGTTCAAGCTGATGCGCTCGGCCGCCGCGTACTGGCGCGGGTCGGAGAAGAACCCCCAACTACAGCGGGTGTACGGCACCGCGTGGCCGACCCGCGACGAGCTCAAGGCGTACCTGAAGCTGTTGGAGGAGGCCGCCCGGCGCGACCACCGCAAGCTCGGCGCGGACCTCGACCTGTTCAGCTTCCCCGACGAGATCGGCTCCGGCCTGGCGGTCTTCCACCCCAAGGGCGGCATCATCCGCCGCGAGATGGAGCACTACTCCCGCCAGCGGCACGAGGCGGCGGGGTACGAGTTCGTCAACACCCCGCACATCACCAAGGCGCAGCTGTTCCAGACGTCCGGTCACCTGCCGTACTACGCGGACACCATGTTCCCGCCCATGCAGCTGGAGGGCGCGGACTACTACCTCAAGGCGATGAACTGCCCGATGCACAACCTGATCTTCAGGTCGCGCGGGCGGTCGTACCGGGAGCTGCCGCTGCGGATGTTCGAGTTCGGCACGGTCTACCGGTACGAGAAGTCCGGCGTCGTGCACGGCCTGACCCGGGTCCGTGGCCTGACCCAGGACGACTCGCACATCTACTGCACCCGTGAGCAGATGGCCGGTGAGCTGTCCGCGCTGCTCAGCTTCGTGCTGGACCTGTTGCGCGACTACGGCCTGGACGACTTCTACCTGGAGCTGTCGACCCGGGACGACTCGCCCAAGTTCATCGGGGCCGAGGAGGACTGGGCCGAGGCGACCGAGGCGCTGCGGACCGCCGCCGCGACCTCCGGCCTGGACCTGGTGCCCGACCCGGGCGGCGCGGCCTTCTACGGGCCGAAGATCTCGGTGCAGGCGCGGGACGCGATCGGCCGGACGTGGCAGATGTCCACCATCCAGGTCGACTTCAACCAGCCGGAGCGGTTCGGGTTGGAGTACCAGGCCGCCGACGGCACCCGCCAACGGCCCGTCATGATCCACCGAGCGCTGTTCGGGTCGATCGAGCGGTTCTTCGGGGTGCTCACCGAGCACTACGCGGGCGCTTTCCCGGCCTGGCTGGCGCCGGTGCAGGTGGTGGGCATCCCGATCCGGGAGGACCACACCGACTACCTGCACGGTTTCGTCGCGGCGCTGCGCGCCGAGGGGATCCGGGCGCAGGTGGACGCGGGCGACGACCGGATGCAGAAGAAGATCCGTACGGCGCAGCAGCAGAAGATCCCGTTCATGGTGATCGCCGGGGACGACGACGTGGCCGCCGGCACGGTCTCCTTCCGCTACCGCGACGGCTCCCAGCGCAACGGGGTGCCGGTCGCCGAGGCGGTGACCCACGTGCTGGACGTGGTCAGCTCCCGCACCAACGTCGGCCCCTCGGCCGCCGCGGAGTAACGCGGTCGCGCGGTGCCGCGTGGCGCGGCCCGCTCGCCGCATGATCGCGCTCGATCCAGGATGTAGTGGCCTCCCTACGCCAGGGAGGCCACTACTTCCATGTTCGAGCGCGATCTTCGCCCGGAGGCCGGCGCCCGCAGGTCGGACGCCGGCGCCCGGTGCCCGGGGTTGGGGGTCAGATGCCGCAGTTCGGTGCTGACCAGCCGCCGACCGCCGCCACGTGGGTGTGGTCGTTGTGGTCCGGGTAGCCGGGGCCGAGGATCTGCCCGAAGCCGTGGTAGCGGGCCTGCTGGGCCAGCCGGCAGAACGACGGGGACCCGACCAGGTCGACCCCGTCGCCGTAGAGGTGTCGGCTGTTCGACGCCCCGCCGACCGCGCTGTTGCAGGCGTAGCTGCGGAAGCTGCTGCTGATCGCGATGGAGACGTCGCCGAGGGCGTGCCGCATTGCCTGGAGTTTCCACATCGAGACGAGCGCGTTGAACCGCGCGGTGCTGGCCGAGACCGCGCCTCCGGCCCAGGTGCTGTTGCACTTGTTCAGCTCGGCGTAGCTGAAGTTGGCCGGTGTGCAGTCGTCGTCCTGGAGGGCGTAGAGCCGGTTGAACGTCTGCGGGCCGGCGATCCCGTCCGCGGGCAGTCCGTACGCCTGCTGGAAGCGGATCACCGCGGACCGGGTGGCCGGTCCGTACGCGCCGTCGAGGGTGAGCACGGCGGCGTAGCCGGGGTAGCCGGCGACCCGGATCTGGAGTTGTCGGACGTCCTCGCCGGATGCTCCCTGGGACAGGGTGCGTCCCCAGGTGTAGCAGCCGTCCGCCTGTGCGGCGCCGGCGGTGAGGGTGACGCCGGCCACTGTGGTGGCGGCGGTCAGGGCGAGTGCCGCGAGGAGCCGGCCGAGCCGTCGGATCATGAAGCCCTCCATCAATCCATGGAAGTTCTTGGATGCATGGAATCTTCAGGTTTCGACATTGATCCGTCAAGAACTTGCAGCAACGAGTTTTCCCGACAGCGGGTGTCGCGGCCCGCCCGGGTGGCTCCGTAGGATCGGCTCGTGACAGGGGCGGAACGGCACACGGACAGCGACGGCATGGCGGACGGCCTGGATCGGCTCTGGACGCCGCACCGGATGACCTACATCTCCGGCGAGGACCGCCCGGCCGAGGGCTACGAGAAGCCGACCGGCTGCCCGTTCTGCCTGGCCCCCAAACTGCCGCCGGAGGACAGCCTGGTGGTGGCCCGCGGCGAGCACGTCTTCGTGGTGCTCAACCTCTATCCGTACAACCCGGGGCACCTGCTGGTCTGCCCCTACCGGCACGTCGCCGACTACACCGACCTGGACGTGCCGGAGACCACCGAGCTGGCGTCGTACACCCAGACCGCGATGCGGGTGATCCGCAAGGTGAGCAACGCGCACGGCTTCAACCTGGGCATGAACCAGGGCGGGGTGGCCGGTGCCGGCATCGCCGCCCACCTGCACCAGCACGTGGTGCCGCGCTGGGGCGGCGACGCGAACTTCATGCCGGTGATCGGCCGCACCAAGGTCCTGCCGCAACTGCTCGGCGACACCCGCGACCTGCTGGCCCGCGCCTGGCCGTCCTGACCGCGGCCGGAGCGCGAGGGCCACGCCGGTCCGGCTAGCCGGCGCGCAGCAGCGGGGTCAGCTCCGGCCAGCTCTCCACCCGGTGTACGCGCGGCAGCAGCGCGGCGTGTGCGGCCACCTCCGCCGCGAGCGCGTCGAACGCCCCCTCGACGGCGGGAGTCCGCAGGTGGTGCGCGCCGAAGAAGGACGTGTCGGCGTCCCCGTCGGCCGGCTCGATGAGCACACCGCCGACGTCCACACCCAGCCGTCGCATGGCTCGATCACGCCGCACCACACCCGGGGGTGCGTGCCCGGCGGCGGGCGTCGACGGTGGCGCGGCCCGGCATCCGTCATTCCGCCTCGGGATCTGCTACGCCCCGACCCGGCGAAGGTGGCACGATCGGCCGATGGCAGTCACCACGCGGACGTTGGGACGCAGCGGCATCGAGGTCAGCGCCCTCGGCATGGGGTGCTGGGCGATCGGCGGCCCCTGGGCGGAGGGCGCCCAACCGCTGGGCTGGGGCGCGGTCGACGACGACGAGTCCGTGCGGGCCGTACGCCGGGCGCTGGAGGAGGGCATCACCCTCTTCGACACCGCCGACACGTACGGCGCCGGGCACAGCGAGCGGGTGCTCGGCCGAGCCCTCGCCGGCCGCCGGGACGAGGCCGTGATCGCCACCAAGTGGGGTTACACCTTCGACGAGGCGAGCCGACAGGCCACCGGGGAGGACGCGTCGCCCGCGTACCTGCGCCGGGCCGTCACGGCCTCGCTGCGCCGGCTGGGCACCGACCGGATCGACCTCTACCAGCTGCACCTGGCCGACCTGCCGGTGCCGCGGGCGCAGGCGCTCATCGGCAGCTGCGAGGACCTGGTCGCCGAGGGCCTGATCCGGGCGTACGGGTGGAGCACCGACCGCCCCGACCGGGCCACCGCCTTCGGGCACGCCGCCACCGGTGCCACCGCCGTGCAGCACACCCTGTCGGTGCTGCGGGACGCTCCCGAGCTGCTCGCCGTCTGCGACAAGTACGACCTGGCCAGCGTCAACCGGGGCCCGCTGGGAATGGGGCTGCTCACCGGCAAGTACTCGTCCGGGTCGACCCTGCCCCGCGACGACGTACGCGGGTTGGCTCCCGGCTGGCTGGAGTGGTTCCGTGGTGGTCGGCCCGCGCCGGAGTGGCTGCGCCGGGTCGGCGCGGTCCGCGAGGCGCTCACCGCCGACGGGCGCACCCTCGCCCAGGGTGCGCTGGGCTGGATCTGGGCCCGCAGCGGTCGCACCATCCCGATCCCCGGCTGCCGTACGGTCGCCCAGGTCGAGGAAAACGCCGCCGCCCTGCACCGGGGCCCGTTGCCGGCGGACCAGTTCGTCGAGGTGGAGCGCCAGCTGGCCGCTCTGCGGACCGCCGCCCTCCGCGACGCCGACCGCCCCCACTGGCCCCCGCCCACGCACCCCACCATCCACCCCTGAGCGGGGCATCCGTACCCGTTCGGTCCGTGCTGCCGTTCCGTCCCGGACTCGGGTGACCACCCCACTTGTGAGTGTGGCCTCCTGTAGAGCTGCCCCGTATCTGGGGCGCGGTGGCCTGTTGCAGTGTGGTGGCCTGTGAGGCTGCGGTGTGCCCGGGGCGGCGGCCGCGGCGCGCGGGTAGAGCTGCCCCGCATCTGGGGCGCGGTGGCCTGTTGCAGTGTGGTGGCCTGTGGGGCTGCGGTGTGCCCGGGGCGGCGGCCGCGGCGCGCAGGTAGAGCTGCCCCGTATCTGGGGCGCGGTGGCCTGTTGCAATGTGGTGGCCTGTGAAGCTGCGGTGTGCCCGGGGCGGCGGCCGCGGCGCGCGGGTAGAGCTGCCCCGCATCTGGGGCGCGCTGGCCTGTTGCAGTGTGGTGGCCTGTGAGGCTGCGGTGTGCCCGGGGCGGCGGTCCCGGCGCGCGGGTAGAGCTGCCCCGTATCTGGGGCAGCTCTACAGGGCGCGTGACATGCCATGCCAACCCGCCGCACCGCCCTGTCGATCACGAGTAGTGGTGCCTCGCAGATCGTGGGCTTCGGGCTTCGGGCTCCGGGCGGGGCGTGAGGTCAGGGGGTTTGTTCCTTGCGGATCTGGTCGGCCAGGTGGGTGGGCATGGGGTCGTGCCGGACGAAGTGGCGGCGGAAGGTGCCGGTGCCGGCGGTCATCGAGCGCAGCTCGACGGCGTAGCGCAGCAGCTCGGTGGCCGGCACCTCGGCGCGGACGAGGGTGCGGCCCTCGGTGTCCGGGTCCGGTTCGGTGCCGAGCACCCGGCCGCGCCGGCTGGACAGGTCGCCCAGCACGGGGCCCACCGACCCGTCGGGCACCCGGATGGTGACCTCGTCGATCGGCTCCAGCAGCGCCGGCTGGGCACGGTCGGCGGCGTCGCGCAGGGCCAGCGCGCCGGCGGTCTGGAAGGCCGCGTCGGAGGAGTCGACGCTGTGCGCCTTGCCGTCGACCAGGGTGACCCGCAGGTCCACCACCGGGTGGCCGGCGACCAGGCCTCGGTCGAGCTGGGCGCGGACGCCCTTCTCGACCGAGGGGACGTAGTTGTGCGGCACCGCGCCGCCGACGACCCGGTCGACGAACTCGAAGCCGCTGCCCGGGGGGAGGGGCTCGACCTCGATGTCGCAGACCGCGTACTGGCCGTGGCCGCCGGACTGCTTGACGTGCCGTCCGTGCCCCTTCGCGGTCACGGTCAGCGTCTCGCGCAGCGACACCTTGACCGGCTCGGTGTCCAGTTCGACGCCGCCGGCGCGCAGCCGGTCGAGCACCACGTCGGCGTGTGCCTCACCCATGCACCAGAGCACCAGCTGGTGGGTCTCCGGGTTGCGCTCCAGCCGCAGGGTGGGATCGCCGGCGACCAGGCGGGCGAGGTTGCGGGCCAGGGCGTCCTCGTCGGCGCGGCTGTGGGCGACGACCGCCACCGGCAGCAGCGGTTCCGGCATCTCCCAGGGTGCGATCAGCAGCGGTTCGTCCCGGGCGGAGATGGTGTCGCCGGTCTCGGCGCTGCCCGACTTGGTGATCGCGCAGATGTCGCCGGCCACGCAGAGCGGCACCTCCCGCAGGGTGGCGCCCAGCGGGGTGAAGATGTGCGCGACCCGCTCGTCGGCGTCGTGGTCGGGGTGCCCGCGTTCGGCCATGCCGTGACCGGAGACGTGCACGGTCTGGTCGGGGCGCAGCGTGCCGGAGAAGACCCGGACCAGCGAGACCCGGCCGACGTGGCGGTCGATGGTGGTCTTGACGACCTCCGCGACGAGCGGCCCGGCCGGGTCGCAGGTCAGCGGCGGACGCGGCGAGCCGTCCACGCCGGTCACCGCCGGCAACTCGTGCTCCAGCGGCGACGGGAACGCGGCGGTCAGCACCTCCAACAGCACGTCCAGCCCGACGCCGGTCTCGGCGCAGACCGGCACCACCGGGTAGAAGTGGCCCCGGGCGACGGCCTTCTCCAGGTCGTCGATGAGCACCTCGGTGCTGATCTCCTCGCCGTCGAGGTAGCGGTCCATGAGGGTCTCGTCCTCGCTCTCGGCGATGATCCCCTCGATCAGCTCGTCACGGGACTCGTCGATGGCCCGCTGGTGCTCCGGGTCGGGATCGCGGACGTCGGCGGGAAGCCCGGCGGAGTAGTCGAAGACCCGGCGGGTGATCAGGCCGAGCAGACCCTCGGTGGACACGCCGTCGTCGCCGAGCATCGGCAGGTAGAGCGGCATCACGTTGTCGCCGAAGAGGCGCTGGCAGAGCGCCACCGTCTCGTCGACGTCGGCGCGGGGCTGGTCCAGTCGGGCCACCGCGACCGCGCGGGGCATGTCGACGGCTGCGCACTCCTCCCACAGCGCGACGGTGGCCGCGTCCATGCCGCCCGCCGCGGAGACGACGAAGAGCGCGGCGTCGGCGGCCCGCAGGCCGGCGCGCAGCTCGCCGACGAAGTCCGCGTACCCGGGGGTGTCCAGCAGGTTGACCTTGATGCCGTTGTGCAGCAGCGGGGCGCAGGACAGGCTGACCGAGCGCTGCTGGCGGACGGCTGCGGGGTCGTGGTCGCCGACCGTGGTGCCGTCGACGACGCTGCCGGCCCGGCTGATCGTGCCGGTGGCCGCGAGCAGGGCCTCGACCAGTGTCGTCTTGCCTGCTCCGGAGTGCCCGACGAGCACCACGTTGCGGACGCGCTCGGGCTCGGTCAGCACCGGCGTACCGCCGGTGGAACCCTTCTCATGCTTCTGCGCCATGGGGCGCACCTCCCTCAGCCGGTGGTGGGTGGCGACCGCCGCGCGAGGTGGAAGCGGCCCGGGGCGAGAGCGCGGCGATATCCTCCGGTGGTCTGCTGCACAGTGGGAACGGGACGGGCGGACGGGTGAGCTGGCTCACCTCCCGGCTCGATCTCACACCCCTTGTCGGGTAGGCACAAGCCTCTCGCAGGCGGGTCGGCGGGACCGGCCGTATCGGCGGAGCTGGGCGGACCGTTATCGTGGGGACCGCCATGGCGAAGATCTTCCAAGTGTCGGCCCGCGCGGGGATGACCCGCGTCGTCGAGCCGATTGCCCGCGCCCTTCTGCGCGCCGGCGTCACCCCCAATGCCGTCACCGTCGCGGGCACCGTTGGTGTGCTCGTCGGCGCGCTCGGCCTCGGTGCCCGCGGCCATCTGGTCGCGGGCGCGTTGATCGTCACCCTGTTCGCGCTGACCGACCTGCTCGACGGGACGATGGCCCGGATGAGCGGTGGCTCCACCAGGTTCGGCGCGTTCCTCGACTCGAGCATGGACCGGGTCGCCGACAGCGCCGTCTTCGGCGCGGTCGCGTACTGGCTGGCCACGCAGGGCAACTACTCCGGGGTGGCTGCCGCGTTGGTCTGCCTGGCCGCCGGCAGCCTGGTCTCCTACGTGAAGGCTCGCGCCGAAGGGCTCGGCATGACCTGCAACGTGGGCATCGCCGAGCGCACCGAGCGGCTGCTGATCGTCGGGGTCGGCGGCATCCTCACCGGCCTGAACGTGAAGCCGGCGCTGGAGATCGCGCTCTGGCTGCTCGCCGCGGTCTCGATCTTCACGGTGGGGCAGCGGATGGCGCACGTCTACCGCCAGGCCCAGCAGCTCCAGCCGGACGGTCAGGCGTGAGCGGCGCGGTGGCGACCCGGCGACGGACGACCGCCGGCCGGGCCGCGTGAACCTCACCGAGCTCGGCTACGTCGCCGGCTGGCGGGTGGTCCGCGCGTTACCCCGGCCGCTGGTGGCGGCGGCGTTCCAGGCGGGCGCGGACCGCGCCCACCGCCGCCCGGGCGGGGGTACGGCCCGACTGCGCGCGAACCTGCGCCGGGTGGTCGGGCCGGAGCTGCCCGACGCCGAGCTGGACGACCTCGTCAAGCGGGGGCTCCGCTCGTACGCCCGGTACTGGATGGAGGCGTTCCGGCTGCCCGCGTTGAGTCGGACGCAGATCCTGTCCGGCTTCCGGCTCGACGGCGCCGAGCTGCTCGCCGCCGACGTGGCCGCCGGTCGGGGCGCCGTGGTGGCGCTGCCGCACGCCGGCAACTGGGACGCCGCGGGCGCCTGGGTGGCGGCCACCGGTTGGCCGATCACCACCGTCATGGAGCGACTCAAGCCAGAGGGTGTCTACGAGCGTTTCATCGCCTTCCGGAGCGGTCTGGGGATGGAGATCCTGCCGACCCACGGCGGGCCGCGTCCGGCGTTCGACGTGCTGCTGGACCGGGTACGTGCCGGTGCGGTGGTGCCCCTGCTGGCCGACCGGGACCTCTCCGCACGTGGGGTGGAGGTGGACTTCTTCGGCGGGAAGACCCGGATGCCGGCGGGGCCCGCCCTGCTGGCGCTGCACACCGGAGCGCCGCTGTACGTGGCCTCGATGTGGTACGAGCCGGACGCCGCGTGCGCGTCGCTCGCCGGCCCGCTGCCGGTGCCGGGGCCCGAGGTGGGGCCCCTGGACCAGCGGGTGCGGTCGCTGACCCAGCTGATCGCCGACCGTCTGGCGGCGGGCATCGCCCGGCATCCGGAAGACTGGCACATGTTGCAGCGGATGTGGCTGGACCAGCGGAGGGCGGGGGACGGCACGGAGCTGCCCTCGTCGACCTCCGGTCAGGCCTGAGGGGTGGTGGGCACGGTGGGATGGTGTCCCACGGTCACGGGCAGGGGGCGCTGACGTATGCGGATCGGCATCGTGTGCCCGTACTCCTTCGACGTCCCCGGCGGCGTGCAGAACCACGTCATGGACCTCGCCGAGGCCCTGATCTCGCTCGGCCACGAGGTCAGCGTGCTCGCCCCGGCCGACGAGGATTCGCCGCTGCCGGCGTACGTGGTGTCCGCCGGCCGGGCCGTGCCGCTGCCGTACAACGGCTCGGTGGCCCGGATCGCGTTCGGCCCGGTCTCGACCGCCCGGGTCCGGCGGTGGCTCACCAACGGGGACTTCGACGTGCTGCACGTGCACGAGCCGCTCACGTTGAGCCTGTCGCTGCTGGCGGTGCTCTCCGCCCGCGGCCCGGTGGTGGCCACGTTCCACACCGCGATGACCCGTTCGCGGGTGTTGGCGGCGGCGCAGGGTGTGCTCCAGATCGTGTTGGAGCGGATCACCGCCCGGATCGCGGTCAGCGCGCTGGCCCGCAAGGTGCAGGTCGAGCACATGGACGGCGGTGCGGTGGAGATTCCCAACGGGGTGGCGGTGGCGAAGTTCGCCGACGCCGAGCCGTTGCCGGGCTGGCCGGGTGAGTGCGTCCCGGGCACCGGCGGCACGCTGGGCTTCCTGGGCCGGTTCACCGAGGCACGCAAGGGCTTCCCGGTGCTGCGTGACGCGTTCGTGGCGCTCGCCGCCACCAGGCCGGGGCTACGGCTGCTCGTCGCCGGCCCGGGTGATCCCGACGACCTGTACGACCAGTTCCCGACCGACCTGCACGAGCGCGTCACGTTCCTCGGCCTGGTCACCGAACCGGACAAGGCGCGGATGTTGCGCAGTGTGCACCTGTACGTGGCACCGAACACCGGCGGCGAGTCGTTCGGCATGATCCTGACCGAGGCGTTGGCGGCCGGTACGACAGTTGTCGCCAGCGACCTGGACGCGTTCCGGCGGGTGCTCGACGGCGGGCGCGCGGGCCGGCTCTTTCCCACCGGTGACCCGGTGGGACTGCGCGACGCCCTGGCCGAGTTGCTGGACGACCCGGCGGGGCGGACCGCTCTGACCGCCTGCGGGGACCAGGTGGTGGCGAATTTCGACTGGCCCGTGGTTGCTCGCCGCGTTCTGGAGGTATACGCAGCGGCGATCGAAGCAACCGACGGGCGGGTCATCGACCAGGAATGGGTGGGGCTGGGCTGACCGGTGTGACGGATGATGCGGCGGCGACCGGTTGTCCGGCCTGACCGCACCCACTCGGAGCTGAAACGGAGCAGCACTACGATGCCGCACATGTGGTGGGTGGTGGCCGCGAGCGTGGTCGTGGGGCTGGTCGCGGCGTACCTCATCTGGACCGCCGGCCGGGTCGAGAGGTTGCAGGGCCGTGCGGAGCTGGCAGCCCGGGCTCTCGATGCCCACCTGCTGCGCCGGGCGGCCGCGGCGGCCGTGCTGGCCGAGCGGCGCTTCGGCGTGGAGCTGTACGCGGCGTCGCGGATCGCCCTGGACGCCAGCCCGGACGAGCGGGAGGCGGCGGAGAACGACCTGACCCGGCAGCTCCGTTCCGTCCGGTTGGATCCGGGCGATCCGGACTGTGGGGCGGTCATCGCCGCCAGTCGTCGGCTCGCGCTGTCCCGCCAGGTGCACACCGACCTGGTGCGGGACGCCCGTTCGGCGCGCAGCCGACCGTTGGTGCGGTTGTTGCGGATGGGGCGGGGCCGGGAGTGGCCGCGCTACTTCGACATCGACGACCCGACCCTGGCGGTGCCCGCGGACGTGCCCGCGAACTGACCGGAGGTGGTCGCCGGTGGGGCGGTGACCAGCGCCACAGGGCAGGCCACCGGGGGTCTGATTGGCTGTCGGTGCGGCGTTGACCCGCGCGTAGCATTTTCGCTGCCACCCCCAACAGCCCCTCCAAGGAGCGATGACCCGTGCCCGAAAACGCCGTCTCGAACACCGGTACCGCCCCCGTCGTCGGCACCGCCCGCGTCAAGCGCGGCATGGCCGAGATGCTCAAGGGCGGCGTGATCATGGACGTGGTCAACGCCGAACAGGCCAAGATCGCTGAGGACGCCGGCGCCGTCGCGGTGATGGCCCTGGAGCGGGTGCCCGCCGATATCCGCGCGCAGGGCGGGGTGTCCCGGATGAGCGACCCCGACATGATCGACGGGATCATCGAGGCGGTCTCCATCCCGGTGATGGCCAAGGCCCGCATCGGTCACTTCGTCGAGGCGCGGATCCTCCAGTCGCTCGGCGTCGACTACGTCGACGAGTCCGAGGTGCTGACCCCGGCCGACTACGCGAACCACATCGACAAGTGGGCGTTCACCGTGCCCTTCGTCTGCGGCGCGACCAACCTGGGCGAGGCGCTGCGCCGGATCACCGAGGGCGCGGCCATGATCCGCTCCAAGGGTGAGGCCGGCACCGGCGACGTCTCCAACGCCACCACCCACATGCGGAAGATCCGCCAGGAGATCGCCCGGCTGTCCTCGCTGCCGGCCGACGAGCTGTACGTCGCGGCCAAGGAGCTGCAGGCCCCGTACGAGCTGGTCAAGGAGGTCGCCGAGAGCGGCAAGCTGCCGGTGGTGCTGTTCACCGCGGGCGGGATCGCCACTCCGGCCGACGCGGCGATGATGATGCAGCTCGGCGCGGAGGGCGTCTTCGTCGGCTCCGGCATCTTCAAGGCCGGCAACCCGGCCCAGCGGGCCGCCGCGATCGTCAAGGCCACCACCTTCCACGACGACCCGGACGTGTTGGCGAAGGTCTCCCGCGGTCTCGGCGAGGCGATGGTCGGCATCAACGTCGACGAGATCCCGCAGCCGCACCGCCTGGCCGAGCGCGGCTGGTGAGCGCTCGTTCGGGCGGCGTGCCGCGGAGAGGGACGGTGCGAACGTGACGGCACCCGTGATCGGTGTGCTCGCGCTTCAGGGCGACGTCCGTGAGCACGTGGCGGCGCTGGCCGCGGCGGGCGCGGACGCCCGCCCGGTCCGCCGTCCGGCGGAGCTGGACGTGGTCGACGGCCTGGTCGTTCCCGGCGGGGAGTCCACCACGATGAGCAAGCTCGCCGACATCTTCGAGATGCGCGAGCCGATCGACAAGCGGATCGCCGACGGTATGCCGGCCTACGGCTCCTGCGCGGGCATGATCATGCTGGCGACCGAGGTGCTCGACGGCCGACCGGACCAGCGGGGCTTCGCCGGCATCGACATGACCGTCCGGCGCAACGCGTTCGGTCGGCAGGTCGACTCGTTCGAGGCGCCGGTGGAGATCACCGGGGTGTCGGGGGATCCGTTCCACGCGGTGTTCATCCGCGCGCCCTGGGTCGAGCGGGTCGGTGCCGGCGTCCAGGTGATCGGAACGGTGACCGGTGGCCCGGCCGCCGACCGGATCGTGGCCGTCCGGCAGGGCAACCTGCTGGCCACCTCGTTCCACCCGGAGCTGACCGGTGACCTGCGCGTGCACGCGTACTTCGTGGACCTGGTGCGGGCTGCCTGAGCGGTCCGGCCATGCTGCCCGGGCATGTTCTCCGCCCCCGCGTGGTTGTCCTTCGGGTGGCCTGGGCGCCCCGGCGGCACCCCGAGCCGGTGCCGGATGTGACACGCCCGGGTGTGACCTCGGTAAGATTGCCGCGGTTCGGCAGGGCCGTCGCCCGGCGCGGCATTTCCCGCGGAGCCGACCGGCCGCCGGACCGCCGGATGCGGCGCGTAATTCGGTGCGGCAGTCGATGCAGGCGTGGAATGACAGACGGAGGTAGAAGATGTCCGGCCACTCAAAGTGGGCGACGACCAAGCACAAGAAGGCCGTCATCGACGCCAAGCGCGGCAAGATGTTCGCCAAGCTGATCAAGAACGTCGAGGTGGCCGCGCGGATCGGTGGCGGCGACCCCACCGGCAACCCGACGCTCTTCGACGCGATCCAGAAGGCGAAGAAGAGCTCGGTGCCGAACGACAACATCGACCGCGCCGTCAAGCGCGGCTCCGGCCTGGAGGCCGGCGGCGCCGACTGGCAGACGATCATGTATGAGGGGTACGGCCCGAACGGCGTGGCCATGCTCATCGAGTGCCTCACCGACAACCGCAACCGGGCGGCCACCGAGGTTCGTACCGCGCTGACCCGCAACGGCGGCTCGCTCGCCGACGCCGGCTCGGTGTCGTACATGTTCTCCCGCAAGGGCGTGGTGATCGTGCCCAAGGAGGGCACCAGCGAGGACGACGTGATGATGGCCGTCCTCGACGCCGGCGCCGAGGAGGTCAACGATCTCGGTGAGGCGTACGAGGTGGTCTCCGAGCCGACCGACCTGGTCCCGGTGCGGACGGCGCTGCAGGACGCCGGCATCGAGTACGAGTCGGCGGAGTCCTCCCTGATCCCCAGCATGAACATCCCGCTGGACGAAGAGGGCGCCCGCAAGATCTTCAAGCTGATCGACGTGCTGGAAGACTGCGACGACGTGCAGAACGTCTACGCGAACTTCGACATCAGCGACGACGTGATGGCGGCGGTCGACGCCTGAGGGGCAGCGCCCGCTCGCCGGTGTGCCGCGCCCGACTCGGGCCTTTGTCGACCCGGAGTCACGGGGGTCGGGGTGTCCCTCGCGCTGGGGCACCCGACCCCCGCACGGTCGGGCTGACCAGGCGACGGCGTCGAACGTGGAGGTGGGAGAGTGGCGGCAGACCGGTTCGCGCCCGGTGACACGGTGGTGCGCCGAGAGGTGCTGCGGGGCGAGGTGTGGTTCGGCTGCCCGACGATCTGCGTCGAGGACTCGCCCGACCTGCTCGCCCTCTACCTCCCGCCGGGGGCCGAGTTCGGCTTCCCGGACACCGGTGTCTTTCCCTGTGGACGGCACCCGTGGGAGACCGCCGGGCACCGCTCCTGGTCGGGGCACGGCAAGCTGATGCTGCAACGCCCCGGCGAGGCGCACTCGGTCGACGTGTTCTGGACGGGGCCGGGGCGCGACTTCGCCGGCTGGTACTTCAACCTCCAGGACCCGGTGCGGCGTACGCCGATCGGGGTGGACACCCTCGACCACGAGCTGGACCTGTGGTGGGGCGCGGACGCCGACCGGTACGCCTGGAAGGACGTGGAGATGTTCGCCCAGCGCCTCGTCGAGGGGCGCTACCCCGGGATGGCCGACGCGATCCAGGCCGAGGGTGACCGGATCGCGGCGCTGCTCGACGCGGGCGAGCGTTGGTGGGACCCGGCGTGGGCACGATGGCAGCCTGACCCGGCCTGGTCGGCACCACCGCTACCCGCCGGCTGGGACCAGGTGCCGCCCGCCCGCTGAGCAGCCCGCCGAGCCGCCGGGTGTCAGCGTGCCGGCAGCGCGTCGATGAGGAACACCTGGTCCGGACCGTTCGTGCACGGCTCGACCAGCGCCTCGGCCGACACCTCGGTGTCGTCGTCCCGAAGCCCCACGCAGAGGTCCGTACGGGTGGGTCGGATGCGGTACGAGGTCGGCACGGACCCGGTCGGCTCGAAGCGGAACAGCTGGGACGGGTTGCTCTGGGCGCACTTCGACACGGGTTCGAGCATGTTCCGGCCCGGGTCCTCGCCCCGGACGGTGAGGCAGCCGGGCCCGTGCTCCGGGTGGTTCCACTTGATGAAGTACAGCCCGCCGGCAGCCGGCTCCACATAGGTGTCCGGCGGGGTGGCCTCGGCGCAGGAGATCTGGACCGCCACCTGACTCCCGTACTCGCCGGTGCGGTCTCGCCCCTCGGAGACGCAGAGTTGCGGGCTGCGGGCGGGGCGGATCTGGCTGAGGAGCGCGTCCGGCCCGATGGTCGGGCTGGCGCTGGCCTCCGGCGAGGCCGACGGATTTCCAGCTGCCGACGACTCTCGCTGCTCGTCGTCGGGTCGCTGCATCCAGACGCCCACGCCCAGCGCGGCCAGCAGGACGCCGACGAGCAGCACCAGCGGCACCGGCCGGGCGAACCAGCGCGCTCGGGCGGCGCTCGCGCCTCCCACCCTCGTGGCGTCGGATGGTCGGAGGTCGGGGACGGTGCTGTCGTCGGCGGGCCGGTCGTCGGGGGCGGTGTCGTCGACGGTCTGGTGGTCGCCTGTGGTGCTGTGGTCGGGTGTGGTGCCGTCGGCTGGCTGGCGGTCCGGCGCGGGCGACGTCGGCGCGTAGGTGCCCACCGCGAGCCGGTGCCGCGCCCGCAGCCACGTCTCCACCTGATCCTCCGCGCCGCAGGCCCGGACGAACGCGGCCACCACCTCGGGGCGCGGCAGGGTGGATCGGCGCAGAATGTCGGCGGCGGTGCTGCGGGCCAGCACGTCGCCGGTCGCCGCCGCGCGCTGCTCCAACTGTCGGTACGTGAGTCGCGACCGGTCCTTGAGCCGGCGCAGCAGGTCGACGAACTCGGCTGGGTCGGTCGCCTCGTCCGGTCGGAGCTCCCCCGTGGTCATCGCACGATTGTCCAGAAACCGACGGCGTGGCGGCAAGTTGGCCCAGGGTGACTGTCCGGGATGGCCGGACAAGATCCGGACAAGCCGCCCTGAGCTGCCCGGACATTGCACCGCGCTGACCAGGGCATTGTTCTCTCCGACGGGCTTATCTACCGTCGGTTCTCGATGGCCGCACCGTTGTTCGGTGTGCGGCCAGGGGGTTTCGGCGGGCGCCGAAGCGGGCCCGAGGACATCAACGACACGGGGAGATCTGATGGATGACGCTGCCTGGGATCAGCTGACGCAGGTGGCTACGGCGGGGGAGTACGTCGCGCTGCTCCGGGACGTGCGTCGGCGTTCCGGTCTGACCTACCGGGAGATCGCCAGACTGGCCTCGGCGGCGGGGCACTGGCTACCGCCGAGCACTCTCGCCACGATGCTGGGTCGGACCACCCTGCCCCGGGAACGCACCGTCGTGGCCCTGCTGGTGGCCTGCGGCACGACAGCGGCCGATGTGGAGCGGTGGGTCGAGGCGCGCCGGGACATCGAGGCCCGCCTCGGCGAGCGGGATCGATGGGAGAACCACGTGATCTCGCCCGCCTCGTCGCCACCCGCCGCCCCCCAGCTGGCCGTGGACGGCGAACCGGCCGCGAACGGCGAGTCGGCCGCGTACGGCGAACCGGGCACGAACGGCGAGCCGGCCGCGCACAGCGGACCGACCGCGCACAGCCGAACGGCCGCGCACGGCGAACCGGTCGTGAACGGCCGACCGGTCGCGCACGGCGGACCGGCCGGGAGCGTCGTCGTCCCGGTCCGGCCGGCGCTGCCGCGAGCCACCGCCCCCTGGCCGACCCGCCGTTGGCTTCGGCTCGCGGTGCTCGCCGTGCTCGGCGTGCTGATGGTCGGGGCGTCCGGGGTGCTGCTTCCCGGTGCCGCGGCCACCGTCGACAGCTCGCCGTCCGACGGCTGCCCCCTGGTCCTGCGCCAGGGCATGTACGGCCCGTGTGTGCTGGACCTCCAGGAGCGTCTGGTGGCGGGCGGACTGAACGTGCGCGTGGACGGCTGGTTCGGCCCGGACACCACCGGCCGGCTGATCGTCTTCCAGGCGTTCGGTGGTCTGCCGGTCAACGGCACGGCGGACCGGCGGGTGCTCGACGAGCTGTCGGGCGCGACGAAGGTGCCGCCCACCTGGACGGAGGACCGGATCGGCAAGGAGCTGCGGCGGGTCTTCCCGGAGGACCCGGGTGCGGCGGTGCAGCTGGCGCGTTGCCTGTCCGGGTTGGACCCGTACCGCGTGGAGATCGCCGGGGACGGGTCGCGGCGCTGGGGGCTGTTCCAGTTCAGCGACACGGAGTTGTCCCGGCTGGGCGTCGATCGACGGGCGGCGTTGGAACCGGGTTGGAGCATCGGAGCGGCCCGGCACGTCTGGTCGAGTACCGGCGATCTCAGCCACTGGCGCTGCGATCCGTCGTCGTGACACGTGCTGCTCCCCGTCCGGCACCGAGACCGGACGGGGAGCACCACCCCCGTTCCACCGGGTGACAACGCCGGGCCGCAGTCGGTGGGCCGTTCGTGTGGTCATCGAGAGCCCCTCCCGCCCGGGACCGGCGACGACCAGGTCACTGCCGGAAGATGGACTGACCGTAGGGGCGTTCGCGCCGTTCGCACCCACCGAACAGGGGTCGGCACGGTGTCGAACACCGGCGGGCGCCGACGTCCGAGCAGGACACCGGCGCCCGCCTGGGCGAAGCGTCGGCTCAGCCGATCGTCTCCCGCTCCCGCCAGGCGGTACGCAGGGAGGTCCGGCCGTTGGTGCGCAGCAGCGACCCCTCGTACACGCGTGCACCGGCCAGCAGGAAGGCACCGGCGGCGAGCAGCAGGATGACCAGCGAGACGAACGGTTCCCAACCGGCCGCGTCACCGGTGAACAGCCGCAGTGGCATGGCCGTGGGTGACGAGAACGGCAGGTAGGACAGCACCCGCATCGCGGTGTCGTTGTCGTTCAGGAAGATCACCGCGAAGAAGGGCAGCATCACGGCGAGCTGCACCGGCGTAGAGACGGCACCGATGTCCTCCTGCCGGTTGGCCAGCGCGCCGGCCGCCGCCCACATCGCCGCGAGCAGCACGAAACCGAGCAGGAAGAACGGCACGAACCAGCCGATCGCTGGGGCGAGCAGGCTGAACAGCCCGCCGCTGTCGCCGATCTGCAGCCCGATCACCGCCACCACCGCGATCAACGCGATCTGCGCGAACGCCAGGATGGCGCCGGCCACCACCTTGCCGGCCAACAGGGCCCGGACCGGTACGGCGGCGACCAGGATCTCCACGATCCGGGTCTGCTTCTCCTCGATGACGCTCTGCGCGATCTGCAGACCGAACGTCTGTGAGGTGATGAAGAAGACGAACGCGAAGACGAACGGCACCAGGAACGCCACCACGGGGTCGACCGCGTCCGGGTCGAGCAGGTGGACGGTCGGCTGGGTGCTCAGGGCGTTCACCACGTCGTCGGGGGCGTCGTCCATGGCCAGGACGGCCGGTCCGGCGACCACTGCGGCGTCCACGTCGTCGTCGCGGACAGCCTGCTCGGCGGCCCGGTCGTCGGGGACCACCCGGACCTCCAGGCCGGCCGCGCGCAGCGGGCCGGCCGCGCTCTCGGTCACCGCGACGGTGGACGGCCCACCGGAGAGCAACGGCGGCAGGATGGTGCCGGCCGCCGCGATCAGCAGGAAGAAGAGCGTGCCGAACAGGAAGGTGCGGTCGCGGAGCTTGACGCGGATCTCGCGTTCGGCGACCAGCCGGGCGGCCTGGGTGACGTTCACTGGGTGACCTCTCGGAAGATCTCGGTGAGCGAGGGGCTGACCGGTCGGAAGGCGCGGACCGGGCCGCGGGCGAGGGCCGCCTGGAGGACGGGCTGGTCGTCGGTGCCGGCCGGCAGGTCGAAGACCGCTCGGGGGCCGTCCAGCTCGACCAGGGTCACCCCGGGGTGGTCGCGTACCCAGCCGGCGTCGCCGTCCACCACCAGCTCGTAGCGGGGCACGGTGTACGAGTCGCGCAGCTGCTGCCGGCTGCCGGCGGCCCGGATCACCCCGTCCCCGATGATCACCAGGTCGTCGCAGAGGCGCTCCACGACGTCGAGCTGGTGGCTGGAGAAGAGCACCGGCGCCCCGGCCGAGGCCCGCTCCCGCAGCACGGTGACGATGTTCTCCACGGCCAGCGGGTCGAGGCCGGAGAACGGCTCGTCGAGCACCAGCACCTCGGGGTCGTGCACCAGCGCGGCCGCGATCTGCGCACGTTGCTGGTTGCCCAGCGACAGCGTCTCCAGGAGGTCGTCCCCGCGTTCACCGAGCCCGACGCGTTCCAGCAGCGCGTCGGTGGCACGCCGTGCCGCGGCGGCGTCCAGGCCGTGCAGCCGCCCGAGGTAGGCGACCTGCTCGCGGGTGGTCATCTTCGGGTAGAGGCCGCGCTCCTCCGGCATGTAACCGAAGCGCCGGCGGTCCTGCCGGGTCAGGGGCGTGCCGCCCCAGCTCACCTCGCCGGCGTCGGCGGAGAGCACACCCAGGATGATCCGCATGGTGGTGGTCTTGCCGGCGCCGTTGGCGCCCACGAAGCCGGTCATCCGGCCGGCGGCCACCTCGAAGGACACGTTCTTGAGTACCTGCCGGTCGCCGAAACTGCGGTCGACGCCGTCGAGGCGAAGCGTTCTGGTCACGTACCCACGCTAGATCGAATGCGGCGCCACGCCGTCCGTCCGACGGCTGACCGGGTGGGTCCGCCCTGCGGCGGACGATGGTCACCCGCCGGGCCGGACCACCCCGTTCTCGTACGCGAACACCACCGCCTGGACCCGGTCGCGCAGGCCCAGTTTGGCCAGCACCCGGCTCACGTGCGTCTTCACCGTCGCCTCGCCCAGGTGGATGCTCGCGGCGATCTCCGCGTTGCTCGACCCGCCGGCGAGCAGCACCAGCACCTCCCGTTCGCGTGGGGTCAGCCCGGCCAGCGCGGCGTCGGCGTCCGGGCCCCGGTGGGCGGTGCCCGCCGGGTCACCGGGACGGGCGAACGTGGAGATCACCCGCCGGGTGATCTCCGGGGCGAGCAGGCCGTCGCCCCTGGCCAGCACGCGAATCGCCTCGATCAGCTCCTCCGGGGTGCCGTTCTTGAGGAGGAAGCCGCTGGCCCCGGCCCGCAGCGCGGCGAAGAGATAGTCGTCGCGGTCGAAGGTCGTGAGGATCAGCACCGCCGGCCCAGCGGGCCCGTCGGCGGTGATCTGCCGGGTGGCCTCCAGGCCGTCCATCCCGGGCATCTCCACGTCCATGAGTACGACGTCCGGGCGGGTGGCTCGGGTCATGGCGACGGCCCGTTCGCCGTCGGCGGCCTCGCCGACCACCTCGATGTCGTCCTCCACCTCGAGGATGACCCGGAAGCCGGTGCGGACGAGGTGCTGGTCGTCGGCGAGCAGCACCCGGACGGTCGGAACCTCGGCCGACGTCGCGCCGGCTGGTGCGGCGCTCATGCCGAGAGCGTCGTGTCGACGGCCGGCTGCCGCTCGTCGCCCGGCGTTCGCTGCGCGCCGACCGGCGGGTCCGCCGGTGCCGGCAGTGGGAAACGGGCGCGTACCCGCCAACCGCCACCCGAGCGCGGCCCGGCCTCCAGGTCGCCGTCGTGTGCGGTGACCCGTTCCTGCATTCCGATCAGGCCCAGCCCCAGGGTGTCGGCCCCGCGCCCGGCCCGTCCGTCGTCGGTCACGTCGACCTCCACCTCGCGCGCCAGGTACCGGACCCGCACGTCCACCACGTTCGCCCCGGCGTGCTTCAGGGTGTTCGTCACCGCCTCCTGTGTCACCCGGTAGGCGGCCTGCGAGACCGACTCGGGCAACGCGACCGCGTCGCCGTACACCCCGAGGGTTGCCGTCAGGCCGGCGGCTCGGGCCCGCTCGACCAGCTCGCCGATCCGTTCGACGCCGCCGGCCGCCGGCGGCTCGGCGTCGGCGCTGGCGGAGGCCCGCAGCACGCCGAGCATCCGACGCAGCTCGTCGACGGCGGTGCGGGCGCTCTGCTCGATGGCGGTGAGTGCCGTGCGGGCCTTGCCCGGGTCGCGGTCGAACACCCGGCGGCAGGCGGACGCCTGCACCCCCATCACCGACACGTGGTGGGCGACCACGTCGTGCAACTCCCGGGCGATCCGGACCCGTTCGCCGAGCACCGCCCGTTCCCGGGCCTCGGCCTGCGACCGGCGCAGGTCCTCGGCCTGGGTCCGCAGCTCGTGCTCGCGGCGCGCGGCCACCCAGGCCGTCTCGCCGAAGAAGTACGCGAAACCGAAGACCAGCACGTTGACCAGGACGCCGGTGACCATCGCGGCGAGCACCGGTGGCACCGGCCCGACGGCGTCGGCGAAGGCGCCGGGCGGGATGTGGTCGATGGTCACCGCGTAGTAGATCCCCAACCAGGCGAACATCGTGGCGATCACGCCGATCCGCAGCCGGCGGGACCGTTGCCGGTCCTGTCCCCAGGCGCCCACCGTGTAGAGGGCGCAGAACAGGGCCCACGCGGAGAACTGGGTCTCCGGGGCAGACCGCGCCTGCGCGGCGATGAACGCCACCGAGATGATCAGCAGGGTCGCGGCCGGCCAGCGCCGTCGCCAGACCAGCGGCAGGGTCACCGCGACGGTCCAGAACAGCTGCTCCGGCCCGGACGGCGGCGGACCCAGCATGAACGCTCCGGTGCTGCGGGCCAGGGTGAGGCTCACCAGGGCCAGCGCGGTCACCCCGAGGCCGAGCCAGAGGTCCACGCGGCGCTGCTCGGCCGTCGGGCCGGGGCGACGCCAGTCCTCTCGCGATGCCGTGGTCATCCAGGAACGATGCCACGGCACCCCCGGTGCCCGTCTACCGGGCGGGCCGGCGCCGGCCCGGTAGCACCGACGGGCGGCGGCCCGACGCGGGGTACGCGTCGGGCCGCCGTGTCACGTGTCGCTCACGCCGTCTGGCGGCGCGTCTTCAGGCCGGTGTCGATCAGGTCCCAGACCACGATCGCGGCCGTGCCCACCGCGATGGCGAGCCCGAGGAGGTTGCGGTTGTCCGCCTCGGCCAGCCAGCTCAGTCGCTCGCCCAGTGCCGGGTTGAGCAGCCGGTCGGAGAGCGCCAGCCACACCAGCGGCACCGAGAACGCGAGGTTGAGCAGCGCCTTGGTGCCGAACAGCGCCCAGTTCCAACTCCCGACCCGGTACTTGACGATCTCGAACACCAGGCTGCCGAGCAGGACGACGATCAGCGCCGGCAGCCAGAACGACCAGAGCGTCGGGTCGAGGACCGGAATGTTGTCGCCGTCGGTGTCGTGGACCCAGGACCGGTAGTGCTGAAACGGCAGGTAGGCGATGGTGACCACCAGCATGACCACCGACGCGATGGTGTCGGCGAGGGAGATGTCGCGGTGTGCCGGGACGTCGGGCAGCTGGTCGACCGTCCAGTCCGGAAGGTCCACGTTCTGTTGGGAGCGTTCGATGATCGCAAAGGTCAGGGTGAGCCAGAACCCGATGTGCACGGCCACGTGCAGGGCGACGACGATGCCGGACCCGATGGCGCCGAAGCCCTGGCCCTCGGCGACGTCGACGACGGCGACGATGGTGCCGACGAGCGCCGGGATGAAGCTGAGCAGCAGCTTCAGCAGCCGCAGCCAGACCAGGTAGTAGGTCGGGCCGATGAGCTGGAGCCGGCGGTCGGCGTACCGGGCGGCCAGCACGTCGGGGTTGCCCAACTCGGTGAGCACCGCCCGCTCGGCGGTGGTGGCGTCCTGCCCTCCATCGGTCCGACCCTCGATCATGTCGTCGATGGAGGCCCGCAGCTCGCTGGCGATCTCGTCCCGACGCTGGGCGGGCACCGAACGCAGGGTGGCGGCGAGGTAGCGGTCGGTCAGGGTGTTCATCGGTCCACTCCTTGGATCAGCCCGGTGATGGAGGTCTGTACGGCGGCGAGATCGTCGAGGAGTCGGGTCAGCATCGACTCGCCCTCGTCGCTGGTCCGGTAGAACTTGCGCGGCCGGCTCTCCTCGGTGTTCCACTCGCTGGTCAGCAGCCCCTGGTCCTCCAGGCGGCGCAGCAGCGGGTAGAGCGTGTTGGCGTCGACCGGAAAGCCGTGGTCGGTGAGCCGTTGCAGCAGTGCGTAGCCGTAGTCCGGTCGGCGCAACGCGACCAGGCTGGCCACCACGACGGTGCCTCGACGCAACTCCTGTAGGTGCGTCCGTAGAACGTCCTCGCTAACCATGTGTCACACCATACTGTGTGCCACACAGTGTTGTCTACAGAGACATCATCGTGCCGCCCACAGACCCATGGGGTGGGTGGCCGCGCCGGGCAGCACTCGGGGCGCCCGCCACGGACCGGACGCCCCGAGATTCCGACACGGATCAGCAGGTCGAGCCCTGCCGGAAGTTCCGCTCGACGAAGCTGGCCGGCCCGACCTGGAAGTAGCCCACGCCCGGCCGGATCGGGTGCCCGGTGAACAGCTCGACCCTCGAACCGACCCGCACGAGGTACGCCTCGGCGTCCCCCGCGTCGTTGCGGATCAGCGAACCCCGCCGGCCGTAGATGGCCTCCAACTCGGCGAAGGACATGCCGACCGTCGCTCCGGCGGGGGACCGCGGCGGCGCGGTGGCCGTACCGACCTCCACCAGCCGGCCGTCGCGGAAGGCCAGGATGAGCACGCCGGCCCAGGAACCGGTCACGCCGGTGTGCACCACCCCGCCACAGGCCGGCGCCGTCCAGCCGATGCGACCGGCCGCGGTGAGCGCCGCCAGGCTGGCACCGATCCGGTACGCCCCGGCACCGCCGACGCCGAGCACCTGCGGGTGGCTGTGCCCGGTGACCGCGGCGGTGGCGAGCGGTCCGCGCGCCGATGCCGGTGTGCTGCCGCCGGACACCGGAGCCGCCGACGCCGGACCGGCGCCGACCAGTGGAACGAGAGTGCCGAGCGCCAGCGCGGCAGTGGTGAGGAGGATCGAGGGTCGGTTCATCGTGCGCTCCTTCGGTGATGGTCTCTGCCCTGTTAGTCACCGCGCCCGGCCCAACGGTTCGTCGGCTTTCCGACCGGCCCGGTCTACTGTGCAGAGAGACGCCGACCGACCGTGCTGGCCGGGGGTGACGCGGTGACGGCTCCGCAACGGATCGGGCCCTACGCCATCGAGCGGCTGCTGGGTGTCGGGTCGTTCGCGACCGTCTGGCTGGGCTACGACCCACTGCTCGACGGGTACGTGGCGATCAAGGTGCTGGCCGAGAACTGGAGCCACGACCTGCGGGTCCGGGAACGCTTCCGCGACGAGGCCCGGCTGCTGCGCCGACTGGAGCACGAGCGGCTGGTCCGCGTGCACGCCGTCGGTGAGTTGCCCGACGGACGCCCGTACGCCGTGCTGGCCTGGGCGAACGGGGGCAGCCTGCGCGACCGGCTGGCTCTTGGTGAGATTTGCGTGCCGGCGGCGCTGCGCCTGTTCGGTGAGATCTGCGCGGGTGTGAGCGTGCTGCACCGGCACGGCGTCGTGCACCGCGACCTCACTCCCGGCAACATCCTGTTCCACTCTGCCGGCGCGGAACCCACCGGGAACGCCTCCGCCGCCGAGCCCACCGGGGCGGCCACAGGTGCCGAACGGGTGCTGATCGCCGACCTCGGTCTCGCCAAGGCGCTCGCCGCCGCGTCCGGCCTCACCGCCCGGGCCGGCACCCCCGGCTACATGGCACCGGAGCAGGACGACCCGGGCGCGGTGATCGACACCCGCGCCGACGTGTACGGGCTCGGACGGCTCGGGATCCGGCTGCTGGCCGCCGATCCCCACGGCCTCGGGCCCGACCGACCCAGACCGGCCGGCACCCTGCGACTGCGCGACGGCGTGCCGGCGCGGGTGGCGGCGGTGCTCGTCCGGGCCACCGCACACCGGCCGGCCGACCGGCATCCGGACGCCGCAGCCCTGCACGCCGCGCTCGACCGGGCCACCGATCCCGTCCGGCAGTCGTCGCCGGTGGCCCGTCGCCCGTACCGGTTGCTGCTGGCCGGGGCGGCCGTCGCCGCCGTCACCGTGGTGGGCGCCGAGCCCGGCGGCGCCGGGGCCGATCGGGACACCCACACCGCCGGTCCGCTGACCGTGTCGCTGCCCGAGGGCTGGTCGGCCACCGGCGCGACCTGGGCCGGTCAGTACGACGCCGACGGCGAGGCGGAACCGGCGCTGGTGATGTCGCCGCAGCCCCGCCGCTGGGCCGCCGACCCCGAGGTGCCCGGCGCGTTCGTCGGAGTCTCCGCCAGCACGGCGGCGCGCACCACGCCGGCCGGCTTCCTGGCCGAGCGCACACACGGGGACTGTGTCTCCGCGCCGGCGCGCACCACCCGGCAGGCGGGCGTCGAGTGGACCGTGGTGGCGTACCGCTGCGACCGGGGCCGGCCGCGGATCGTCGAGTCGGCCGGGCTGCCCGCCAACCGCGCCGGCCTGGTGTACGTGCAGATCGTGCCACCGGCGAACGCTGCGCCCGACTTCGTGGACACGTTGCTCGGCGGCGTGCGGGTGCGGTGACGGGCCGCCGCCGTGCGCGCGAACCTGCCCGGTGACGTCGACCGCGACCCGGCGACTAGCGGACCACCACCGTGATGACGTGCTCCCGGTCCTCCTGGGGGATCGTGACGTCGACGGTGCCGGGGCGGACGAACCGGATGTCCACCACGCCGGCCTCGTAGTGCTGCGAGACCAGCTCCGGGCGGTCCACGGTGACCAGGCCGGGGCCGATGCCCTGGATCCGCAGCACCGCGCCGGTGGCGAAGCAGAGGGACCGCAGCAGCGCAAGCTCGGTCTCGGCCAGCGGCAGGTCGTAGCGCACGGCGCCCTGGCAGCTCGTGGTCGGCCCCGTCGACGTGGCGGCCGGGTGCTGCGGCGTACCCCTGGTGGTCGGTGCGGGCGGTGCCGCGATCGGACGCCTGCTGGTCGGCGGCGGTCGGGACGGCGACGCGGCGGGCGCGGGGACCGCCGAGGGGGTCGGCGCCGGTCGGGACTCCGCGGGTGGTTGCACGGGCAGCGGCGCGACCGCGTCGGCGCCGCAGGCCGCGACCGTCACGGCGGCCACGGCGGCGACGACACCGGCGCGGAGCCGGCGGACCGCGCGGCGGCGTGCGGCGGGGCTCATGTGGCGCCGAGTCGTTGCCGGACCTGCCGCCGGGCCAGGTGCAGCCGGGACTTCACCGTGCCCACCGGTACGTCGAGCAGCGCCGCGATCTCGGGATAGCTCAGCCCGAGCACGTCGCGCAGGGCCACCACCTCGGCGAGGTCGGGGCGGACCGCGTCGAAGGCGTCGAGCAGGTCGAGGCGGGTGCCCGCGACCACGCTGGTCCGTCGCGGGTCGGCCTGCTCGGGGACGGGTACGCCGCCGGCCTCCACCCGCCAGCGGCGGCGCAGCGTGCGGTACGTCGAGCGGGCCCGGTTGGCGGCCAGCCGGTGCAGCCAGGTGCGGAACGAGGAGCGCCCCTCGAACCGGGTGATGCCGTTGGCCAGCGCCAGCAGGGTGTCCTGGCAGGCCTCCTCGGCGTCCTCCCGGTTGGGCAGGAACCGTGCGCACAGCCGCAGCACCTCGGGGCGTACCGCCAGCAGCAGGGCGTCCAGTGCCGCCGGGTCGCCGTGCGCGGCGGACCGGGCCAGGGCGTCGACGTCGTCCGCGTCGGGCATGCCGGGTGTCCAATGCTCGCCGGTGCCGATCCCCGAGCGTACGACCGGTGACGCCGTCACGCCCCGGTTCGGTCCGGCACCCGACCCGCTACTCGAACCGGGACACGTCTCCGGCGCCCCGGCGCAGGATCTCCGGCTCCGGACCGGACAGGTCGATCACGGTCGTCGGCTCCTTGCCGCAGTCGCCGGCGTCGAGCACCGCGTCGAGCTGGTGGTCGAGCCGCTCCTTGATCTCCCACCCCTGGGTCATCGGCTCGTCGTCGCCGGGCAGGAGCAGGGTGCTCGACACCAGCGGCTCGGCCAGCTCGGCCAGCAGCGCCTGGGTGACGGTGTGCCGGGGTACGCGGACACCGACGGTGCGCTTCTTCGGGTGCAACATCCGGCGCGGCACTTCGCGGGTGGCCGGCAGGATGAACGTGTAGCTGCCCGGGGTGGACGCCTTCACCAGCCGGAAGACCGAGTTGCTGATCTGGACGAACTGGCCCAGCTGCGCGAAGTCCCGGCAGACCAGCGTGAAGTGGTGCCGGTCGTCGAGGTGGCGGATCTGACGGATCCGGTCCAGCCCGTCCTGGTTGCCCAGCTGGATGCCCAGCGCGTAACAGGAGTCCGTCGGGTAGGCGACCAGCCCACCACCGCGGATCAGGTCGGCGACCTGGCCGATGATCCGGGGCTGGGGGTTCTCCGGGTGCACGTCGTAGTACCTCGCCATGCTGCTGAGCCTAGGCTTGTTCTCCCGGCGGGGAGACGCGGGCCACCACCCTCGGCGCGGACGGTGGAGCCGCCGAGATCACCTCGGTAGGGTAGGTCCCGGTCGGCTCCGACCAACAAGATCCACACCGCCGGGGGGCGCCAGGCATGGCCGATTCGTTCGCGCATCTGCACGTGCACACGGAATACTCGATGCTCGACGGAGCGGCCCGCCTCAAGGACCTGTTCGCCGAGGCCAAGCGGCTCGGTATGTCCGCCGTGGCGATCACCGACCACGGCAACATGCACGGCGCGAACGACTTCTACAACCAGGCGATGGCCGCCGGGATCACCCCAATCCTGGGCGTCGAGGCGTACGTGGCACCGGAGTCGCGCTACCACAAGGCGCGGGTCAAGTGGGGTCGGCCGGAGCAGAAGAGCGACGACATCTCCGGTAACGGCGCGATCACCCACAAGACGATGTGGGCGAAGAACGCGCGGGGCCTGAAGAACCTGTTCACCCTCAACTCGCGCGCGTCCATGGAGGGGCACTACGTCAAGTGGCCCCGGATGGACATGGAGCTGATCGCCGAGCACGCCGAGGGGATCATGGCCACCACCGGCTGCCCGTCCGGCGCGGTGCAGACCCGGCTGCGGCTGGGCCAGTTCGACGAGGCGCTCAAGGTCGCCGCGAGCTACCAGGACATCTTCGGCAAGGACAACTACTTCCTGGAGATCATGGATCACGGCCTCTCCATCGAGAGCCGGGTCCGTGAGGGGCTCACCGAGATCGCCCGCAAACTGGACATCCCGCCGGTGGTCACGAACGACTCGCACTACACCCACGAGGCGCAGGCCACCGCCCACGACGTGCTGCTCTGTGTGCAGACCGGCAGCAACATCGACGACCCGAACCGGTTCCGGTTCGAGGGTGGCGGCTACTTCATCAAGAGCGCCGACCAGATGCGCGCGGTGGACTCGTCGGAGCTGTGGCAGGAGGGCTGCCGCAACACCCTGCTGGTGGCCGAGAAGGTCGACCCGGCCGGGATGTTCGAGTTCCACAACCTGATGCCCCGCTTCCCGGTGCCCGAGGGGGAGACCGAGGAGTCCTGGTTCCGCAAGGAGACGTTCGCCGGCCTGGCCCGTCGCTACCCGAACGGCATCCCGGAGGGGCATGTCGTCCAGGCCGAGTACGAGCTGGGCGTCATCAACCAGATGGGCTTCCCGTCGTACTTCCTCGTGGTCGCCGACTTCATCCAGTGGGCCAAGAGCCAGGGCATCTCGGTGGGTCCGGGTCGTGGGTCCGCCGCCGGCTCGCTCGTCGCGTACGCGCTGGGCATCACCGACCTCGACCCGATCCAGCACGGTCTGATCTTCGAGCGGTTCCTCAACCCCGAGCGCGTCTCGATGCCGGATGTCGACATCGACTTCGACGAGCGTCGGCGCGGTGAGGTGATCAAGTACGTCACCGACAAGTGGGGTGAGGACAAGGTCGCCCAGATCGCCACCTTCGGCACGATCAAGGCGAAGGCCGCGATCAAGGACTCGGCCCGGGTCCTCGGCTTCCCGTACGCGGTCGGCGACCGGATCACCAAGGCGATGCCGCCGGCCGTGATGGGCAAGGACATCCCACTCACCGGCATCTTCGACACCAAGCACCCCCGCTACGCAGAGGCCGGCGAGATCCGCGGCCTGTACGACTCCGACCCGGACGTCCGCAAGGTGATCGACACGGCCAAGGGCATCGAGGGGCTGATCCGGCAGACCGGTGTGCACGCCGCCGGCGTCATCATGTCCGCCGAGCCGATCATCGAGCACATCCCGTTGACCCGCCGGGACGCCGACGGGGCGATCATCACGCAGTTCGACTACCCGACCTGCGAGTCGCTCGGGCTGCTGAAGATGGACTTCCTCGGCCTGCGCAACCTGACGATCATCGACGACGCGGTCAAGAACATCGAGCTCAACCACGGCCTGAAGCTCGACCTGCTGGGGTTGCCGCTGGACGACCCGGCGGCCTACGAGCTGCTGGCGCGCGGCGACACCCTGGGCGTGTTCCAGCTCGACGGTGGGCCGATGCGTTCGCTGCTGCGGCTGATGAAGCCGGACAACTTCGAGGACATCTCCGCCGTCCTGGCGCTGTACCGGCCCGGCCCGATGGGCGTCGACTCGCACACCAACTACGCGCTGCGCAAGAACAAGCTCCAGGAGATCACGCCGATCCACCCGGAGTTGGAGGAGCCGCTTCGGGAGATCCTGGAGCCCACCCACGGCCTGATCGTCTACCAGGAGCAGGTGCAGCGCGCCGCGCAGATCCTCGCCGGCTACACCCTCGGTCAGGCGGACCTGCTGCGCCGGGCCATGGGTAAGAAGAAGAAGGAGATCCTCGACAAGGAGTTCATCCCCTTCCGGGACGGCTGCCGCGAGCGCGGCTACTCCGACGAGGCGATCCAGGCGGTGTGGGACGTCCTGGTGCCCTTCGCCGGTTACGCCTTCAACAAGGCGCACTCCGCCGCGTACGGTCTGGTCTCCTACTGGACGGCGTACCTGAAGGCGCACTACCCGGCCGAGTACATGGCCGGGCTGCTGACCAGTGTCGGCGACGACAAGGACAAGATGGCGCTCTACCTGGCCGAGTGTCGCCGGATGCGCATCCAGGTGCTACCACCGGACGTGAACACCTCGGCCGGGCCGTTCACCCCGGTCGGCAAGGACATCCGCTTCGGCCTCGCCGCCGTGCGCAACGTCGGCGCGAACGTGGTCGCCTCGATCATGCGGTGCCGGGAGGAGAAGGGCGACTACGCCGACTTCTACGACTTCCTGTCCAAGGTGGACGCGGTCGTCTGCAACAAGAAGACGATCGAATCCCTGATCAAGGCTGGCGCGTTCGACTCGCTGAACCACCCCCGCAAGGGTCTGCTCGCGGTGCACGCGGACGCCATCGACGCGTACGCCGATGTCAAGCGCAAGGAGGCGGTCGGCCAGTACGACCTCTTCGGCGCCGGCTTCGGTGACGCCGACACCGGCAGCACGACGGTGATGCCGGTCATCGGTGACAGCGAGTGGGACAAGCGCGACAAGTTGGCCTTCGAGCGCGAGATGCTCGGCCTGTACGTCTCCGACCACCCGCTGTTCGGCCTGGAGCACATCCTCGGCGCGGCGGCCGACACCACCATCGCGTCCCTGGCCGAGGACGGCGCGGTGCCCGACGGGGCGGTGGTCACCCTCGCCGGCATCCTGTCCGGGGTGCAGCGCCGGGTCACCAAGCAGGGCCGTGCCTGGGCCTCGGCCACCCTGGAGGACCTGGCCGGTGGGGTCGAGACGCTGTTCTTCCCCAACACCTACGAGGTGATCGGGCAGTACATCGCCGAGGACGCCATCGTGGTCGTCAAGGGTCGGGTGGACCGCCGCGACGACACCCCACGGATCATGGCGATGGACATGTCCATGCCGGACGTCAGCACCAGCGCCACCAACAAGCCCGTCACCCTCACCATCCCGGTGCACCGCTGCACACCGCCACTGGTGGAGAAACTGAAGGAAACCCTGGTGCTGCACCCCGGCGACACCGAGGTGCACGTCAAACTCCAGAACGGTGGTCGCACCACCACCCTGCGGCTCGGCCCGTTCCGGGTGGCGGCGACGACCGCGCTGATGGGTGACCTGAAGAGCGTCCTCGGCCCGGCCAACGTGAGCTGACCGGGTCAGCGGTCCGGCCGGCGTGCGCCGGCCGGACCACCACGCTCAACCCCGGTCGGGGGCGCTGATCTCCCGCAACTGGCCGTCGGCCAGCCGCAACCAGCGCTGCACGCCGATCTCGGCGAGGAACCGTTCGTCGTGGCTGACCACCACGAACGCCCCCTGGTACGCGGACAGCGCACTCTCCAACTGGGCGACGCTGACCAGGTCCAGGTTGTTGGTCGGCTCGTCGAGCAGCAGCAGTTGCGGCGCCGGCTCGGCGCAGAGCACACAGGCGAGGGTCGCGCGCAGCCGCTCACCGCCGGAGAGCACCCCGACGGGCAGGTTCACCCGGGAACCCCGGAAGAGGAACCGGGCGAGCAGGTTCATCCGCTGCGCGTCCGGCAGGCTCGGCGCGTACGCGGCGAAGTTCTCCGCCACCGTGCGGTCGAGGTCCAGCAGGTCCAGCCGCTGCGACAGGTACGCGATCCGCCCGTCGCCGCGCTTCAGCTCGCCGCCGGCCGGTTCGAGATCACCGTTGACGAGGCGCAGCAGGGTCGACTTGCCCACGCCGTTCGCCCCGGTGAGCGCTATCCGCTCCGGCCCCCGGATCACCAGGTCGGCGCCGTCACCGCCGAACAGCTCCCGGTCGTCGAAGCGGGCCCGCATCCCCTGCCCGGAGAAGACCGTGCGTCCGCCCGGGACGGTGGTGTCCGGCAGGTCCACGGTAATCTTGTCCTCGTCGCGTACCGCCCGGCCGGCCTCGTCGAGGCGCGCCTGGGCCGAACCGACGCGGTTGGAGTGGGTCTCCTGCGCCCGGCCCGCCGACTCCTGCGCGCTGCGCTTCAGCCCACCGGCCACGATCCGCGCCAGGCCGGCGTTCTTCAGGTTCTTCGAGGCGTTGCTGGCTCGCCGGTCGGCCCGCTCCCGGGCCTGCTGCATCTCCCGCTTCTCCCGCTTGACCTCCTGCTCGGCGTTGCGCAGGTTGCTCTCGGCCACCTCCCGCGCGGCCTGCACCGCCTCGGTGTACGCGGTGAAGTTGCCCCCGTACCAGCGGATCTCGCCGCGGTCCAGCTCGGCGATGCGGTCCATCCGGTCCAGCAGCTCCCGGTCGTGGCTGACCAGCAGCAGGCAGCCGGACCAGTCGGTGAGCACGTCGTAGAGCTTGTGCCGAGCCTCCAGGTCCAGGTTGTTGGTCGGCTCGTCGAGCAGCAGCACGTCCGGGCGGCGCAGCAGTTGCGCCGCCAGACCGAGGGAGATCACCTGGCCGCCGCTGAGGGTGTGCAGCCGCCGGTCGAGTGACAGCTCACCGAGGCCGAGGCGGTCCAGCTCGGCGCGGCTGCGCTCCTCGATGTCCCAGTCGTCGCCGATCGTGGCGAAGTGCGCCTCGCTGGCGTCACCGGCCTCGATGGCGTGCAGGGCCGCGATCCGCTCGGCGACACCGAGCACCTGCGCCACGGTCAGGTCGCCGACCAGCGGCAGGGTCTGCGGGAGATAACCGAGCAGGCCGTCGACGGTGACGCTGCCGCCACTGGGCCGCAGCTCCCCGGCGATCAGCCGCAGCAGGGTGCTCTTGCCGGCACCGTTGGGCGCGACCAGGCCGGTGCGCCCTCCGGGGACGGTGAAGGACAACTCCGAGAAGACCGGGGTGTCGTCCGGCCAGGAGAAGGACAGATTCGAGCAGACGATGAACGCATCAGACATGCGAATGACCTCAAAGGGTGGGTGGGCGCGCCTAGGCCGCCCGACGACAACGGGAACCGGTGGAACGACGGCATGGCCTCGGCGGCTGCGCCTACGCGCGCCGAACCGATGGCCGAACACATCCGGTCTCACCCGGAGATGTCGTCGTCACCCGCCATGTCTGGTCTCCCTGGTCGTGCCACTAACCCAACTCGGCCAAGTCTAACAACGGATCTTCGTCCCGCCACCGCAATAGGGTGCGGCGCTCGGTGTATAGGTCAGGCTATAGTTGGCCCATGTCTCATGAGCCGCCACGTCGCTGGGCGATCAGGACAACAACGGATGTCCGCGACTGGTTGCGATCCATGCGAGAGACCGACCTGGCGACGTACCGCTCCGTCAACGTGGCGATCGACATGCTCGCGGAGACCGGTCCGGGACTGGGCCGTCCGCTGGTCGACACCCTGAGGGGTTCGACCATCAGCAATCTCAAGGAACTGCGACCGAGATCTGGAAGAGACGTCGCCGTTCGCATGCTGTTCGTCTTCGATCCATGGTCCCAGGCCGTGCTCCTGGTGGCCGGTAACAAGGCGGGAGATTGGAATCGGTGGTACGACAGGGCGATTCCAGTGGCTGAGATTGCGTATGAGAGCTGGCTTGCCTTCGAGAGGAAACGGAGGGAGAGCTGATGAGCGACTTCCATGACTGGAACGACATCCGGGCTGAGCTGCACGATGGGGCCGATGAAGCGCTCGACGTAGAACGTGCACGTACCGAGGCGTGGATCAGCGCGTTCCATCTTGCCGAAGAGCGGAAGCGGCTGGGCCTGACCCAGCGGCAGGTGGCCGAGCTGATGGGTGTCACGCCCGGCAGGGTCAGCCAGATCGAGAACGGTGATCTGGAGGCCAACGAGGTCGCGACGTTGAGCCGATATGCACGAGCGCTCGGCGCCCGTATGCGGATCATCTTCGACTACGGCGACGACCTTCGTCAGATCGCCTGAGGGCGCGTCTCGGAGGCTGCCGGCGACAGTAGGCGTCGATCATGGAGTGGTGGTGGGAGCAATGTCCCCTGATGCTCCATGTGCGAGGCACCACAACTCCATGATCGACGCTAGGAGAGCGTGGGGGCGCTCACCGGGGGCGGTATTCGACCTCGGGGCGGCCGGGGGTGCCGTAGCGAGGGCTGCGGGCAGCCCGGTCCACGGTCACCAGATACTCCAGGTAGCGGCGGGCGGTCACCCGGGAGATGCCGGTCAGCCCGCTCACCTCGGTCGCGGACAGCCCCGCCTGGGCGCCGGTCCCGTCGGTGAGGGCGGCGCGTACCCGGTTGAGGGTCTGCGCGTCGAGCCCCTTGGGCAGGCTGTGCCCGGCGGTGCCGCGCAGGGTGGCGAACATCCGGTCCACGTCGTGCTGGGCGGCCACCTCACCGTCGGCAAGGGCCTGCGCGCGGTAGTCCGCGTACCGCTCCAGCTTGTCGCGGAACGCGGCGAACGTGAACGGTTTGAGCAGGTAGTGGGTCACCCCGAGGGACACCGCGGTGCGCACCACCGCCAGGTCCCGCGCGGAGGTCACCGCGAGCACGTCGACGCTGCTGCCGGCCGCGCGCAGCGCCCGGCAGACGTCCAGGCCGTGCAGGTCGGGCAGCCGAAAATCCAGGAGTACGAGGTCGACGTCGCCGCTGTCGTTGGCGCGCAGGGCAGCCATCGCCGCCCGCGCCGTGTGCGCCACGCCGACCACCACGAAGCCAGGAACCCGTTCGGTGTACGCGGAGTGCGCCTCGGCCAGCAGCGGCTCGTCCTCGACGACCAGCACCCGGATGTCGGTCACGACCGCTCACCTCCGCCGGGCAGTCGGACGGTGAACAGGCTGCCGCCGTCGTCCGAGCGGGTCACCTCGGCGCTGCCGCCGTGCCGCCGGACCACCTGCCCGACCAGCGCCAGACCGAGGCCCCGGCCGGTGCTCTTGGTGGACCAGCCGCGCCGGAACGCGTCTGACACCCGCTCCGGGGCCAGCCCGGGGCCGCTGTCGGCGACCCGGATCACCAGCTCGTCGTCGATGGCGCCGACGAAGACCCGCACCCGGCGGGGCGCGGGCGTGCCGGCCACCGCCTCCAGGGCGTTGTCGACCAGGTTGCCGACCACGGTGAGCAGGTCGCCGGTCGGCAGAGGGCTGTCGTCGAGGCGGCAGTCCGGCTCGATGATGAGGTCCACCCCGCGCTCGCCGGCCTGCGCGGACTTGCCGAGCAGCAGCGCGGCCAACGCCGGCTCGGTCACCGCGCCGACCACCCGGTCGGTGAGCTGCTGGGCGAGCGCCAGGTCCCGGGTGCCGAGCCGGACGGCCTCGTCGGCACGGCCCAACTCCACCAGGGTCAGCACGGTGTGCAGCCGGTTGGCCGACTCGTGGGTCTGCGCCTGCAACGCCTCGGTGAGCGCGCGCACCGAATCCAGCTCACTGGCCAGCGTGCGCAGCTCGGTCTGGTCGCGCAGGGTCAGCACGGTGCCGAGCACCGCGCCCTCGAAGCGGGTGGTCCGCTGGTTGGCCACGAGCACCCGGTCACCGGCGACGATCGGCTCGTCGCGGGCGTCGCGCCCGGAGCCGAGCAGCTCGGCCGCCGCCGGCGGCAGGTCGATCCCGGCGACCGGCTGGTCGATCACCGTTGCGTCCGCGTCGAGCCCCAACAGCCGGCGGCCCTCGTCGTTGACCAGCGCCACCCGCCGGTCGGTGGTCAGCACGACGAGACCCTCGCGGACGGAGTGCAGAACCGCGTCGTAGTACTCGTACATCCGGGTCATCTGCGCAGGCCCCAGCCCGTGCGTCTGGCGGCGCAGTCGGCGGCTGAGCAGCCAGGAGCCGGTCGCCGCGAGCGCCAGAGCCGGTGCTGCGACACCGAACAGCACCGGCAACTGGCCGAGCAGCTTACGGTCGATCGCGCGGGTGGTGATGCCCACCGAGACCAGACCGACGATGCGCCGCTGCTCGTCGTACACCGGAACCACCGCACGCACCGACTCGCCGAGCGTCCCGACGTTGGTGGTGGTGAACGCGCGGCCCGCCAGCGCGGGCCCGATGTCGCCGACGAACGGCTCGCCGATCCGCTCCCGGGTGGGGTGCGAGAAACGGGTGCGGTCGGGGGCCATCACCACCACGAAGTCGGTGCCCGTCGCCTCCCGGGTCGATTCGGCGTACGGCTGGAGGATGCTGGCCGGGTCGGCGGTCGTGAGGGCCGCGCGGACGTCGGGGGAGCCGGCCACGGTCTGTGCCACCGCGAGCACCTCCTCCTGCGCGGCCTGGCGGGAGTCGCTGCGGGCCAGCCAGACGGCGCCCGCCGCCCCGGCCAGCACGAGCAGCGTCACCACCACCGCCTGGAGGGCGAAGAGCTGCCCCGCGATGCTCCACTGGCGTCGGGCCACCCTCCACCACCTCCTCGTCGCGCCGCTGCCGTTGTCGCGTTCGCGGTGAACAGAATGACCGCAAGGCTGTCAACGGGTGAGACACGCTTCACATTGTCGACATGGACACCACCGCATCCACCACCTCACCGGCACCCCCGGTCCGCCGGGACCGTACCCGTTACCTGTACATCGCTGTCATCGTGGCCGTGCTCGCCGGCATCGTGGTTGGGCTGGTCGCCCCCGATTTCGGCAAGGAACTCAAGCCGATCGGCACCGGCTTCGTCAACCTGATCAAGATGATGATCAGCCCGGTCATCTTCTGCACCATCGTGCTCGGCGTCGGGTCCGTCCGGCAGGCCGCGAAGGTCGGGAAGGTCGGTGGCCTCGCCCTCGGCTACTTCCTCACCATGTCGACCGTGGCGCTCGCCATCGGCCTGGTCGTCGGCAACCTCATCCACCCCGGCTCCGGCCTGAACCTGGGCGCGGACCTCGCCGGCGCGGGCAAGGCCGCGGCCGGTGACGAGGCCGCCGGTACGACGGAGTTCCTGCTCGGGATCATCCCGACCACGATGTTGTCCGCGCTCACCGAGGGCGAGGTGCTCCAGACGCTGCTGGTGGCCCTGCTGGTCGGCTTCGCCGTGCAGGCCATGGGCCGGCGCGGTGAGCCGGTGCTCGGCGCGATCGCCGTCATCCAGCGCGTCGTCTTCAAGGTCCTCGCGATGATCATGTGGCTGGCGCCGCTCGGCGCGTTCGGTGCCATGGCCGCCGTGGTCGGCGCGACCGGCGTGGACGCGCTCAAGAGCCTCGCCCAGATCATGCTGGGCTTCTACGCGACCTGTCTGATCTTCGTGCTGGTGATCCTCGGCGCGCTGCTCTGGTTCGTGGCCCGGATCTCGATCTTCTCGCTGCTGCGGTACCTCGGCCGGGAGTTCCTGCTGATCCTGTCGACCTCGTCGTCGGAGTCGGCGCTGCCGCGGCTGATCGCGAAGATGGAGCACTTCGGGGTGAGCAAGCCGGTCGTGGGCATCACGGTGCCGACCGGGTACTCGTTCAACCTGGACGGGACGGCGATCTACCTGACGATGGCGTCGCTGTTCATCGCCGAGGCGATGGGCAACCCGCTCTCCATCGGCGAGCAGGTGTCGCTGCTGCTGTTCATGATCATCGCTTCGAAGGGTGCGGCGGGCGTGACCGGCGCGGGCATCGCGACCCTGGCCGGTGGGCTCCAGTCGCACCGTCCGGACCTGGTCGACGGTGTCGGGCTGATCGTGGGCATCGACCGGTTCATGTCCGAGGCCCGGGCGCTGACCAACTTCGCGGGCAACGCCGTGGCGACGGTGCTGGTGGGGACCTGGACCGGTGAGTTCGACCGGGAGCGGGCCGTCGGTGTGCTCAAGGGAGAAGACCCGTTCGACGAGGCCACGATGCTCGATGACCACGACGACGCCGACGAGGCGGCACGGCGTTCCGACGAGCAGACGCCGGCCACGGCGGGAGCGCCGGCCTGAGCCACGGCAGCGACATAACCCGGGGGTGCGCCGTCCATGCGCAGCGCACCCCCCAAAGGGGAAGGAGCGCCTCGTCACCCCGGTCGCGGCCGCTGCCGGAATGCCGTGCTCGCCACGCCGACCGACCCGGGTGATGAGTTGTGGCGTCCCCGCCCGTCATACCTACGACAGGACATGACGAGGCGGAAGGATGACGTGATGAGTGCGGACACGCGGCTGAAGGAGCTGGGCGTGAGCGGTCTGGGTGAGGTCGACGAGCCGGCGTTCTCGGGGCTGGCGCAGCGGCACCGGCGGGAGCTGCACGTGCACTGCTACCGGATGCTCGGGTCGTTCGAGGACGCCGAGGACGCCGTGCAGGAGACCTTCCTTCGTGCCTGGCGGCGGCGGGAGACCTTCGAGGGGCGGTCGACGTTCCGGGCCTGGTTGTACCGGATCGCCACCAATGCCTCCCTGGACCTGCTTGCCAAGCGTCGGCCGGAGCCCGCGACCGGCGGCGAGGTGCTGTGGTTGCAGCCCTACCCGGACCGGCTGCTCGACGAGCTGCCCGCTGGTGACGCGGACGAGCCGGAGACCGTCGCCGTGGCGCGGGAGACGATCGAGCTGGCGTACGTGGTAGCGGTCCAGCACCTCGCGCCGCGCCCGCGGGCGGTGCTGATCCTGCGCGACGTGCTCGGCTGGCCGGCGAAGGAGGTCGCGGATCTCCTCGGCGACTCCGTCAACTCGGTGAACAGCGCGTTGCAGCGGGCCCGCGCCGGCATGCGGGAGCACCTGCCCGCCGAGCGGCAGGACTGGGCCGGCGGCGAGGAGGACGCCGGGACGCGCGAGCTGGTGCGCCGCTTCACCGACGCCAGCGTGGCCACCGACATCGACACGCTCGCTGGCATGCTGCGGGACGACGTCCGCTGCTCGATGCCGCCCACGCCGGGCCTGCACGTCGGCCGGGACGCGGTGGTGAACGACTGGGTGCAGGACGGATTCGTCGGCATGGTGGGCCTGCGCGGGATCCCCACCTCGGTCAACCGGCAGCCGGCGGTCGCCTTCTACCTGTGGCGGAAGCAGGAGGGCGCGTACCTCCCGCTGACGCTCGACGTCCTGCGCGTCACCGGCGGAGCGATCACCGAGATCCTCACGTTCCACGACGACCAGTTCCCGCGGCTCGGGCTGCCGGAGCGACTGCCGGCGGACGGCACGGAGTAGTCCCGATGTGGACGCTCACGCTGCGCGGAGGCGCGCGTGTCGCCGTGGTCCCGACGCAGTGGCGCGACGCGTTCGGCGTCGTCACCCACGGGCGGGTGCAGCTGGAGCTGCGCGACGGCGAGCCCGGGCCGGTCCTCGGCCGCGACGCCGGGTTCTGGCTCCGTGGCACCGGCGTCCGCGCGCTGCGCAACCCCGGCCGTCGTACGGCGAGGGTGCGCGTCGTCACGCCCAGGGCCGCGACGCCCACCTGCCCGTCGACACCCGCCGTATCCCCGTTACCGAATGATGGAGGAACGACCATGACCAGCACCAATGGCACCGGGGTCGTCACCGGCCCGGCACCGGGCCGGACCACCCACCGATTCCGTGGGCTCGTCGGCACCGGTCTCGTCGCCGCGCTCGCAGCGGTGGTGGCGACCACCCTCGCCGCTGCGCTCGCCCAGGCCGTCGGCGTCGACTTCGAGGTCCCCGACGGTGGCGAGACGATCCCGTTGTCCGGGTTCGCCGTGGTGACCGGCTTCTTCTCGGTGGTCGGCGTCGTCATCGCCGCCGCTTTCCTCCGGTGGAGCGCTCGCCCCTCCGATCGGTTCGTGTGGACGGCGGTGTCGCTGACCGTGGTCTCGTTGGTCCCGCCCCTCATCTCCGGGGCGAACGCCGCCACCATCGCCGCCCTCCTCGGGCTGCACCTGGTGCCTGCGGCGGTGATGATCCCCACCCTGGCGCGGAGCCTGCGCACCCGCACCGGCTGATCGGTCTCGTCAGCGATGCCGACCGGGTGCCGAGGGGTCGCTGCGGAAGGCTTGCGGAGACATGCCGAAGGCCGCGGTGAAGACCCTGCTGAAGTGGGCCTGGGAGGGGAAGCCCCACCGGGCGGCGACGCTGTGGATGGGCCGCGCGCGTTGCAGGGGATCGCGCAGGTCGCGCGCGCACCGGTCCAGGCGCCTCATGCGGATCATCTCGGCGACGGTCTGCTCCTCGGCCTCGAACGCCCGGTGCAGGCTGCGGAGCGAGACGTGGTGCGCGGCCGCCACGGTGCCGGGGGAGAGGTTCGGGTCGCCGAGGTGCTCGTCGATGAACGCCTTGACCTGCACGCGCAGGCTGTGCCCGCGTACCTCGGTCGGTAGGGCTTCGGTGAGGTCCAGGCGCTGGGCCAGCGTCGCGGAGATGAGGTCCCGGGCGACGGTGCCCAGGAGCGGAACGTCGCGCTCCTGGTACTGCTCCGGGTGGGTCAGCACCTGGTGTACGAAGTTGCTGAGCAGCGCGCCCATCCCCTCGGCGGCGGAGATGTTCGTGGCGAGGAGTTGCGCGATCTTGTTGGGATGCAGCGGTACGAGGCCGTGCGGCACGAGGATCGTCAGGGTGGTCAACAGACCCTCGTGCCGCGACCGCCCCTGATGCGACGACTGGTGCGGTCGCGACGTGTCGACGACGGCGAACTGCCCCGGCGTGAAGAGGTTCGTCCGCCGCTCCTGTTCCACCCCGCCGTGCCCGGACAGCGGCAGCGCGAACTCGTACATCTCGGGGTCGCTGCGGCGGATGAACGTGCTGGTGCGCTGCATGTCCAGGGAGGGGTACTGCCAGGACGACAGCACGATCTCACCGAGACTGATGACCTCGGCGCGGGCCTGGAAGTTCGCCGCGTGGGCACTGTGGATCCGCATCGGGACCGACTCACGCGCCACCAGGTCGTGCCAGTAACCGAATCGCTCGCTCTCGGGCACTGAGGTCGTGTCCGCCGAGCCTACGGTGAGCACTGGCTGCCTCGATTTCTGTCGGTGACGCGGCGACGGCGGTGCTGCCGACCGGAATTACAAGATCACCTTAACCCTGGCTCAGGTTCGGCGCGTCGTCGTCGTCCTCGCCTCATGTTCGCAGGACGCCCAGACACCGGGCCATCACCCGGAAGGGAATGGCCTGGCCCCTGGTCTGGTCGACGGTGCCCACCAGGTGCAGGTCGAGCTGCGGGCAATGGAAGAGCCACGTGCCGGTGACTCCGGAATGGCCGACGAGCGTCACCGGGCGGCGCCCCGGTGACACGAGCCGACCGGCCGTGAAGAACATGGTGCCCAGCCCGTACCGGAGGACGGGGATGTTGCGCAGCCGGTTGCGCCGCTCGCTGAGCATCTCCCGTGAGCGGGCGTCACGGAAGAGCGCACCGCCGAGGAGCGCTCGCTGAAAGGTGAGGAGATCGGCGGTGGTGCTGAACAGGTCGTTGCAGGATTCGATCATCGAGGGCACCTCCACGCGGCGCTGCTTCGCGTAGAGCGGCGAGGGCGGTGGGGACCCCGGATCCGGCGGGCGATCCCCGGGGAGCCAGGTGTGCGTCAGGTCGAGCGGGCCGCGGATCCGTTGGGTCAGCAGGTCGGCGAACGACCGACCGGTCACCGTCTCCAGAATGCGGATGAGCAGCTGGAAGCCGGTGTCGGAGTAGCGGGCCTTCTGCCGTACGGCGGTGAGGTCCTGTGGCGCGAAGTGCGGGCGCTGCTGCTCGCGCGTGGTCCGCATGGTGTCCTCGAAGGTCCAGGCCAGATCCTGGCCGGTGGCCAGGCGCTCATTCAGGCTGGGGCCCTCCCGACGCCTCTCGAAGTGGTCGGGCAGGCCGGACGTGTGACTCGCGAGGTGGCGCACGGTGATCGCCGACGTCCGGTCGATTCCTCCACGAACATGCAGGCCGGTGGTCGTCTTTGCCGGCAGGTAGCTGCCGATCGGCGCGGACAGGTCGAGTTCACCGCGCTCGTGCGCCTGCAACACCAGCGTGATGATGAACCGCTTGGTGACGCTGGCGATGAAGAACGGGGTGTCGGGACGCACCGGTTGATCGCGGGCGTCGGCAGGCCCGCAGGCAGCCGACCAGCGCAGCTTCCCGTCGCCGCTGGCGACGGCGAGGTTGGCGTGGTGTACGCCGCGTCGCGCGACCAGATTCCCGAGCAGGCCCCTCAGCCGCGCGTCGACATCAGCGGGAGCGTGATTGTCGTGGGCAGGGATGGTGGTCAGTGGCGATCTCATATGGACGCTCCTTGTCTCCCTGCTTCCCGATCCAAACATGTCTACTAGACATGTCTACGAGAGGCAACGGCTTAGACTCGGCCCATGGCCCACGTGATCCTCGGTCTGCTCCTGATCACCCCGCAGAGCTTCTACGACCTCATCAAGGGATTCGAGGCCGGCGTCGCGCTCTTCTACAGCGCCAGCTCCGGCAGCATCAAACGGGCGCTGGACACCCTGCTCACCCGAGGGCTCATCGAGATCGCCAGCACCGAAGCCGGCGGCCGGGGGCGGAAGGTCTACCGCGTCACCGACGCGGGTCGCCAGGAGTTCCACGCGTGGATGACGGGAGAGCTGACCGGGGCCGATCTGGAAACCGCGGCGCTGTCCCGGCTCTACTTCCTCGGTCTGCTGGAGCCGGACGAACGCGTACCGGCGCTGCGTCGCGTCACGGATCGCATCGAGAACGACCTCGCCAGACTCTCGACCCTCGACAAGCACCTCAGAGACCAGGAAGTCCCCGAGGAACACCGCGACATCGCCACCCACCAACGCGCCACGCTCGACTACGGCATCGCCGCACACCGCTTCACGCTCGACTGGTTCCGCGACCACCTGAACCGACACGAGCGCCGGAGCCATCCCGCGTTATGAACGCTCCACCTGCGATGAGGGGGACGTGAGCCAGGCGAGTGGCTGTCCCGCGAGCGCGGCGTCGGCGAGGCGCTGCGCGGAAGCGGTCTTGAGGGCAGCGCGTGAACTGTCGATCCAGCGCTGGACGTTGTCGAAGCCCTGATGGCGGTACTCGACGGCTTGGACGAGACACTCCAGTTTGTCGGCGTCGCGGGCGACGACGGCCTCCAGCGTCTCCTGGGCTTCGTATTCGGTGACGGCGGCAGTGATGGTGTCGGCGACGGCTGGTGGGCAGGCGGCGACCTGGTCGGCGGTGACGGCCGTGTTGGGCGCTGCGGTGAGGTAACGCCTGGCGATGTGCGGGATGTCGGTGATCCGGGTTTCCTGAGTGTCGTGCAGGACGCACATCATCGACACCCGGGCGGGGTCGGCGCCCTCCATGGCGGCGAGCATCATCCCGACGAGCGCAGTGCGAAACGAGTGTTCGGCGATCGACTCGGGGTGCTTGACGCCGGCGAACCACCAGCCGGTACGGGCGGCGCGTTTGAGGACACCTGCTTCGAAGATGAAGGTCATGGCGCCCGTGACGTCGCCGTGATCGTCGCTCATCTGCCCGCCCCTGTGCCGGTGATTCCATCAGTGCGCAGGCTGTAGACGATAGACGTCAGTTCGCGCCGGGACTGCACCGAGATTGAGTCACCGTCGAGGAGAACGGTGCTGCGCTCAACAAGTGTTCGTCCGACGGCGGGAGCGTCGAGCGCGAGTTGGCGTCGGGCGGTAAGTAGCGCCCAGATGTTGTGGATGTTGAGGTCCGTGAAGGGGCGGCGGCCATCGTCAAGGCGCTCGACCAGGTGTCGGAGAAGTCGGGTGCCTCGCCAGTCGGAGAGGGCGGCGGGCATGAAGTAGTCGTCACGCTGGCGACAGGGGAATTCGCCGACCCAGTAGGCCGAGTAGTTGAGGGCCGCTCGTTCGCAGGCATCGTCCGGGTGGGCACGGGCAAGAAAGTCTCGTAGTGGTTCGGGATCGCCCTGGTTGGCAAGAGAGGTTGCCACCGAGCGGGCATCGGGCCACAGCGGCGTCCAGGTGTGGAAGGTGGCTGCGGGGCCAACCCTCCTCGCGGCACCGCTCCGGGTGAGCCAGGCGGCCGAGGTGCCGGTCGGGTCCGTGCCGGCGAGGAAACACGCTTGCCGATGCAGCAGCACATCCGGCTCCCGCAGACCTGCGGCGCGGTCGGCGAGGATTTGAAGGTGCGTGAAGAAGGCGTCGCGTTCGCCGGCGGACAGGAGCGGGCCGGGGGCCACCGGGCCTCGACGGCGGCCGTCGAACGCGAGATGTCGCAGGAACGTGGGCGTTTGTCCGAGCACAGCCCAGAGGACGAGGTCGGTCAGGCGCTGGTTGAGCACCGACGAGCCCAGCGGCTGTTGGGTTACGGCCGCCCTTCCTACGTGAGTGTCGAGCACGGCGGCGAGGATGAAGTCGGCCTCGGCCGCGTCGTCGAGGGCGTCCAACAGGATGGCGTTCGCGCCGAGACGGGCCAGCTTCTGACGGATCGTGATCACTTGGCCGAACGCGACTGCGGCGAAGGGCCGACGCCCGGACTCCCAGCTCTGGACCGTCGCCCTGTCGACGCCCAATTCGACAGCCAAGTGCTCCTGGGTCGTCGGAATGGACTCACGGATCAGCTTCAGGAGGTATCCCGTCACACCGCCTCGTCGGCAGTGAAAGGCCCCTCGAATTGCCATGCCGCAACCCCTACGTTGACCCGTGGTCGACGTTCCGCCCTCGGGCGTCGAAGCCGTCGGACGTGACGTGGCCTGCTCACTCGTACTGCTGGTGAGTGCTGCCGGCGCCGCCGTGATCGTAGCGTCGTAGTCACCGAACGCTCCATAACCGCCCGCTTCCCAGCGGGTCGGTCATGTCGTGCTGCCAGCGGAGGGGGACAGCGATGGGGAACAGGCGGCCACCGTCAGGGCAACGAGTCTCCTACGACCAGTACCTGATCGCTGTCGCGATGACCCTGGCCCGCCGGCACCAGCCGGGGTGGTCATGGCGCCGGTGGCGTTGGGCTTGCCGGTGTGGTGCCGACCTCCCGTGCCGGGCCCGGCACCGCATTCCGATCAACCGGGGGCACTGGCCGAGGGAGGAGGGGCAGTGAACAACGACCAGGTGCGTCTGTGTACCACCGGTCGGGCACGGTCGTCGCGGCTGGCGCCGTACCCCAGCTGGCAGGTGCGGTGGCCAACCAGCCGGCAGGTGTGGTCGCGGCTGGCGTCGCTGTTCGTAGTTCTGCGATGAGCACACATGGCCCGGTGTTGCCGATCTGGAGTTGCGGTGGCTGTGGTGCCCCGTGGCCGTGTCGTATTCGGCAGCGCGAGTTGCGGGAGGAGTTTGGCGATGCCCCGGTGTCACTTGCCCTGTACATGGGTGCGCAACTGGTCCGGGCGTCGGCGGACCTGACCTGGGCGCCGGCCGGCGCTCTGCACCGACGCTTTCTCGGTTGGGTGCGGTGAGCATCCTGCGGTTGGGCGACGGAAGGTTCCACCACAGCGACGGGTCGCACACGTGAATCCCACCCGACCCGGGGTATGAATCACGCGCCCCAGTTCACGTCAGCGTCGGCGTGCTCGCCACATCGTGTGTTCCCGGGAGATCGCCGTCTCCGTGTCGTTCACGAACTGCGACAGGTCGGCTTCCGAGCTGATCCGGGTGGCGAGCGACCCCATGGCGGCCAGCTCCTGACTCGCCAGGGCGTACGCGGTCGCCACCGCGCCGTGTTGCCGGGTCTGTGTCCATGCCGCGCCGGCCGCGACTGCCGCGGCGGCCACGCCGAGCAGGTCGACGTCGGTCAGGCCGGCGGCCCTCGACACGGCCAGGGTCACCCCCACGATCTCCAGGACGAGCATGGTGACCGACCAGCGTGTCGCCCGCGAGCGGTTCGACAACGACCGCTCGGCGTACCAGGCTCGCTGGCCCTCCAGGCGGCCGGCCAGGTACGCGGCTAGGCGGTCCTCAGGGGAGGCGGAGCGGAGGGTTCGCATCCCTTCGGTGATCTGTTGCCCGGTCATCGCCGGGGCGGCCAGCCCGGCCGCTGACATGTCCCGGGTCAGACCCAGCAGACGACCGGTGAATTCCGCGGTGTTGTCCGAGTCGGTCCGCGACCGGGGGAATGGTTCGGCCGCTGTGGCGAATCGCCAGGTGAGCGACTTGACGGATTCGGAGAGGGCTCTTCCGACGTACCACCGCTCGTTGGGACGGTTGGTGAGCAGGAAGACCTCGACGATCGAGGTGGCGGCGAAGGCGCCGGCCGCGAGCGCCGGGCCGAGGGTGAAGTCGTCGAGTTTCCAGGTGGCGACGCCCGCGACGGCGGCCAGCAGGAGCAGGGACAACCGCAGGGCGATCAGGGTGGTGAACACTCGTTGGCCGCGCTGCGACTCGTGGGACACGGCGCGCTGAAACGGGGGAAGGTCCTCGGAGTTCAGCATGGCGTTGGCCTCTCGACAGATCATTCACTGTAGAGGGTGCCGCCCACCCTGACCGTCCGGAGATCGACGCGTGTCGCCGTCGTCGCGGCCCTGCCGACCCTACGGCGTGGTCTTGTCGCAGGCGACGCCGATGCCGAGGTCGACGCGGTCGTCGCGGCCGTTCGACGTCACGATGACGGGTACGCAGGCAGCCCGCGCGACCCAGGTGCCACCGACGAACGCCAGCCACTGGGCATGCCCACCTTCTGGTGCGCAGGCGTGCACGGTGGCGGTCGCGGCCGGCGTGGTGGCGGCACCCCATCCGACCCGGGCCCTGCCCTCCCATCCGGGTGCCACCCGGAGATCCACGACCCGGCCCGCGCGGACGACCAGCCCCCACTTGGCGAAGAGCCGCGCCGCGGGGTCGGCCTCGCCGGACTCCTGCGTCGACAGCACGGCCGCGTCGGGCACCGCCACGTCCTCCCCGACCAGCCGGTAGCCCGCCGGCGGTGCCGACATCTCCGTGACCGACGGCATGCAGGGTGACCCGCCACCGCTCGGGCTCGTCGATGCCGTCGTGCCGCCGGGTGGCGGCGTGCCGGGTCCGGGCGAGTCGGTCGCGGGCGTGCAGGCGGTCGACACGGCACCCAGACACACCAGGCCCCACCGTGCGATCGCCCCGGGCAACGGGCGGACCGGGGCGGGCGGGGTGCGGGTGGCTGTCGGGTTCGCACTCATTCGACATTCATAACTTGTTGTCGCCATCCGTGGGCGCTGACGGTGGGCCCTGTGATGGTTACGGTCGTGGATGTTGTGGTTCCCCGACCGTTCGAGGAGTGATCGCATGGCCCCCTCTCCGTCCCGGCTGTTCTCGGAGATAACGACGCCCGATCGACCGGCCGAGACCACAGTGGTCATGCGACGGGCGGTGGTGCTCGGTGGCAGCATGGCCGGGCTGATGGCGGCCCGGGTGTTGAGCGACCACGCCGAGGAGGTGCTGATCATCGAACGGGACCCGTCCGACGTCGATGCCGGGCCTCGGCCGGGTGTGCCCCAGGGCAGCCAGGTGCACGCCCTGCTGCCCGCCGGTCAGGTCCAGTTGGAACGCTGGTTCCCCGGCATCGTCGACGAGGCGCTCGCGCTCGGTGCCCCGCCGCCGCCGAGCGACCCGGGCACGGCGAAGATCTTCGTGAACGGCGAGCTGGGCCTGCCGCCGGCAGCGACCGGCACCGGGCCGGCATTGATCACCACGCGTCCGTTCCTGGAGGCGTTGGTCCGGCGGCGGACCCTCGCCGTCGACAACATCCGGATGGCGTACGGGCGGGCCGAGGGTCTGCTCTTCGACGAGCGGCGGGTCACCGGCGCGCGATACGTGCCCGAGGGCGGCGACGAGGCGGTCGTCGAAGCGGCGGACCTGGTGGTCGACGCGATGGGGCGGTCCAGCCGGCTCAGCGACTGGCTGGCCGAGCACGGGTGGCCCCGCCCGCCGATGCAGCGGATGCCGATCAAGCTCAACTACGCGACGGCGCTCTTCACGCGCGACGAAAGGGTCAGCGACGCCTGGGTCGCGGTCTTCCACACCATGGCCGGCAAGGGTCGTACCGCGCGGATCGGTGGCATCAACTCGGTCGAGGGGGACCGGTGGATCATGCTGGTGGCCGGCTACGACGAGGACCGGCCCAGCCGCGACGTCGCCGACTTCACCGCCCGTTGTCGGGAGCACTACCCGCAGATGTTCGGTGACATCGCCGAGCGCGGGGAGATGCTGGGCGGGGTGGTCACGTACCACCAGGCGGACAGCCGCCGTCGTGACTTCCACAAGCTCGACCGCCTGCCCGCCGGGTTGGTCGCGGCCGGCGACGCCGTCGCGTCCTTCAACCCGGTGTACGGCCAGGGCATGACCTCCGCGACGCTGCACGCCTCCTGCCTGTCGGCGTACCTGCGCTCGGGCCCCAAGCCGCACGACGAGCCCGCGCGGGCGTACTTCGACCGGGTACGGGTGGTCGTCGACGCCGCCTGGCAGATCTCCACCACCGCCGACATCGAGCTGCCGCACGTCGACGGGCCGTACCCGCCCGGGTACAAGGTCACCAAGTGGTTCGGTGACCTGCTCTTCCGCACGTCGCTGACCGATCCGGTGCTCAACGCGCGCCTGGGTCGGGTCACCACCATGCTGGATCACCCGGCGGCCCTGAGCCGCCCCAGCACCCTGCTGCGGGCGCTGCGGCTCGGCCTGTTCCGGAGTTCTCGGCGCTGATTTCGTCGCGAAAGCCGCCGACGCCGGAAAGCCCGGGGAAGAATGGTGGACCGGGGAGGGGTGCCGCGACGAGCCGGGGGAGCAGGCGTGCTGGCAACCAGCCTCCTCGGCCGGCTTCGCCGCCGTGACCCGGGGTACGCCATCCTGCGACGCGCGGCCCGACTGACGCTCGTCGCGTCCGTCGTCTTCTACGGATGCCGCTACGGCGCGGGCAGTCCGACTCTCGCCACGTACGGCCTGTTCGGCACGATCGCCGCCGGGGCGTTCGCGCAGCTGCCCGGTCCGGCGCCGCAGCGGGCGCGGATCCTCGTCCTGTCGCTGCCGGGGGTCTGGGCGCTGATCGTCGCGGGCTCGCTGCTGGCGTGGAGCACCTGGGCGGCCGCCGGCGGAATGCTGGTCATCGGGTTCGTCGTGGCGTTCGCCGGGGTGGGCAACCCGCGCCTGGTGGGGTTGGCCAGCGCGTTCCAGCTCTTCTACATCCTGGCGTCCTTCCCGCCGTACCAGCCGGGCACCCTGCCGCAACGCCTCGGCGGGGTCACGTTCGCCATCGTGCTGCTCGCCGCCGCCGAGGTGGTCCTCTGGCCCGATCCGGTGCCGGTCTCCTACCGGCAGCGTCTCGCCGAAGCGGCGGACGGCGTCGCGGCGCTCCTCGACACCGCCGCCGACGGGCTGACCCACCCGGGCACCGATCCGGGTGACCGGGACGCACGGCGGGAACGGGCGTACGACGTGGTGGCCGCCATCGAGTTGGGCCGCAATCCACCGGAGTGGGCCCCCACCGCGGCGGGCGTTCAGGACCGGGCGCTGCGGATCTGCGCGGCCGCGCTGCGGGAGATGCTCGTCGAGGCGGACCGGCTGGTGGCGGATGCCCCGCCGGAGCCGATCCCGGACCTGGCGGCGGCGGGTCTGCTGCGCTCCGGCGCGGACATCACCCGCGCCGCAGGTCGCAGCCTGTCGCCGGGTGCCCCGGCGGTGCGACTCGACGGCCTGGACACCGCGGTCGGACGGGCCGAGACGGCGTACCCCCTGGGAGACGGCGACGGCCGCGACGCGTCGGACGTGTCCCGGTTGTGCCGGGACGCGAGCGCGCTGGCCCTCGCCGACCAGGTGCGGGTCTTCGCCGTCGGCACCCGGGTGGCCACCGGAGCGCGGCTGCACGGCGAGGACGCGACCTCGGGGCTCTTCGAGTACGCGCGACACAGCCCGTGGACGCTGTACCGGTGGCAGTTCCGCTCCCACCTGGCACCCCGCTCGGCCCACCTGCACAGCTCGATACGGCTGGCGGTGGCGCTCGCCGTCGCGCGGGTCGCCGCCGGGGTGTTGCAGTTGACCCACGGCTTCTGGGTGCTGCTGGCCACCCTCACGGTCCTGCGGACCTCGGCCTCGGACACCCGCACCGCGCTGCGGCCGGCCGTACTGGGCACGATCATCGGTGCGGTCGTCAGCGGCGGGCTGATGCTCGTCGTCGACGAGCCGATCGTGTACGCCATCGTCCTGCCGGTCACCCTGATGCTGGCCTTCGGCGTCGGCCGCCTGCTCGGGCCGGTGTGGCAGCAGGCGCTGTTCACCCTGCTGCTGACGGTCGTCTTCGCCCAGCTCAGCCCGGAGGGGTGGCGGCTCGCCGAGGCCCGTCTCGTCGACGTGCTGCTCGGCGCGGTGATCGGTGTGCTCGTCGGCGTGGCGATCTGGCCGCGTGGCGCGGCCCACGACCTGCGGCACAACGCCACCCGCTACCTGGCCGCCAGCGCCGACGCGGTCGAGCAGACCGTCCAGGCGATGCTCGGTGACGCTCCGTCCCCGGACCGCGCCCTCGACCGGGTGCGACGCCGGATGATCCTGATCGACTCGTCGTACTGCCAGTACCACTTCGAGCGGCACGACCCGCACCGCCAGCACGTGAACTGGGCCGCGATCCTCAGTGCCGGGCACCACGTCGTGCCCGGCGCCGAGTCGCTGCTGCGGCGCAACCCGCCCGGCTGCCTCGCCGGCTGGCCCGAGGCCGCGACGCTGCTGCGGGACTCCGCCGCGCGCCTACGCTCGGCGTACGACGACGTCGCTCGCGAGGTGGCGCACGACCGTGCCCCGAATCCGATGGTCGACCCGACCGGCTGCGCCGACGAACTGGACCGGGTTCGTCCGCTGCTCAGCGGGAAGGACTCACGCTCGGTCCGGCACCTGGTCGAGGTCGACCGGTGGCTCACCGGCCTCGCGGCCAGCCTCGCCCGAATCGGTCCGCCCGCCACTGCGGCGGTCAGTCCGAACGACGGTGGTACTCCGACCGTAGGAGAGACCCGGCAGCGCCCGCGCTGAGGTCCTCCCAGATCGCTTCCCGGTCAAACTCGCCGTCCAGGGATAGCCGACATGCTCGGCCAACGAGAACCGCTGCTCGGCCTCGGCGGGACCGATCAGCCGGTACGCCTCGTAGTCCCACTCCATGGATGGCAGCCTATCTTCGGACGGCAGGCCGCCGGTCGCCGATTGGCCGTGCCCCTTCCCGGCCGCGCCGCCTAGCGTCGAGGACATGGAGATCGAGCAGGCGCAGAAGCTGTGGCAGCCGGAACCCGGCTGGCTGAACACCGCCTCCTACGGGTTGCCGCCCGAGCCGGCGTGGACGGCGTTGCAGGAGGCCCTCGCGGCCTGGCGGGTCGGCAGCACGTCGTGGGAGGGCTGGGGCGAGTCGGTGCAGCGCTCCCGTACCGCGGTCGCGGGTCTGATCAACGTGCCGGACAGCGACGTGGCGGTCGGTGCCGCCGTCTCCCAGATCCTCGCGCCCGTCGCGGCAGCGCTGCCGGCCGGGGCCACGGTGGTGGTGCCGGACGTCGAGTTCACCTCGAACCTGTTCCCCTGGCTGGTCCAGGAGGCGCGCGGCGTCAGCGTCCGCACGGTGCCCGTGGACGGGCTGGTCGACGCGATCGACGCCGACACCGACCTGGTGGCGTTCAGTCTGGTTCAGTCGGCCGACGGGGCTGTGGCCGCGTACGACGAGATCGTGGCGGCGGCCCGCGCGCACGACGCGTTGGTGGTGGTGGACGCGACCCAGGCGTGCGGCTGGCTGCCGTTCGACGGGAGCCGGGCCGACGTGGTGGCGGTGGGTGGCTACAAGTGGCTGATGAATCCGCGGGGCACCGCGTACGCCTATCTGGCCCCGGCGTTGCGCGAGCGGCTGCGCCCGGACGCCGCCGGCTGGTACGCGGGCCGCGACCCGCACGCCTCCTACTACGGCCCGCCGCTGCGGCTGGCCGACGACGCGCGCCGGTTCGACATCTCGCCGGCCTGGTTCAGCTGGGTCGGCGCGGCGCCCGCCCTGGAGCTGGTCGCGGAGATCGGCGTGTCGGTGATCCAGGAGCACAACGTGGCGCTGGCCAACCGGTTCCTGGCCGGGCTGGGCCGGCCACCGGGCCAGAGCGCCATCGTCAGCGTCGACGTGCCCGACGCGGAGCGGCGCCTCGCGGCGGCCGGCATCCGGGCGGCGGTCCGCGCCGGCCGGGTCCGTGCCTCGTTCCACGTCTACTCCACCGAGGCCGACGTGGACGCGGCCCTGGCGGCGTTGACCGGCTGACCCCGGTGCGGAGGGCGGCCGAGCACGGCCCGGCCGCCCTCCGTGCCGTCAGGAGCAGCGCTCGAAGGTCGCAGCGGCGTAGGAGAGCGGCTGCCACTCCAGATTGATGCCGATGCTCATGTCCCACCGACCGTCAGCGAGTCGGCCGAAGTGGACGATCTCGCTGCCGGCGCCGTCGTAGTAGTACCAACCCTCGCCCTCGTACACACCGAGCCGGGTGGCCGCCCTGGCCAGGGTCTTCGGGCCGACGACGCCGTCGGCGACGAGACCTCGGGCGGTCTGCCACTTCTTCGTGGCGGCCGTCGTCATCGGCCCGAACCGGCAGTCGACGCCCGAGTAGGCGAGGTAACCGTCCGCCCACAGGATCATCTGCCACATGGCGACCACGTTGCTGTACGAGCGGGTCGACGCGGAGATCGGACCCTCGTCGTTCCAGTCGTCGGTCCAGGTGCCGGAACCCGCGACGTAACCCTGGCTGACGCTCGCGGACGCCGGTACGGCCGCGACGGCGCCGGCGACGGACGTGGCCACGACCGTCGCCAGCGCAGCAGCCTTGATTCGTAGGTGCATGAGCGTTCCCCCTCTGATCCCTGGGTAGGTGTCATTGGGGTAGATGGCCGGCAGACCTACTTTGTTCACGACCGGCGGACACCAGATGGTCAGGCCAGGTGGCCACCGATCTTCGTGAAACCGCGCAGCAGGTCCCGGGAGATGATCAGTCGCTGCATCTCGTCGGTGCCCTCGAAGATCCGGTAGAGCCGGACCTGCCGGTACCAGCGCTCGATGGGCAGCTCACGGGTGTAGCCCATGCCGCCGTGGATCTGGAGCACCCGGTCGACCACCCGGTTGACCATGCCGGCGCCGTAGAGCTTGCCCATCGACGACGCGTGCCGGGGGTCCAGGCCCTGGTCGACCGTCCACGCCGAGCGCAGCACCAGCCAGCGGGCCGCCTCCAGCTCGGTCTCCGAGTCGGCGATCATCCACTGGATGGCCTGGTTGGTGCCGATCTTCGCGCCGAAGGTCTCTCGGGTGTTGGCGTAGTCGATGGCCATCTGCAGGACCCGCTCGGCGATGCCGATGGCGTGGGACGGGATGGTGTAGCGGCCCTTGCCGATCCACTCCATGCCCAGCGTGAAGCCCTGCCCGATCTCGCCGAGGATGTTGCGGTGTGGCACGCGGACGCCGTCGAAGATGAGCGACGCGGGGCCGCCCTCGCCCATGGTCTGGATGAACTCCGAGCGCCAGCCCATCGACCGGTCGACCAGGAACGCGGTGGCCCCGCCGTTGCGGGCGCCCTTCTCCCGGTCGGTCACCGCGACCACGATGGCGAAGTCGGCGTCGTGGCCACCGGTGATGAAGGTCTTCTCGCCGTCCAGGACCCAGTCGTCGCCGTCACGGCGGGCGGAGAGCCGGATGTTGGCTGCGTCGGAGCCGGCACCCGGCTCGGTGATCGCGAAGCAGGAGCGCCGCTCGCCCTCGATGGTCGGGATGAGGAACTCCTGCTTCTGCTCCTCGGTGGCGTGGAACAGGATGTTGTCCGCCTCGCCGCCGAAGCGGAACGGCACGAAGGTGTGGCCCAGCTCCGTCCAGATCAACGACTGGAGCACCGCCGGCAGGTTCATCCCGCCGTACTCTTCGGGGGTGGCCAGGCCCCAGAAACCGAACTTGCGCGCCTTGAGTTGCAGCTCGCGCACCTCGGAGTGGTCCAGGCCCGGCTGGTGCGCCCTCTCCCGGCGGAGCACCTCCGCTTCCAGGGGCATCACCTCGCGGCGGATGAACGATCGGACGGTGTCCCGCACCGCCCGCTCCTCGTCGGTCAGCGAAAAGTCCACGTGGTCCTCCTGGCGTCGGCGCAGCCGGTCACCATTAAACTAGCGGTGCAAGTTTTGCCGCGTCCAGACCTGACGGCCCGAGACCCGCGAGGAGCGCAGTGCCCCGACCCCGCCAGCCCCGGCTGACCCGGCAGCTGATCGTCGAGACAGCCACCGCGCTCATCGACGCCGAGGGCCTGCCAGCCTTCTCCACCCGGCGGCTCGCCGCCGAGTTGGGCGTACGCGGGCCGTCGCTCTACAACCACTTCGCCACGAAGGACGAGATCCTCGACGCGGTCGCCGACACGGTCACCGGCGCCGTCGACACCAGCGGCTTCGCCAGCCGGGACTGGGCGGCCGCGCTGCTCGACTGGGCCTGGTCGTACCGGCGGGCGCTCACCGCCCACCCGAACATCGTGCCGTACCTGGCGCAGGGGCCGGGCCGTCGACCGGCCGCGCTGGCCATGGCCGACGCGGTCTACGGCGGATTGGTCCGCGCCGGTTGGCCGCCCGCGCGGGCCACCCACATCGGTGCCGCCCTGCGCTACTTCGTGGCCGGGTCGGCGCTCGGATCGTTCGCCCGTGGTTTCGTCGAGGACCCGGAGCTGTACGCCGCGCACTACCCGCACCTGCGTCAGGCGCACCGGCTCGCCGAGCACCAGCAGAGCGTGGACGAGGGTGCCTTCGCTCTGGGCCTCGACGCCCTGCTGCACGGCCTGGCCGCCGAGTACGCCCGTACCGTCGCCACGGTGGAGTCCGGGCGGCCCAACGGGTAGCGTCCAAACTCCCAGCGCTAGTTACATCGCCCGTCGCGACCCCCATCGACCACCCCCCCGAAGGGACGACATGGACCTCGCCGCCCCGCCGTCGCCGCTGTCCGACGCCCTGCGCCTCCGACGCCACCTGCACCTGGGCGGCGAATGGTCGTCTCCCGCCGGCACCGACCTGATCGACGTGGAAAACCCGAGCACCGGCGAGCTGATCGGGCACGTGCCGGCCGGCACCCCGGCCGACGTGGACCGCGCCGTGGCCGCGGCCCGCGCCGCCTTCCCCGGCTGGTCGGCCACCTCTCCCGCCGAGCGTTCCGGCCACCTCGACCGGCTGCACACCGCGCTCGCCGCACGCGCCGACGACCTCGCCCGCACCATCGCCGTCGAGCTGGGCTCGCCGCTCAAGCTCGCCACCCGGGTGCAGGTCGGCCTGCCGTTGACCGTGCTGCGCGACCACGTCACGCTCGCCGCCCGCGCACCGGTCGACGAGACGATCGGCAACTCCCTCGTCGTCCGCGAGCCGGTCGGCGTGGTCGGCGCGATCACCCCGTGGAACTACCCGCTGCACCAGGTGATGGCAAAACTGGCGCCCGCGCTCGCCGCCGGTTGCACGGTGGTGCTCAAGCCCAGCGAGTTGACCCCGTTGACCGCGTACCTGCTCTTCGACGCGGTCACCGAGGCGGGCCTGCCGCCGGGGGTGCTCAACCTGGTCCCCGGCACCGGGCCGGTGGTCGGCGAGGCCCTGGCCGGGCACCCCGACGTCGACCTCGTCTCGTTCACCGGCTCCACCGTCACCGGCGCGCGGATCATGCGGCTGGCCGCCGACCGGATCGCCCGGGTCGCGCTGGAACTGGGCGGCAAGTCCGCCAACGTGATCCTCCCCGACGCCGACCTGGCCACCGCGGTCAAGGTGGGCGTCGGCAACGCCCTGCTCAACTCCGGGCAGACCTGCACCGCGTGGACCCGGATGCTGGTGCACCGCGACCGGTACGACGAAGCACTCGACCTCATCGCCACGGCGGTGGCCGGCTACCGGCTCGGCGACCCGTTCGACCCGGCCACCCGCCTCGGCCCGCTGGTCTCCGCCGCCCAGGCCGAGCGGGTCCGCGGCCACATCGACCGGGCACTCGCCGACGGCGCCCGACTGGTCGCCGGTGGACCCGACGCCCCGGTGCCGTCCGCGGGGCACTTCGTCGCCCCGACCGTCTTCGCCGACGTGCACCCCGACAGCGCGCTCGCCCAGGAGGAGGTCTTCGGCCCGGTGCTCGCCGTCCTCCCGTTCGCCGACACCGACGAGGCGGTCGCCATCGCCAACAACTCGAAGTACGGGCTGGCCGGCGCGGTCTGGTCCACCGACACCGAGGCCGCGCTCGCGGTGGCCCGCCGGCTGCGCACCGGGGCGGTCGACATCAACGGCGCCTCGTTCAACCCGCTCGCCCCGTTCGGCGGCTACAAGCAGTCGGGCCTGGGCCGGGAGCTGGGCGTGCACGGCCTCGCCGAGTTCTGCGAGCTGAAGGCGATCCAGCGATGAGCGCCCCCGAGTCGTTCCCGGCCGCGCCGGGCGGTGCCGAGCCGTCCCCGGTCGCGCCGGGCGGTGCCAGCGAGCCGGCGGGCGCGCCGGTCACCGTCCGCGCGCTCGTCGCCCGCCGATCCGGTGCCGAGCTGCGAATCGAGCAGGTACGCCTGCCCGCGCCCGGCCCCGGCGAGGTGCGGGTGACGATCCGCGCCGCCGGCGTCTGCCACTCCGACCTGTCCATGGTGAACGGCACCCTCGCCGCGAGGTTCCCGCTGGTGCTGGGGCACGAGGCGACCGGGGTGGTGGCCGAGACCGGGCCCGGCAGCCGGCTGGCGGTCGGCACCCCGGTGGTGCTCAACTGGGCGCCGGCCTGCCGTTCCTGCTGGTGGTGCCGGCGCGACGAGCCGTGGCTCTGCGCCAACACCACGTCCCCGACCGTGCCGCGCGGCGAGACCGACGACGGCCTCCCGCTGCACCTGACCCTCGGCCTCGGCGCGCTCGCCGAAGCGGTGGTGGTGCCCGACAACGCCGTCATCCCGATTCCCGCCGGTCTGCCCCCGGAGCGGGCCGCGCTGCTCGGCTGCGCGGTGCTGACCGGCGTCGGCGCGGTCGGCAACACCGCCCGGGTGGCTCCCGGCGAGTCGGTGGCGGTGATCGGCCTCGGCGGGGTCGGGCTCGCCGTGCTCTCCGCGGCCCGCCGGGCCGGCGCCACCACGATCCTGGCCGTCGACGTCGCCGAGGCCAAGCGCGACCTGGCCATGGCCGCCGGCGCGACCGACTTCCTGCTCTCCGACGACCGGCTCTCCAAGGAGGTACGGGCACGCACCGAGAGTCGGGGCGTCGACCACGCCTTCGAGTGCGTCGGGCGGGCGGCGACCATCCGGGCGGCCTGGCGACTCACCCGACGCGGGGGAGCGGTGACCGTGGTCGGCATGGGTGCCAAGGACGACATGCTCAGCCTCGGCGCGCTCGACGTCTTCCACTCCGCCCGCACGCTGCGCTCCTCCGTGTACGGCTCGTCCGACCCGGATCGTGAGGTGCCCGTGCTGGCCGCCGGGCTGGCCGACGGCTCGCTGGATCTGGGCGTACTGGTCAGCGGCACGGTGCCGTTGGACGAGGCGCCCACGGCGTTCGAGCGGCTGGCCCGGGGCGAGGGTGCCCGTTGGGTGGTCACCCTGGCCTGAGCCGAGGTCGGCCGGCAACGTGGCCCGGTGGCCGCAGCAGTTGGTCGGCGAGTGCTGTCGGAATCGACGAGTTTGCGAGGGACACCGGGCTCTTCGGCAGGTCGACACCGGCTCAACGCGGGCCGATACTCGACGGGTGGAAGCAGATGCCGCCGGGCACCGCGAGTCCCACCCCGCGGGTTCGGTCGTGCCGGGCTGGGCATACGGCCGAGCGGGCCGCCTGGTCTTCACCGGGGAGTCAGGCATTCCTGATCCGCCGCTCGCCAGGGCGTTGCGGAGCGCCGCCGTCGATTCGGTGCTGGGTGTGCTCTTCGGACTGGCGTGCTGCCTGGCAGCTGTCGGCTTCGGGTGGGCCGAGCACGCGGGCGTCGCCGCCCTCACGGCCTATGGGACACCACGGATTCGCCGAGGATTCCGACTGCGCGTGACGCTCATGTTCGCGGTCACCGCCGCAGCGTTCCTGGTGGTGGGCTTCGTGCTCGAAGACGGGCTGCGGGCGCCATGGGACCTGTTCTTCCCGCTGGCCTTCGCCCTGTCCGCCGGCAGTCTCGCCGGGACGGCCGCGGCCTACCTGCCGTGGCGGATCCCTGAACGGAGGAATAGGGGCAACTGCCTCGAACCCGAGCCCGGACGTCCGCCACACCTGTAGATCTTGGACAGTTTCCGTTCGGCCCGAACGGAAACTGTCCAAGATCTACCCTGCCAGGTCTCTTCTCCTGGGAATGGACGACAGCCGGACATGACGCGGAAGCCGGCCCACCCGCTACGGGTGGGCCGGCTTCTCCGTCACTTGCCGGTGACGATGCCCGGGTTGATGCAGAGCCCCGGGTTGGCGCCGTTCTTCTCGGCGATCTCCAGACAGCGGGTCACCTTGTCGACCTTCGCGTTGGTCTCGGTGATCTGCTTGGAGATCTCCGCGTTCTTGCGGTCCTGCTCCAGGTTGCGGGTCTGCGCCAGCTTGTCCTGGAACGCCTTGATGTTGCCCTCGGTCTTGTCGTCGTGGTTCACCCGGGTGATGGTCACCGAGAGGATGTCCACATCGGTGGCGAGTCGGGTCTCCGCGCTGGTCTTGATGTTCGCGGCGAACGGCTTCAGGTCCACGTTGAGGTCGCCGGTCTGGGCGTCGATCTTCTCCAGCGGGTTGTACGCGGCGAACGCGTCGTTGGTCGCGCTGTCGAGCTGCACACCCACCCGCTGGCCCCGGAAGCTGTCGAAGTCGCCCTTGTAGTCCATGAACTGCTTCGGCGCGTTCTCCGGCTTGACCTGCCACTCGATGAGCACCTCGACGCAGGCGTCGGCGAGCGTGCCGGTGCGGACCCGTACGCAGTTGTTGCCGCCGATGTGGTCGTACTTCTGCCGGCCGGCGTCCCACTCGCCGACCTTCTGCCACGGCGCCACCCACTTCAGGCCGGAACCGGTCACCTCGCCGGTGGGCTTGCCGAAGCTGGTGACGATGCCGACCGACCGGATGGGCACCGAGTGGGCGCTGGAGACGACACCCACCAGCAGGGTGAGCGAGAGGAAGACGAGCGCCGCGAGAGCGGCCATCCGCTTCAGTGGCCGCGCGGGCGTGGCGAGAGCCAGGACGGCGCTGACCGCCAGGGCGACGGCGAAGACGATCGCCATGGTGAAGCCGACGGGCATGGGGTGGGGACCTTCCGCTGGGCTGTGTGGATCTTCAATCTAGGAGGACCGGTCAAGTCGGAGGCGCGGTGCAGTGGAGTCCGCGCACGTCATTGACCGGTCGAATATGGAGCCCATCGACATGGCTCGACTCGTGCGGCCCGCCGTAGGTTTCGTCCACGCGACGGCCCTGTGACCACGGTCACCGAACCGACCGTCGCGGCGACCGTGCGGAGGATGAGGCGATGGCCGGGAAAGCGCTCCTGTCGGCCCGTGGGCTGACCCGCGACTTCCGGGGCTTCCGGGCGGTCGACGACGTCGACCTCGACGTCGCGCCGGAGAGCGTGCACGCGCTGGTCGGCCCGAACGGTGCGGGCAAGACCACCCTGTTCAACCTGCTCACCGGCTTCCTGCGCCCCAGCGCCGGGCGGATCGAGCTGGACGGCCGCGACGTCACCGGCCTGCCCCCGGAGCGGGTGGCCCGGCTCGGGGTGGCCCGCTCGTTCCAGATCACCAGCCTCTTCCCGCAGCTCTCCGCCCGGGAGCACGTCGCGCTGGCCCTCCAGTCGCCCAGCGGGCTGGGCTGGCGGTTCTGGCGGTCGGCGAAGCTGATGGGTCGCTACACCGAGCGGGCTGACGAGTTGCTGGCCATGGTGGGGCTGGCCGACCTGGCGCAGGCCCCGTCCGAGTCGTTGGCGTACGGGCGCAAGCGGGCCCTGGAACTGGCCATCGCCCTGGCGCTGGACCCGAAGGTGCTGCTGCTCGACGAGCCGACCGCCGGGATGGGCATGGAGGACGTGGACCGCACCGTCGAGCTGATCAGCCGGGTTCGCCAGGGCCGGACCGTGGTGATGGTCGAGCACAACATGAGCGTGGTCGGCCGACTCGCCGACACCGTCACCGTCCTACAGGCCGGCAAGGTCCTCGTCGAGGGCCCGTACGAGCAGGTCCGGGCCGACGAGCGCGTGATCACCGCCTACCTGGGAGCCGCTGATGCTGCGCATTGAGAACCTCTCCGCCTCCTACGGCGAGGCGCAGGTGCTCCGCGAGGTCAGCCTCGAGGTCGCCGCCGGTGAGGTGGTCACCCTGGTCGGGCGCAACGGTGCCGGCAAGTCCACTCTGCTGCGCTGCGTGATGGGTTTGCACGCCGGCCAGCGCGGCACTGTCGAGCTGGACGGCCGCGACATCTCCCGGCTCCCGGCGCACAAGCGGGCCCGCCTGGGGCTGGGCTGGGTGCCGGACGACCGGGGCAGCTACGCCACCCTGACCGTCACCGAGAACCTCACCCTGCCGCCCACGGTGGGCCCCGACCCGTGGTCGCTGGAGCGGGTGTACGAGGCGTTTCCCGCCCTCTACACCCGGCGGGACTCCGCGGCCACCATGCTCTCCGGCGGTGAGCAGCAGATGCTCGCGCTGGCCCGGGTGCTGCGGATGGGTGCCCGGCTGCTGCTCTGCGACGAGCCCACCGAAGGGCTGTCGCCACTGCTGGTGCAGCAGGTCGGTGAGCTGCTGCGCGAGGCCAAGCGGCACGGGGTGACCGTGCTGCTGGTCGAACAGAACCTGCACTTCGCCACGGGCGTCGCCGACCGGCACTACCTGCTGGCCGAGGGGCGTGTCGCCGAGGCGATGGACAACTCCGAGGTGCGCTCGCGCGAACGCGAACTGCTCGCGTACCTCGGGATCTGAATCTGTCAACGACGACCCGCGCGACGACGCGCGGGATGGATGGAGTGGGCATGCGCAGGACGATGGGTGTGGCCGTGGCGTCAGCCGCGGTGGTGCTGGTCGCCGGTTGCGGCGGCGGTGGCCCCCAGTCGGGTGGCGACCAGAAACTGACCGGCGACAAGATCGTGCTGGGCGTGCTCAACGACCAGTCCGGGGCGTACTCGGAGCTGTCCGGGAAGAACTCGGTGGCGGCGGTCGAGCTGGCCATCGCCGACTTCACCGCGAAGTACGGCGACAAGGCGGTGACCAGGGACATCACCGTGGAGACCGCCGACCACCAGAACAAGCCGGACGTGGCCAACTCCAAGGCCCAGGAGATGTACGACCGCAAGGGCGTCGACCTGATCCTGGACGTGCCCACCTCGTCGGCGGCGCTGAAGGTCGCCGACGTGGCGAAGGAGAAGAAGAAGCTCTACTTCAACATCGGCGCGGCGACCACCGACCTGACCGGCAAGAGCTGCAACAAGTACACGTTCCACTACGCGTACGACACGTACATGCTGGCCAACGGCACCGGGAAGACCACCACCGAGCAGATCGGCAAGAACTGGTACATCCTGTACCCGAACTACGCCTTCGGTCAGGACATGGAGAAGAGCTTCTCCAGCGCGATCACGGCGGCCGGCGGCACGGTGGTGGGCAAGGACGGCGCGCCGTTCCCGAACACCAGTGGTGACTTCTCCACGTTCCTGCTCAAGGCGCCGAACCTGGACCCGAAGCCGAACGTGCTGGGCACCATGCAGGCCGGCGCGGAGCTGGTCAACGTGGTCAAGCAGTACAACGAGTTCAAGCTGCGGGAGAAGGGCGTCGGCCTGGCGGTGGGGCTGATGTTCCTCACCGACATCCACTCGCTCACCCCGGCCGCGCTGGCCGGCACCACGTACACCGATGCCTGGTACTGGAACTTCGACGCGAAGAACCGGGAGTTCGCCGACCGCTTCCAGCAGAAGGCCGGCACCCGGCCGACGTTCGCGCACGCGGCCAACTACTCGGCGGCGTTGCAGTACCTGGAGGCGGTGCAGGCCGCCGGCACCGACGACGCGGACGCCGTGGTCAAGGGCCTGGAGGGCAAGACGGTCGAGGACGTCTTCCTGCGCAACGGCAAGATCCGCGCGGAGGACCACCGGGTGGTGCACGACGCGTACCTGGCCCAGGTGAAGCCGCAGGCCGAGGTCACCGAGCCGTGGGACTACGTGAAGGTGCTCAAGACGATCCCCGCCGCGGAGGCGTTCCGCGCGCCCTCCGCGGACTGCAAGCTGTGAGCGCGAGGAGTGAGCCGGTGTTGCGAGCCCCGCAGTCGCGAAACGACTGCATCGCTGTGAGCGGCTCGCTGTGAGCGGCTTCGCGCAGAACACGTTCAACGGGTTGGTGAGCGGGGCGTTCTACGCCCTGCTCGCCCTCGGGCTCGCCGTCATCTTCGGGATGCTGCGGGTGGTCAACTTCGCGCACGGCGCGTTCTACATGCTCGGCGCGTTCGGGGCGTACGTGCTGCTCACCGAGGCGGGCGTGCCGTTCTGGGCAGCCCTGGTGATCATGCCGGTGGGGCTGGGTCTGCTCGGCATGGCGCTGGAACGCGCGGTGATCCACCGGCTGACCAGGCTCGACCCGCTCTACAACTTCCTGCTCACCTTCGGCCTCACGCTGATCCTTCAGGACCTGGTGAAACTGCGCTACGGCGTGCAGTCCAGCCCGTACGAGACCCCGTCGCTGTTGAGCGGGTCGGTCAACTTCGGCCTCTTCGACTTCCCGACGTACCGGGTGTTCATCCTCGGCTTCGCGGTGCTGCTCTGCGTCGCGGTGTGGTGGGTGCTCACCCGTACCCGGATCGGCATGGTGGTCCGGGCGTCCACCGAGCGGCCGGACCTGACCCGCGCCTTCGGCATCGACGTCGGACGGTGGGTGACACCGGTCTTCGGCTTCGGGATCGGGCTGGCCGGTCTGGCCGGTGTGCTGGCCGCACCGATGCGCGCGGTCAACCCGCTGATGGGGGCCGACCTGATCATCGTGGTGTTCGCGGTGGTCGTGATCGGCGGGCTGGGCTCGATCTTCGGTTCGGTCGCTGCCGGCTTCGGCATCGGCCTGGTGCAGGCGTGGGGTGAGGCCTACCTGTCCGCCTTCCCGATCGTCTCGCAGACCATCGTCTTCGTCGTGATGGCCGGCGTGCTGCTCTGGCGCCCGGCTGGCCTGTTCGGTCGTGAGGAGGCTCCCGCATGACCAGCACTGTGGACACTGCCACCGACGCGTCCCGCTCGACGCCACCGTCCGGGCTGATCGCCGTGGCCCGCGCTCCCGGCTGGGTGCGGTACGCGCTGCTCGCGGTCGGACTGGCCGTGGCGGCGTGGCTGCCCAACGGCCTGTACCCGGCGGTCGCGGTGGACATCCTCTGCTGGGCGCTGTTCGCCGTCGCGGTGGACCTGCTGCTCGGCTTCACCGGGCTGATGTCCTTCGGTCACGCCGCGTTCTGGGGCACCTCGGCGTACGTCACCGGGTTGGTGGCCATCCACGCGGGCCTGCCGTTTCCGCTGGCGGTGCTGGCCGGGGCGCTCGCCGCGGCCGTTCTGGCGGTGCCGATCGGTTACCTGGCGGTCAAGCGGACCGGCATCTACTTCGCCATGGTGACCCTGGCCTTCGCGCAGATGGTCTACTACGTGGCCAACGAGTGGCGCTCGGTCACCCAGGGGGAGAACGGTCTCCAGGGTGTGCCGCGGTCGTTCTTCGGCCTGGATCTGACCGACGACTACTTCTTCTACTACGCGATCCTGCCGATCGTGCTGCTCGGGCTGGCCGCCGCCTGGCGGATCGTGCACTCGCCGTTCGGCCGGGTGCTGGTCGGTATCCGGGACAATCCGGCCCGGGCGCGGGCGTTGGGCTACCCGGTGCACCGCTACAAGCTCACCGCGTTCGTGCTCTCCGGGTTCATCGCCGGCCTCGGCGGCGGGCTGTTCGCGGTCGGCCACCGGTTCGTCTCGCTGGACGTGCTGCACTGGACCACCTCCGGCAAGGCGGTCATCGTGGTGGTGCTCGGTGGCATCGGCACCCTCTGGGGTGGTGTCCTCGGCGCCGGCATCGTGGTGCGGCTGGAGGACTGGCTGTCGTTCTCCGGGTTCGAGGCGATCGGCCTGGTGACCGGCGGCATCTTCGTCCTGGTGGTGGTGCTGTTCCGGCGCGGTATCTGGGGCAGCGTCGCCGCGCTGGCCCATCGGCTGGCGGCACGCCGCCGGTAAATCCCGCGCCGGCGCATCCGCCGCGCACCGTTTCAGCGAACCCCCGGGTAGGGAACGTCTACCCGGGGGTACGTCTGGTGCTGACCGAGCCGATGCCGGCCGAGGCCGTGGAGATCGCGCACAAGCAGGTGTCGCTTGCTGCCGAGGACCTGGACGGCAACGCCGTCGCGACGCTGGTGCTGGAGCTGGCCGACGCCTGGGGCGTGCCGGCGCTCTGGGAGCAGGTCTGTCGTCCGTTGCTGGCCGGGCTGTCGGGGCGTACCGCCGCCGAGGTCGTCGTCGAGCATGCCCTCTGCGAGGGAGTCCGGGTCGGGTTGGACGTCCACCGCCGGGAGCCGGGCCGGTCACTGCCCACCGGCGGGGTGCTGCTGGCCGGCGCCGAGAAGGAGGCGCACAGCCTCGGCCTCCAGGCACTGGCCGCCGCGCTGCGCGAACAGGGTCGCGGGTGTCTGAATCTCGGTCCGGCGCTGCCCTGGTCGGCGCTGACCAGCGCGGTGTACCGGGCGCGGCCGCACACCGTCGTGCTCTGGTCGCAGACGCCGGTCACCGGCCGCGCGTACCGTCTGGTGCGCTTTGCCCGGGACTTCGCACGCCTGCGGGTGTACGGCGCGGGGCCGGGTTGGATCGAGCCGCTCGCCGCGCCGGCTGCGCATCTCGACTCGCTGCCGACCGCCGTCACCGCGTGCCTCGGGAGCGCTGCGGGGCGTGACGCCCACCACATACGATACGGATCGGTGCCGTATCGTTAATGCACGTCGTAGGCTGACCCGCGTTACGAGTCTGACCCGTATCGTATTGCGTCGCGGGAAAAGCGTGGGGGGAAAACCAGGCATGGAGCTGCACAACAACACGGGCCACCCGAGGAGGTGGGCGATCCTGGGGGTGCTGGTGATCAGCCTCCTCGTGGTCGTCCTCGACAACACGATCCTCAACGTCGCCCTGCGCACCCTGGCCGACCCGGTGCACGGTCTCGGCGCCAGCCAGGGCGAGCTGGAGTGGTCCATCAACTCCTACACCCTGGTCTTCGCCGGGCTGCTGTTCACCTTCGGCGTGCTCGGTGACCGGGCCGGCCGCAAGCGCTTCCTGATGATCGGTCTGGTGCTGTTCGGCCTGGCGTCGCTGCTCTCCGCGTACGCCCAGAGCCCCGGCCAGCTCATCGCGGCCCGCGCCCTGATGGGGGTCGGCGGCGCGGCCATCATGCCGGTGACGCTGTCGATCATCTCCAACGTCTTCGACCCGCGAGAGCGTGGTCGGGCCATCGGCGTCTGGGCCGGAGCGGTCGGTCTCGCGGTGGCCATCGGCCCGATCCTCGGCGGTGCGCTGCTGGAGCACTTCTGGTGGGGTTCGGTCTTCCTGATCAACGTGCCGGTGGTCATCGCCGGCGTGATCCTGGTGGGGCTGCTGGTCCCCGAGTCGCGTGACCCGCGTCCGGGCCGCGTCGACGTGCTCGGTGTGCTGCTCTCCGTGGTCGGCCTGGTCGCCCTCTCCTACGGCATCATCGACGGTGGCGAGCACGGCTTCGGCCGCCCGCTGGCCTGGGGTTCGATCCTGGTCGGCATCGCGGTGCTGGCCTGGTTCGTGCAGCACGAGCGGCGCAGCGACCACCCCTCGCTGGACGTTCGGCTGTTCAAGGTGCCCCGCTTCGCCGCGCCGGTCGCCATCGTCGGCCTGGTGTTCTTCGCCGCGATGGGCTCGATGTTCTTCGGCTCGTTCTACCTGCAACTGGTGCGGGGCTACAGCCCGCTGCAGACCGGTCTGCTCTTCCTGCCCTTCGCCGGCGCGCAGCTGGTCTTCGCGCCGCGCAGCGCCGCGATGGTGCGCCGTTACGGCGGCCGGGCCGTCGCCACCGTCGGGTTGGTGCTGACCGTGGTGTCGCTCGCCGCGTTCGTGTTCATCGGCGCCTCCACCCCGATCTGGGTCGTGCTGCTCGTCTTCCTGATCCAGGGCGCCGGGATGGCCAACATCATGCCGCCGGCCACCGAGTCGATCATGTCGGCGCTGCCCCGGGAGAAGGCCGGTGTGGGCTCCGCGGTCAGCAACACGATCCGCCAGGTCGCCGGCGCCCTCGGTGTCGCGATCCTCGGCTCGGTGCTCTCCGCGGTCTACCGCAGCGACATCGGCGACGCGCTGACCGGCCTGCCCACGCAGGCCCGCGACGCGGCCAACGAGTCGATCTCCGGGGCGTACGCGGCGGCCGGCCAGCTCGGCCCGGCGGCACCGGCGCTGATCTCGGCGGCCAACGACGCCTTCGTCACCGCCATGCACTGGGCGGCCGGGCTCTCCGCGGTGATCGCCGCACTGGGGATCATCGTGGTGCTGCGCTGGATGCCGGGCCGGGAGGACACCAGCGTCGCCCCGGCGGCGCCGGTCGCCGAGCCCGAGTTGGCCGGCACGGCGTAGGTCCGGGAAGAATGTCGGACATGACGTCCACTGCCGATGCTCCGCGGTCGCCCGGGCGACCGCGGAGCGTCCGCGCCGACGAGGCGATCATCGAGGCAACCCTCGACCTCCTCGCCGAGGGCAGCACCATCGAGGCGCTGTCGATCGAGGCGATCGCCGCCCGCGCCGGGGTCGGCAAGGCCACCATCTACCGCCGCTGGGCCGGCAAGGACGCCCTGCTGCTGGACGCGTTGCGGCGACTCAAGGGCGTCATGGCGCAGCCGGCCGGGCACTCCGTCCGCGACGACCTGGTGCTGCTGGTCGGCGCGATCGGCAAGAACGTCGACCCTCGCGCGGCGAAGATCATGCCCTGTCTGGCGCCGGCCGTGAACCGCAGCGCGGACCAGTTCCAGCTCTACCAGAACATCATCTCGCCCCGGCGGCAGCTCATGCGCGAGGTGCTGCGGCGCGGCATCGACGAGGGGGTGCTCCGGGCCGACATCGACGTCGAGGTGACGATGGCGCTGCTCACCGGGCCGATGCTGATCCAACGGGTGCTCCAGTGGAACCCGGACCTGGACGAGCAGACCCTGCCCGAGCGGGTCGTCGACGCCGTGCTGGAGGGCATCCAGGTCCGCTGAGTCGGGCGCTGGTCGGGCCGGTTGAGCCAGGCGCTGGTCGGGCGCGCTGGGCGGGTCCGTCAGGTCGGGCGCTGGTCGGGCGCGCTGGGCGGGTCCGTCGGGTCAGGCGCGCTGGTCGGCGGGCCTTCGGTCCGCCCGCTGACCGGCGGCGGTCAGCCGGCCGGTGCGCGCAGCCGGTGCAGGCGCAGCGCGAGCTGCACCTCCAACGCCCGCTCAGGCCGCTGCCAGTCGACGCCGAGCAGTTGCCCGACCCGCTCCAACCGCTGGGTCACCGTGTTGACGTGCACGTGCAACTGCTCGGCGGCCCGGGCCAGGCTGCCACCCACCCCGAAGTACGCCTCCAGCGTCTTCACCAGGGCCGTGCCCCGCCGGGCGTCGTAGTCGACCACCGGCCCGACGGTCGTGGCGAGGAACTGGGTCACGTCCTTCTCGCCCCGATCACCGACCGTGCCCAGCAGCAATCCGACGAAGCCCAGCTCGGCGGTGCTCGCGCCCTGCCCGGCGCGACCCAGAGCGCCCAACGCCGTCAGGCACCGGTCCGCCTCGTGGAACGTGGCGGCCAGCGCCGCCGGCCCGTTCGACGGGCCACTCGCCCCGGCGGTCACCGGTCGGCCGGTCACCCGGGACAGGTCCCGCGCGACCGCGCGAGCACTGCCACCGGCGTCCAGCCCCGGCAGCATCAGCACCACCCGGCCGTCCCGCGCCGCGGCCAGCCCGCCGCGCGCCGAGGCGTACGTGGTGGCCCAGGAGAGCACCCGCTGTCTCGCCGAGCCCGTCGCCGCGATCGCGTCGTCGCCCACCGCCACCAGCACGTGCGGCGCGTCCAGGTCCACACCGAGTCGGCGGGCCCGACTGCGCAACGCGTCGGTGTCCCGCAACGGGCGGGCGATCAGGTCGTCCAGCAGCTCGCCCCGGACCCGCCCCTCCGCCTCGGCGACCGTCCGGCGGAACAACAGCAACAGCGCGGTCACCAACGCGGCCCGCTCCAGGATCCGCTGGTCGGCGTCGACCAACTCGTCGTCCGGACGCAGCACGAGGGCACCCAGGTTCTCCGCGCCCGCGACCACCGCCGCGTACCAGAGCGGGCTGCGGCGCACGCTGCGCCCCTCGGTACGCGACGCCGCCACCGCCTCCACGATGTCCGCCCGGTCCGGCTCGTCGATCTCGCCCACCCGGGCCAGCAGGCGGCCCTCGGCGTCCAACGCCAGCAGCGCGCCGCCCAGCACCTCGGTCACCGCGGCCGCCACGTCCTCCACACCGCCGCCGCGCAGCACCAGCGCCGTCATCCGGTCGTGCGCCGCCGCGGCCCGCTCCACCGAGCTGCTGTGCGCCCGGATGGTGGTGTTCGCCGCCGACAGCTCGCCCAGCGCCGAGCGCGTCTCGGTCAGCAGCCGGGCGGTGTCGATCGCCACGGCCGCGTGCGCGGCGAGCGAGACCAGCAGTGCCACCTCCTCCCGGACGAACGGCCGGGCAGAGCGGTTGGCCGCGTAGAGCACGCCGATCGAGGTGGAGCCGAGCCGCAGCGGCACACCGAGGATCGCCACCAGCCCCTCCTCCCCGACCCCGGCGTCGATCTCGCCGGTGTGGTGGAAGCGCGCGTCCTCGCCGTAGTTGGCGGTGACGTACGGCGCGCCGGACTGGGCCACCAGGCCACCGAGGCCGGCACCCATCGGCAGGCGCAGCCGCTGGAAGCGGGCCGAAACCGACCCGTCGGTCACCCGCATGTAGGTGTCGCCGCGCTCGTCGTCGTTGAGCGTCATGTAGGCCACGTCCGCGCCGAGCAGGTTGCGGGCCCGGTGCACGATCGCCCGCAACACGTCGTCCAGGTCGCGCAGCCCGGCCAGGTCACTGACCGTGTCGTACAGGCCGGACAGCTCGGTCTCGCGCCGGCGTCGGCGCTCCAACAGCGCGCGGACCCGCAACGCCACCGACTTGGCCTGCTCCAGCTCGGCCAGCCGGTCGGGCGGCAGCCCAGCGGCGCGCGCGGCCACCAACGGTCCCTCGAACTCGACCGCGGCGGCCTCCCGCGCGAGCAGTTCCAGGAACTCCACCGGCGAAGACATGGTCGACATTGTGCTCGGGCCCACTAGTTGGCCGTCCAGCCCCCGTCGAGGGCGATCGACGCGCCGGTGATGAACGCCGCCGGCGGCGAGCAGAGGTACGCCATCAGCTCGGCGACCTCCTCCGGTTCGATCAGTCGCTTGATGGCGGCCCGGGCCAGCATGATCTTCTCGATCACCTCGGTCTCGTCGATGCCGTGGCTGGCCGCCTGGTCGGCGATCTGGCTCTCCACCAGCGGCGTGCGCACGTACGCCGGGTTGATGCAGTTGGCGGTCACCCCGTGCGCGGCGCCCTCCAGGGCGACCACCTTCGACAGCCCTTCCAGCGCGTGCTTGGCCGAGACGTAGGCCGCCTTGTACGGCGACGCGCGCAGCCCGTGCACCGAGGAGATGTTGACGATGCGACCCCAGCCGCGGGCGTACATGTGCGGCAGCGCCCGGCGGATCAGCAGGAACGGCGCCTCCACCATCACCCGCTGGATGTACTCGAAGCGCTCGACCGGAAAGTCCTGCATCGGCGCGACGTGCTGCAGCCCGGCGTTGTTCACCACGATGTCCACGTCCACGTCGAGGCGGTCCACCGCCGCGGCGTCGGACAGGTCCACGCCCTCGGCGCAGCCGCCGGCCTCGGCGGCCACCTCTTTCGCCGCCTCCAGGTTGCGGTCCACCACGAGCACCTTGGCGCCGGCCGCGCCCAGCCGCAGGGCGCACGCACGCCCGATGCCACTGCCGCCCCCGGTGACCAGGGCGGTCCGACCGGCGAGGTCGACCTGTACGACGTGGGGGACCGCCACGGGTTCTGCCGTCATGGCGCAAGAAGTTACGAGCTGTGTGCTCTCCGGCACATGGGCCAGCGACACATACTCCGGCCCAAAGCTGTGTGGCCACCCCCGCACCCACCGCCCACCCTCACCCCGCCGCCGCCCCTTCCACCCGCTCCCGCCCCACCGCGCCTCGGGCCACCGCGCCTCGCCCCACCGCGCCGCGCCCCACCGCGCCTCGGGCTGCCCCACC
>NZ_JAKKFI010000094.1 GCF_022230955.1 Micromonospora cabrerizensis
CGCGCTGGTCGGCGGCGGGTGCCGGCCGGTGGTCGGGTGGTGGCAGCGCGGCCGGCGGCAGTGGGGCGGGCCACGACACGTCGGGCGCGGCGGGCTCCGGGCCGAGCGTGCCGGGTGCGGGGAACGCACCGGGCGGCGGCTCCACGCCGGGTGGTTCGGGGGCCGGGGTGGGCGGCCGGGAGGGGGAGGTGGGGCCAGGGATAGCCGAAGGGTCGCCGCTCACATGTCGAGCGTAGGCGATCCGGGCACCGGAGTGACGGCACGCAGAAAGCCGCGAGCGTCCAGGAAGTCACCGAGGGTGCTCCGGTGCGCGTCGCAGGCCAGCCAGGTCTTGCGCCGATCGGCGTCGTGCAGCCGCGGATTGTTCCACTCGAGGGCCCAGACGGCGGCGGCGCGGCAGCCCCGGGCCGAGCAGACCAGGGCCTCGTCGGCGGGGAGGGGGATGCTCATCCCGGCCAGTCTAGGGCGGCGGGAGAGGAAGTTTGAGCGCCGGGCGACCACGGGGGGAGCCGCCCGGCGACGGGGTGAATCGTACACGCGGCGGGCCGGTCCGTGCACGCCCGCGACGCACGATTCGGCTGCCGGGGACGGCGCGGCAAAAAACGGCTTCTCCCCACCTCGACACTCAGCAAGGCGTGCGAGTCTTGATACCGCACGAGCCGCGACGACGACCAACGCTGTGGAGGACCGGTGGCCCAGCCGACCATGCCCGACGCCCCGACGCCGAACGGGGCAGCACCGCAGACGCCTGCGCCGGTGACCACGCCCGCGCAGGACGCCAGTCTGCTGGAGAAGGCGTTGTTCGAGATCAAACGCGTGATCGTCGGGCAGGACCGGATGGTGGAGCGGATGTTCGTCGCGCTGCTCGCCCGGGGCCACTGCCTGATCGAAGGGGTGCCCGGGGTCGCCAAGACGCTCGCGGTGGAGACCCTCGCCAAGGTCGTCGGCGGGTCCTTCGCCCGGGTGCAGTTCACCCCGGACCTGGTGCCCGCCGACATCATGGGTACCCGGATCTACCGGCAGTCCAGCGAGAAGTTCGACGTCGAGCTGGGCCCGGTCTTCGTCAACTTCCTCCTCGCGGACGAGATCAACCGGGCTCCGGCGAAGGTGCAGTCCGCGCTGCTGGAGGTGATGAGCGAGCGGCAGGTGTCCATCGGCGGGGAGACCCACCGGGTGCCCGACCCGTTCCTGGTGATGGCCACCCAGAACCCGATCGAGCAGGAGGGCGTCTACCCGCTGCCGGAGGCGCAGCGGGACCGGTTCCTCATGAAGATCGTGGTGGGCTACCCGACCGACGCGGAGGAACGGGAGATCGTCTACCGGATGGGCGTGGCCCCGCCGGAGCCGAGCGCGGTGTTCGACACCCCCGAGCTGATCGCCCTGCAACGCAAGGCGGACCAGGTCTTCGTGCACAACGCCCTGGTCGACTACGCGGTCCGGTTGGTGTTGGCCACCCGCGCCCCGGCCGAGCACGGGATGCCCGACGTCGCGCAACTGATCCAGTACGGGGCCAGCCCGCGCGCCTCGCTGGGCCTGGTCCGGGCCACCCGTGCCCTGGCGCTGCTGCGCGGGCGCGACTACGCCCTGCCGCAGGACGTGCAGGACATCGCACCGGACATCCTTCGGCACCGGTTGGTGCTCAGCTACGACGCGCTCGCCGACGACGTGCCCGCCGACCACATCGTGCACCGGGTGATGTCGACGATCCCGCTCCCGGCCGTCGCTCCCCGCCAGCAGGCCACCCCGTCGTCGACCGCGCCGCCGCCGGGCGCTGGCTGGCCCGGGCAGCGCCCGTGACCTCACCCACCCCTCGTCCCGCCCCCCTCGCCGACCGCAGCGAGGCCGTGCTGTCCCGGCTGCAACTGCTCGTCACCCGCAAGCTCGACGGTCTGCTCCAGGGCGACTACGCCGGCCTGCTGCCCGGGCCGGGCAGTGAGGCGGGAGAGTCACGGGAGTACCGCCCCGGCGACGACGTGCGCCGGATGGACTGGCCGGTCACCGCGCGCACCACGACTCCGCACGTCCGTCGTACGGTGGCCGACCGGGAGCTGGAGACCTGGCTGGCCCTGGACCTGTCCGCGAGCCTGGACTTCGGCACCGGGCAGTGGCTCAAGCGTGAGGTGGTGGTCGCCGCCGCGGCCGCCATCACCCACCTGACGGTGCGCGGCGGCAACCGGATCGGCGCCGTGATCGGCACCGGCGGCGGCGCGTCCGCCCCGGCCCGCCGCTGGCGGGGAGCGCCACCGCCGGCCGGGCCGGGGGTGCTCACCCGCCTGCCGGCCCGTTCCGGTCGCAAGGAGGCGCAGGGCCTGTTGCGTACGGTGGCCGGCACCACCATCCAGCCCGGCCGGGGGGATCTGGGTGCCCTGATCGAGATGCTCAACCGTCCGCCCCGTCGACGCGGGGTGGCCGTGGTCGTGTCGGACTTCCTCGCGCCGGCCGAGCAGTGGGCCCGCCCGTTGCGCAAGCTCCGGGTCCGCCACGACGTGCTGGCGATCGAGGTGATCGACCCTCGGGAGCTGGAGCTGCCCGACGTGGGCGTGCTGCCGGTGGTCGACCCGGAGACCGGCGAGCTGCACGAGGTGCAGACCGCCGACCCTCGGCTGCGGCAGCGCTACGCCGATGCCGCCGCCGCCCAACGGGCCACGATCGCCGCCGCCCTGCGGGGCGCCGGCGCGGCCCACCTGCGTCTGCGTACCGACCGAGACTGGCTGCTGGACATGGTGCGATTCGTGGCCGCGCAGCGGCACGCCCGCACCCGGGGGACGACACGATGATCCGTTTCATGCAACCGTGGTGGCTGCTGGCCGTTCTGCCGGTGCTCGCCCTTGCCGCGTTCTACGTCTGGCGGCAGCTGCACCGCCGGGCGTACGCGATGCGGTTCACCAACGTGGACCTGCTGCGTACGCTGGCGCCGAAGGGGCTGGGCTGGCGCCGGCACGTCCCGGCGACCGCGTTCCTGCTCTGCCTGCTGGTGCTGGCCACCGCGCTGGCCCGGCCGGCGGTGGACACCAAGGAGCCGCTGGAACGGGCCACCGTGATGCTCGCCATCGACGTGTCGTTGTCGATGCAGGCCGACGACGTGGCGCCGAACCGGTTGGAGGCGGCCCAGGAGGCGGCCAAGCAGTTCGTCGGTGAGCTGCCGGAGAGCTACAACCTGGGCCTCGTGTCGTTCGCCAAGGCGGCCAACGTGCTGGTGCCCCCGGGCAAGGACCGGGACGCGGTGACCAGTGCGATCGACGGGCTGGTGCTGGCCGAGGCGACCGCGACCGGCGAGGCGGTGTTCACCTGCCTGGAGGCGATCCGGTCGGTGCCGGCCGACGGCGCGGCGGGCATCCCGCCGGCACGGATCGTGCTGCTCTCCGACGGTTTCCGCACCTCCGGTCGCGCGGTGGAGGAGGCGGCGGCAGCGGCGCAGGCGGCCAACGTCCCGGTCTCCACCATCGCCTTCGGCACCGACACCGGCCAGGTCGACATCGGCGGGCAGTTGCAGCGGGTGCCGGTGGACCGGATGGCGCTCGCCGAGCTTGCCGAGACCACCGAGGGCTACTTCTACGAGGCGGCCTCGGTGAGCGAGCTGAAGCAGGTCTACCAGGACATGGGCAGCTCGATCGGGTTCCGCACCGAGCCCCGTGAGGTGACCCAGTGGTACGCGGGGCTCGCGCTGCTGTTGGCGCTCTGCGCCGGCGCGCTCAGCCTGCTCTGGTCGTCACGGATGCTCTGACGTCGCGAATGCTCTGACGTCGGGCGGATGCTCTGACGTCGGCGGTGCCCGGGCTGGTACCGGGCACCGCCCGTCGGGGCGGCGGGACGGGGCGGGTGAGCGCGACGGTCAGTGACCGCCGCCGGCCAGCACGAAGACGACGGCCACCCAGACGGCGGCGAGGGTGAAGCCCAGCGGGGCGACGTAGCGGCTCATGGACGGCTCCGGGTGGCGGCTGGACGGTCCGCGTGCGGGGGCGGACCGCAGGGGGTGGGGACGCGCACACGAAGTCGTGACCGGGCGGCTCCCGGCGACCGTCCGGATTCGGACGGCGCGGCGCACGCACCTCGGCGTCGGCCGAAGCGGTGGGGGAGCGGAGCGGGGTCAGCTCACCAGTCTGAGTCGTGGCTCAGCGGGTCTGACCATCGGCCCGGCCACGACTGGGAGGATCGCTATCTCGCACAGCGATCACCTCCTGCAAGTCGGCCCGGCCGGAACGTTGATGATCGTACACCTGCGGTGCCGGCGGGACGCACTCGGCCGACCGGTCGGCGACCCCTCCACCGGCCGGTCGGCGCCGCGGCTGCGGTCGGCCCGTCCGCACCACCGTGACCAGCACCGCGGCCAGCAACGGCAGCCAGCAGCACCGCGCCAGCACCCAGCCCGGGCCGTCCGGGACGGTGTGCAGACCCGGCAGGGTCAGCCCGCTGCGGGCGGTGAGGGCGGTCACCGCCACCAGCACCGGCTGGTGCCACAGGTAGATCCGGACCGCCTGCCGGTTCACCTCGGTCGCCGCCCGGCCGGGTAGTGGCCGGGCGAGCAGCCGTTGCAGCGCCGGTCGGGCGAGCAGCCCCAGCCCGACCTGGGTGACCGCCAGCGCCACGGCCAGCAGCGACGGCGGGTTCAGGTTGGACACCCCGGCCCCGGGCACTCCGACCGCGCTCACCGGGTAGCCCAGCGCCAGCAGCGCCCCCAGCGCGACGACTCCGCCGCCCGCCAACGTGCCCGCCGTCCGACGACCGTCCAGCTGCCCGTCGGCGTGCGCCACGCCCAGCAGGAACGGCACCGCCCACGCCGCCAGCACGGTGACCGGTGGCACGTCGGTGCCGGCCGGCAACAGGCGGACGGCCAGGTCGACCGCCGCGACCGTGACCACCGCCGGCGCGACGCAGCGGGCCACCCCCCAACGGCGTACGGCGGCGCGCAGTGGGCCGGTCAGCGCGACCAGGGACACCAGCGGCACCAGGAACCACAGGGGACTGATCGCCAGCCGCAACGCCACGGTGAGCGTGTCGTCCGGGGTGCCGGCGACGGTGGCGGCGAGCAGCACGGCGGCACCCACCCCCAGCAGCGCCACCGTGGGCAGGAGCAGCCGGCGCAGCCGACGCGCCAGCCAACCGCCCGCGCCTCCCCGGTGGCGGGCCAGCGACCGGGTCGAGCCGAACCCGGCGGTGAAGAAGAACAGGCCGAGTGTCTGCAACGCCCAGGTCAGCGGGGCCAGACCGGGCAGGGCGGTCAGCGGGCTGGCCTGGTGCAGCCCACCGTCGCCGGTCAGTACCAGCCCGGTGACCAGCCAGTGCCCCAGCACCACCCCGCCGATGGCGTACGCCCGCAGCGCGTCGACGGCACGGTCCCGGCTCACCGGGCGTCCCCGACCCGCTCGGTGTCGCCGCCGCCCAGCACCACCGCCGCCACCGCGACCAGCGCGGCGCTGCCCGGCACCAGGTAGCCGTCGTGCCCGTCCACCCCGGCTGTCGACAAGGGTCGGGCGCCGAACGCCGGGTCGCCGGGGCGACGGCCGAAACCCAGGCCGAGCAGTCGCACCGGCGGCACCCGACGCACCCAGTCGCTCGACGCCTCGGCCGCCCAGAACCGCCGCCCACCGGGCAGCTCGTCGGCGCGCTGCACCCCGGCGCCCACACCACCGAGGCTGACCACGTCGGTGACCTGGGCCGGGGCGTCCGCCGCCGCCAGCGACACCACCAACGCCCCGTAGCTGTGCCCGACCAGCGTGATCGTCGCCGCCGGGCGGCGTGCGGCCAGTTCCCGCAGCAGCGCGCCGAGCCCGTCCGCGCCGCGCCGGGCGCTGACGCCACCGGCCGCGGTCAGCACCCCGTCGGGCGGGTCGTAGCCGAGCCAGGCCAGCACCGCGACCCGCGCCGCCGGCTCGGTCGCCCGCAGCTCCCGGTAGAGCTGCCCGGCCTGCACCGCCGGCGCCCGGCGGGTCACACCGCCCAACCCCCGGTCGAAGTCGGCCAGGGTGCTCCCCACCCCCGGCACCAGCACCGCGATCCGGTCCGCGCCGGCCAGGTCGCCGAGCACCTCGACCGCGCGACCGTCGCCCCGCGGGTCGAACGTCAGGAACCGGCGTCCGTCGGCCGCCCAGTCCGCGTAGGGCGGGCCGGCCGCGCGCAGCGCCGCCGCCATCACCGGGTACGCCTCGACGAACCCCGCCGCCGCAACCGGCTCGGGTCGGGTCGGCAGTACCAGGTTCACGCCGAGCAGTGCGGCCACCGCCACCCGGCTGGCACCTCGTCGTCGCATCACGTTCTCCCTCCGGAATGTCGTCCGGAGGGAGAGTGCGCGGGTGGGCGGCGCTCGGTCGTCGTCCCGGGGAGCCGTCTGCGGGCTGGCTCCCCGGGGCTACTCGCCGGCGGCCACCAGACCCGTCTCGTACGCCAGCACCACGGCCTGGGCCCGGTCTCGTAGTCCCAGCTTGGCCAGGATCCGCCCGATGTGCGTCTTCACGGTCTGCTCGGCCACCACCAGGTCAGCGGCGATCTCCGCGTTGTTGCGACCCCGGGCGATCAACCGCAGCACCTCGGTCTCCCGTGGGGTGAGCCCGGCCAGGTCGGTGGGGCGCGGACGGTGGCGGTCCGGGCGGGCCGCGAACTCGGCGATCAGCCGGCGGGTGACCGCGGGGGCGAGCAGCGCGTCACCGGCCGCCACGACCCGCACCGCCTGCACCAGGTCGGCCGCCGGGGCGTCCTTGAGCAGGAAGCCGCTGGCCCCGGCGCGCAGCGCCTCGTACACGTAGTCGTCCAGGTCGAAGGTGGTGAGGATGAGCACCCGGGGTCGCTGCGCCGAACGGTCACCGAGCAGCTTGCGGGTCGCGGCCAACCCGTCCATGACCGGCATCCGCACGTCCATCAGCACCACGTCCGGGTCGAGGCGGCGGGCGGCGGCGACGGCCTGCGCGCCATCGGCGGCGTCACCCACCACCAGCAGGTCCGGCTGGGCGGCCAGCAGCGCGCCGAAGCCCTGCCGGACCATCGCCTGGTCGTCGGCGATCAGCACCTTGATCACGCGTCCCCGCCCTCCGCGTCGTACGGCAACTCGGCCGCCACCGCGTAACCCCCGTCGGGCAGCGGCCCGGCGGTGAACGTACCGCCCAGCGAGGTGGCCCGTTCCCTCATGCCGGTCAGCCCGTGCCCGGGGCCGCCGTCGGGGGTCGGTGGGGCGTCGGCCGGGGAGTTCTCGACGCGTACCTCCAGACCGGAGCGACCCGCGCGGACGGTGACCCGCACCGCGGCGCCGACCGCGTGCCGGGCCGCGTTGGCGAGACCTTCCTGCACGATGCGGTACGCGGCCAGCCCGACCGGCGCGGGCACCTGCTCGTCGTCCACCGGCCCGGCGTCCAGGGTCACCGGCAGCCCGGCCCGGCGTGCCGCGTCCACCATGGCGTCCAGGTCGGCCAGGTCCGGCTGCGGCGCGGTCTGCGGCCCGGACGACTCGCTGCGCAGCACCCCCAGCAACCGTCGCATGTCGGTCAGCGCGTCGCGGGCCGACGCGGCGATGGCGACGAACTCCGCAGCCGCCGGCGCCGGCACGTCCGTCAGCCGGTACGGGGCGGTCTCGGCCTGCACCGCGATCAGCGACATGTGGTGGGCCACCACGTCGTGCATCTCCCGGGCGATCCGGGTGCGCTCCTCCAGCACCGCGCGGCGCTCCTGCTCCCGCTCGCTCTGCTCGGTCTGCGCGGCCAGCGCGGCCCGGGACAGCCGGTTGCGTCGGATCAGGTCACCGACGATCGCCAGCGCGCCCAGCAGCAGCAGGACGGCGACCCGGTTCTCCGGGTCGACCAGGGCGAGCACCGGCACCGTGCTGATCGCCACCACCCAGACCAGCACCGGCCGGTCGACCCGCGCGACGACCACCGCCAGCACCGCGATCGACCCGAGCGCCAGCGGCGGGGTCCACGGCCAGGACTGGTCGGCCGGCGCGTTGAACGTGCAGATCAGCAGGGCCAGCACGGTCAGCCGCCAGGCCAGCAGCGGACGCCGGGGCAACGCCAGCAGCGGCGCCACGGTCATCGCCGCGAACAGCAGCGCGATCGGCGTCGGCAGGCCCCACTCGCTCTCCACCGTCAGCGTGATCAGAAAGAGGCCGAGCGCGGCGAGCAGGCCCACCGGGGTGGCGTACGGGGCCAGCCGGGGCCAGCGGGCCAGCAGCGGCCGTTCGGCCGGGGCGTCCGGGCCCAGCAGGGTCTGCCGCAGCGCCCGCAGGGCCACGGCGATCGGTTGCCGGTTCACCACCGGAAGGCTACGGTTGCGCCGCCTCCAGGGCGTGCCACCAGGGGTTGATCCCGGTGTCGTACCCCAGTGTGACGCGACTCCCGTTAGCGCTTACCTGCCGGTAACGCCTAGGCTCCGACGCGTCCGTGCTGACCATTCGCAAGGGGGAACAGTGGCCCGTACCGTGCTGGTGACCGGGGGCAACCGGGGAATCGGCCTGGCCATCGCGCAGGCCTTCGCCAAGCAGGGCGACCGGGTGGCGGTCACCCACCGCAGCGGTGAGGCCCCCGACGGGCTGTTCGGCGTACGCGCCGACGTCACCGACGCCGCCTCGATCGACGCCGCGTTCACCGCCGTCGAAGCCGAGCTGGGCCCGGTCGAGGTGCTGGTCGCCAACGCCGGCATGACCGCCGACACGCTGCTGCTGCGGATGACCGAGGAGCAGTTCACCGATGTGGTGGACACCAATCTCACCGGTGCGTTCCGGGTCGCCAAGCGGGCCTCCGGCAAGATGCTCCGCGCCAAGTGGGGCCGCATGATCTTCATCTCCTCGGTGGTCGGCCTCGCCGGCGGCGCCGGGCAGGTCAACTACGCCGCCAGCAAGGCCGGTCTGGTCGGCGTGGCCCGCTCGATCACCCGGGAGCTGGGCAGCCGCAACATCACCGCGAACGTGGTGGCACCCGGCTTCATCGACACCGACATGACCGCCGGCCTGTCCGAGGACCGCAAGGCGGAGATCCGCAAGTCGATCCCGGCCGGCCGGATGGCCAGCCCGGACGAGGTCGCCGGGGTGGTCACCTGGCTGGCCTCCGACAGCGCCGGGTACGTCTCCGGCGCCGTGATCCCGGTCGACGGCGGCCTCGGCATGGGCCACTGACCCTTTTGACTACGGAGGAAATCTGCGATGTCCGGACTGCTCGCCGGTAAGCGGCTGCTCGTCACCGGTGTCATCACCGACGCCTCGATCGCCTTCTCGGTGGCGAAGCTCGCCCAGGAGAACGGCGCGCAGGTCGTGCTCACCGGCTACGGCCGGCTCTCCCTGGTCGAGCGGATCGCCAAGCGGCTGCCCGAGCCCGCCCCGGTCATCGAGGTGGACGTCACCAACACCGAGCACCTGGCCGGTCTCGCCGACCGCGTACGCGAGCACGTCGACGGCCTCGACGGTGTGGTGCACTCGATCGGTTTCGCCCCGCAGAGCTGCCTCGGCGGTGGCTTCCTCGACGCTCCGTGGGAGGACGTGGCGACCGCCCTGCACGTCTCCACCTTCTCGTACAAGTCGCTGGCCATGGCCGCGCTGCCGCTCATGTCGCCCGGTGGCGCGGTGGTCGGCCTGACCTTCGACGCCACGAAGGCGTGGCCGGTCTACGACTGGATGGGCGTGGCCAAGGCCGGCCTGGAGTCCGCGTCGCGCTACCTGGCGCTGCACCTGGGCAAGCAGGGCATCCGGAGCAACCTGGTCGCCGCCGGGCCGCTGCGGACCATCGCGGCCAAGTCGATCCCCGGCTTCGACCAGTTCGAGGACGCCTGGGCCGAGCGGGCCCCGCTGGGCTGGAGCCTCACCGACCAGGAGCCCGCCGCCAAGGCCTGCCTGGCGCTGCTCTCCGACTGGTTCCCGGCCACCACCGGCGAGATCGTCCACGTCGACGGCGGCTACCACGCCATCGGCTCCTGACGCTGCGCCCTGACGCTCCCTGGTCGCCGTTCGCGTGATCTGCGCGGCCGGACCAGGGGGCGTCGCCGGGCGGTCACGGCCGAGGGGCGAGAATGACCCCATGTCGTACGACGCGGTGGTGCTGGTGTCCTTCGGTGGGCCGGAGCGGCCCGAGGACGTGATGCCGTTCCTGCAGAACGTGACCCGTGGCCGAGGCGTGCCGCCCGAGCGGCTGGCCGAGGTCGCCGAGCACTACCAGCACTTCGGTGGGGTGTCCCCGATCAACCAGCAGAACCGTGAGCTGTTGGCCGCCGTCCGCGCCGACTTCGCCGCGCACGGTCTGGACCTGCCCGTCTACTGGGGCAACCGCAACTGGGACCCGATGCTCACCGACACCGTGACCCAGATGCGCGACGACGGGATCACCCGGGCGCTGGCCTTCGTCACCAGCGCGTACGGCGGCTACTCGTCCTGCCGGCAGTACCAGGAGGACATCGCCGCCGCCCGGGCCGCCGTCGGCGCGGACGCGCCGGTGATCGAGAAGCTGCGTCAGTTCTGGGACCACCCCGGCTTCGTCGAGCCGCACACCGACGCGGTCCGGGCGGCCCTGGGCCAGCTCGACCAGGCGTTGCGGGACACCACCCGGTTGGTCTTCACCGCACACTCCATCCCCACCTCGATGGCGGCCAACGCCGGCCCGCACGGCGGCCGGTACGAGGCGCAGTTGCACGAGACGGCCCGGCTGGTGGCCGCTGCCGCCGCCCCCGACCTGGAGTACGACCTGGTCTGGCAGAGCCGCTCCGGCCCTCCGCAGATGCCGTGGCTGGAACCGGACATCAACGACCACCTGGCCACCCTCGCCGAGAGCGGCACCACCGGCGTGGTGGTCAGCCCGATCGGGTTCGTCTCCGATCACCTGGAGGTCGTGTGGGACCTGGACACCGAGGCCCTGGAGACGGCCAAGCAGCTCGGCCTGGACTTCGTCCGGGCCGACACCCCCGGCACCGACCCGCGCTTCGTGACCATGGTGCGTGAGCTGGTCACCGAGCGGACCGACCCGGACGGTGCGCAGCTGCGCCGCCGCCTGGGTGAGCTGCCCATGTGGGACACCTGCGCCACCGTCTGTTGCGTGCCGACCCGTCGCCCCTGACCTCTGAGGATCATGATGCATGACCGCAAGCCCGTGCAGAGCTGGCTGACCGACATGGACGGCGTGCTGGTGCACGAGGGCCAGCCGGTGCCCGGCGCGCCGGAGTTCATCAACCGGCTGCGCTCCTCCGGCAAGCCGTTCCTGGTGTTGACCAACAACTCGATCTACACCCCGCGTGACCTGACGGCCCGCCTGAGCCGGATGGGGCTGGACGTACCGGAGGAGTCGATCTGGTCGTCGGCGCTGGCCACCGGCCAGTTCCTCGCCGACCAGCGGCCGGGCGGCACCGCGTACGTCATCGGTGAGGCCGGGCTGACCACGGCGCTGCACGCGGTCGGCTACGTGCTCACCGACTTCGCCCCGGACTACGTGGTGCTCGGCGAGACCCGTACCTACAGCTTCGAGGCGATCACGAAGGCCGTCCGACTGATCAACGACGGCGCCCGGTTCATCTGCACCAACCCCGACGTGACCGGCCCGTCCGTCGAGGGTGCCCTGCCCGCCGCCGGTTCGGTCGCCGCCATGATCTCCAAGGCGACGGGGGTCGAGCCGTACTTCGTCGGCAAGCCGAACCCGATGATGATGCGCTCGGCGCTCAACACGATCAACGCACACTCGGAGAGCACCGCGATGATCGGCGACCGGATGGACACCGACATCCTGTGCGGCCTGGAGGCCGGGCTGGAGACCATCCTGGTGCTCACCGGGATCAGCAGCCGCACCGAGGCCGAGCGTTACCCGTACCGCCCGTCCCGGATCATCAACTCGGTCGCGGACCTGCTCGACGAGGTCTGACCAATCCCGGTCGTCGCGCGGCGGCCAAGATCCGCGCAACTTCCGTGTTGTTGCTGCCTCAAGTCGGCCGGAGACAGCAACAACAGGGAAACTGCGCGGATCTTGCGCGCGGCGTGGCGGCGGGCGGCGCGGCGTGGCGGCGGGCGGGCACGCCCGTCTGGTCAGGGGCGCAGGGGAGCGTTGCAGGCGGCCACCAATGCCTGCCGGCAGGCATTGGTGAGAGGACGAAGTGCCGCGTCCCGTTGCTGCGCCTCGTAGTTGTTGATCGCCCCACCCGGCGCGGCGTGCCCGGCCAGCGCGAGCACCCGGTCGAGCACCGCGGCCCGGGCGAAGAGGCGGCGGGCCCGCGGGTCGAAGCCCGGGGGCAGGTCGGTGGTGCCGTCGGGCCGGCGCAGCGCGGCCAGCGCACCGGCCAGCTCGGGCCGCCACTGGGCCACGTCGAGGCGGGTCAGCGCGGCGGTCGTCTCGGCCAGCGCGGCGGCCAGCTCGGCCTCCGCCTCGGCGGCGCCGGGCAACGAGAGTGATGCGGCGGGCGCGTTGGCCGGCAGCGGGTAGACCCGCCACAGCACCGTCTCGAAGCAGTCCCCGGAGCCGGAGGTGTGCGAGCGGACCTCCGGGATCAACCCGAGCCCACCAGCCACCACCGCCTCACCCGTGACCAGCGCCGCGCCGGCGAAGTCACCGGGGCCGGGCAGCCCCCGGGGGTCGCCCGGCGCGGGCAGCACCAAACGGATCTCGTCCGGGGAGAGCTTGGCCAGGGTGGGCAGCGCGGCACCCAGCGGGACGTCGGTCCAGGTGCCCGGGGCATCCGCGACGAGATGTTCCTCGTCGCCGGCGATGGCGTCGGCGACCTCGTCGTACGGCACCAACCCAGCGCGCCACGCGCGCACCCAGGCAACGAACCGGCTCGACCGGCGCGGCGCGAGTGTGGCCGCGCCCGTTGCTGGGGTGGACATGCCGAAAGGGTACGTGGTCACGACCGGCCCTGTCTCGGCTGCCGCTCCGGCCGCCCGGCCTGCCCCGAACTACCCCCTTCGCCCACCCCCACCCCCACCCCGAACCCCCACCCCCGCCCACCCCCACCCCCTTCCGCGTCGATCAAGGAGTCGTGGTGGGCGATTGCTGGCGGTGGGAGCGTTTTGTCAGGCACCACAAGTCCATGATCGACGGGGGCTGGGCGGTGCGGCGGTCAGGCCTGGCTCGGGCGGTGTGTCGGTGGGGCGGGGGCGGGGGTTCGGGGTTTAGCGTGATCGACCATGGCGGGGCGATACGGCGAGGACGTGTTGGCGGGGGACTGGCGGCGGCGGAAGGTCACCCCCGAGGTGGACGCCGAGCCGGATCTCGTGGTCGAGGATGCCGACTCCGGGTTCTGCGGGGCGGTGGTGGGCTTCGAGGCCGGCGCGGTCGTGCTGGAGGACCGGCATGGCCGACGGCGCAACTTCCCGCTGCTGCCGGCGGCGTTCCTGCTCGACGGCCGCCCGGTGACGCTGCGCCGCCCCACCCGCGCGCCCGTGCCGGCGGCCCGTCGGCGCACCGCGTCCGGTTCGGTGGCGGTGGACAACGTCCGCGCCCAGGTGGCCAAGGCGAGCCGGATCTGGGTGGAGGGCATCCACGACGCGGCGCTGGTCGAGCGGATCTGGGGCGACGACCTGCGGATCGAGGGTGTCGTCGTGGAGCCGCTGGACGGCATCGACGCCCTCGACGCCGAGGTATGCGACTTCGGCCCCGGCCCGACCCGGCGACTCGGCGTGCTCGTCGACCACCTCGTGCCGGGCAGCAAGGAGAGCCGGATCGTGGCCCGGGTGAACTCGCCGTACGTGCTGGTGACCGGTCATCCGTACGTGGATGTCTGGCAGGCGGTCAAACCGTCGGCGTTGGGTATCGCGGCGTGGCCGGTCGTGCCGCCGGGGCGGCCGTGGAAGGAGGGTGTCTGCGCGGCCCTCGGGGTGGCCGAGCCGGCGGACATGTGGCGGCACATCCTGTCCCGGGTGAACAGCTTCGCCGACGTGGAGACGCCCCTGATCAACGCCATGGAACGCCTCATCGACTTCGTCACCGAAGCGCCCTGAGCGCCGGATCCGTCGCCCCTGACGGTCGGATCCGGGCGTGGGTCAGGGGATCTCGTCGGGGCTGCGCGTGAAGACGAACGTGGCGATGTCGACCGCCACCGCCCGGCCGCTGGCGTCTCGCCGTACGGTCAGGATCTCGCCGTTCTCCGGGCCGGAGCGGCCCCGCCAGCGGTCCGTCCCCTCGGCGGTGAACCGGCTCACCCGCTCGCCGCGTACGTGGGCCACCAGGTCACCCGCGTCCCAGCTCAGGTCCAGCGACGTGCCCATCCACCACCAGCGGCCGGTCAGCTCGGCCAGCTCGCCTGCGGGCACGTCGGTGGCCGGCCGCCACGGCTGCGTGAACGTGGGCTCGGCGTCCAGCACGGTGGTCAGCAGCCGACGGCCGAGCCCGGTGATCGGGAAGCCGTACGAGTTGGCGAAGCCGACCACGGCGGTACGGGTCGGCCGGTGCACCACGAGGGCGGCCACGTACCCGGGCATCGAGCCGCCGTGCCCGACGTACACGCGCTCGCCGTCGCGGTAGAGCTCCAGCCCCAGGCCGTGCCCGCCGGTCCAGGAGTCGAGGTCGCTGATGACCACGGGCGCGCACATCTCGGTGAGCGTCCCGGCGGCCAGCACCGACGGGTCGGGGTCGGCGAGGAAGGCGGCCCAGCGGCCCAGGTCCTCGATGGTCGACCAGAGCTGCCCGGCGGGAGCCATCGCGCCGGTGTCGGTGCGGGGCTCCTCGCGCAGCGTGCCGTGCCACGGGTGTACGACGTAGCCGCGGGCGTACGGCTCGGTGGCCGCGTACGTGGTGCGGCCCATTCCCAGCGGGCCGAACAGCCGTTGGGTGAGCAGGTCGGCCCAGGGCGTTCCGGTGAGTCGTTCGAGCAGACCACCGAGCAGCCCGTACGCCAGGTTGGAGTAGTGGTACGCGGTGTGCGGCGGATAGGCGATCTTGTCGGCGCTCAGGCCGGCGAGCAGCGTGGCCAGGTCGGCGCCGGCTGCCCGTTCCCACCAGTCGCCCTCGGGTTCGCGTTGCATACCGCTGGCGTGCCCGAGCAGTTGGCGCAGGGTGAGTGAGCCGACGCCGGTGCCCGGCAGGTGCTTTTCCAGCTCGTCGTCGACGCTGAGCCGGCCGGCGTCGCGCAGTTGCATGATCAGGGTCGCGGTCATGGTCTTGCTGATCGAGCCGACCCGGTACTGCAGGTCGACGGCCGGGTGGGGGTGCTCGCCGGCGGCGGCCACGTGGACCAGCGCGCCGTCGCGGACCACGCCCAGCACCAGTGACGGGGTGCGACCGTCGATCTGTGCCTGGGCGACCTGGGTGTCGATCTGCCGGGCGGTCGCGGGCAGCAGGGTCAAGGGAATCTCTCCTCGATCGGTGGCTCGGACCAGACGGTAGCGGGGGTGTTTCGGCCGGGCCAGCCCGTTTCGCGAGCCTACTGATCATCACAGGTGGGCTACTCGTGCATTGGCGTGTCACGATCAGAGGGTGGACGCGGTGGTGTGGATCGTATTGGGTGTGGTGCTGGCGGTCGCCGAGATCTTCACGACGACGCTCTTTCTGATCATGTTCGGGGCCGGGGCGTTCGCCGCCGCCGGTGCCGCCGCCCTGGGTGCACCGGTTGCGGTGCAGGCGCTGGTCTTCGCGGTGGTGTCGGCGTTGAGCGTGGTGGTGGTCCGGCCGGTCATCCGGCGGCACAGCCGTTCCGCTCTCGACAGCGGCGAGCAGCCGTTCGGCGTGGAGGCGATCGAGGGCTCCACGGCGCTGGTGCTGGAACGGGTCGACGCTGAGCACGGCCTCGTCAAGATCGACGGCGAGCTGTGGACCGCCCGCTCGTATGACACGACGCAATTTCACGAACCTGGCCAACGGGTTCGGGTGATCAAAGTTCGGGGCGCGACCGCCCTGGTCTGGCAGGACGACATTTCTTCCGGCGGCGAGCTGCCGGAAGCGAGAGGGTGAACGGGATGACGGTAATCGGGGTGCTGGTGATCGCGGTGGCGCTGATCGCCGTGATAACGCTGGCGAAGGCGGTGCGGATCGTGCCGCAGCAGCGCCAGGACGTGGTGGAACGGCTCGGCAAGTACAAGCGCACGCTCAGCCCCGGCCTCAACCTGCTGGTGCCGTTCGTCGACGCGGTGCGCACCAAGGTCGACATGCGCGAGCAGGTGGTCAGCTTCCCGCCGCAGCCGGTGATCACCTCGGACAACCTGGTGGTGTCGATCGACACGGTTCTCTACTTCAAGGTGGTCGACTCGGTCCGGGCGACCTACGAGATCTCCAGCTTCCTCCAGGCCATCGAGCAGCTGACCGTCACGACGCTGCGTAACGTGATCGGCTCGCTGGACCTGGAGCGCGCGCTGACCAGCCGGGACGAGATCAACCGGCACCTCTCCGGCGTGCTGGACGAGACCACCGGCCGCTGGGGCATCAAGGTCACCCGGGTTGAGATCAAGGCGATCGAGCCGCCGGCCAGCATCCGTGACTCGATGGAGAAGCAGATGCGCGCCGAGCGGGACCGTCGCGCGGCGATCCTCACCGCCGAGGGCCACAAGCAGTCGGTGATCCTCACCGCCGAGGGTGACAAGCAGTCGGCGGTGCTGCGGGCCGACGGTGACCGGCAGGCCCAGATCCTGCAGGCCGAGGGTCAGGCGAAGGCGATCCGGACGGTCTTCGACGCGATCCACCAGGCGAACCCGAGCCAGAAGGTGCTCGCCTACCAGTACCTGCAGGCTCTGCCGCAGATCGCCCAGGGCAGCGCCAACAAGGTCTGGATCGTCCCGGCCGAGCTGACCAAGGCCCTGGAGGGCATGGGTGGCGCGCTCGGCGGGCTGAGCCAGATGGTGGGGGACCTGCCCGCACCGGAGGCGGCCGAACACGCGAGCCAGGTCCAGCGCGAGGCCGCGGAGGCGGCGCAGGCCGCGGCGGATGCCGCCCAGCAGATCCACGACGAGGTACGCGTCGCCGAGGCGCAGGCCACCGGCGGCAACAAGCCGCAGGGGCTGCCCGCCCCGGAGCCGGTGTCCGCGGCCAGCCTGACCGAGGACCCGGCCGACCAGCGGGAGCGCGGCTGATCACGGCCTTAATGTGAGAAAGGCTCATGGGGCGCTCCGACGCCTGCCACGATCGGTCCTAGGACGGGTGGTGACCAGGTAATCGGGGCGCCCCGGCGCGTCTCGCACCGCTCGTGGACGAGCGAGGTGACGCATGAAGGATCCGGCGAATCGGATGTGGTCCTCGGCCCCGGTGCCCGGCGCGCACGACCCGGTCGCCCCACTGGGCTCCCGGCGCAGTGGAGGCGGGTTCGGCGTACTGCCGTTCGTCGGCGAGCCGACCCCGGGCGCCCCGGCCACGAACGCCAGCTGGGCCTGGTCGGTACGTCGGTTCGCGCGGGCCGCGGTGTGGCTGCTGCCCGCGTACGCCATCCTCTACGGCGCGGTGGCGATGGCCAGCGACGGAGGGGTGGGCAACGACCCCTATCCGGCCGACGGCCGCGCGGTGTATCTGATCGGGTGGGTGGCGGCGATCTGGCTCGGCCTGCTCGCGCTGCTGGCCCTCACCGGTCTGCTGGCCGCGACCCGCAGCCGCCGGGTGGCCGCCACTGGGCTGCTGGTCAGCATCGCCGGCACCGTGCTGATGCTGCCGTTCGCCGGGCTCGCCGAGCAGACGCCGGTCTTCGGCACCACCGAGCGGTCGCTGGTCCTGCTCGGGGCGACGTTCTACAGCGTCGGGTGGTTCCTCACCGGATGGGCGGTTGCCCGCTCGGGCACCTTCAGCCTCGGTGACGGCGTCATGTTGATCATCGCTGCGCCGCTCCTCGGCCTCGGTGGCGCCCTGATCGGTTCGCTCCAGACGTTCGGCGCGATCTTCGTACTGATCGCCGGCATCGGCATCGGCTACCGCTCCGGCCGCCTGATGCCCCGCGAAACCGCGAGAGACGCCGCCAGCGCCAGCCTGAGCACCCCGAACCCCTAACCCCGACCCACCCACCCACCCAGGCCCCACCCTGAGCCCCGTTGATCATGAAGTTATTGCCATCCCCGTCGGCGTGTCGTGACAATAACTTCATGATCAACGGCGTCAGGGCGGGTGGGGCCTGGGGTGGGGTGGGGCCGTGAAGTTGCTGACAATTGGCCTTCGGGGGTGGTCGGTTGGCGGCTTTCGTGGCAATCCTGGGGAGCATGGCCGCCTCTCGCTCGCCGCTGTCGCGGCTGTTCACCGTGCTGTTCGCTGGCGTGTTGGCCGGGCTCGTCCTGGCAGTCGCCGCGCTGCCGGGCAACCTGCTGCTCGGGCTCGGCGCCCGCTCCGCGCTCGGGTCGTACGCCGCGTTGCCGGCCTCGCTGAAGACCCCGGCCACGCCGCAGCGCTCGTACCTCTACGCCAACGACGGCAAGACGCTGATCACCACGTTCTACGACGTGAACCGCACCGACGTCCCGTTGTCGGAGATCGCCCCGGTGATGCGGCAGGCGATCGTGGCGGCCGAGGACCGGCGCTTCTACGACCACGGTGGCGCGGACCTGCGCGGCCTCGCCCGGGCGCTGGTGGCCAACGTCAAGGGCGGCGGCACCGAGCAGGGTGGCTCGACGCTGACCATGCAGTACGTCCGTAACGTGCTCAAGACCGACCCCACCCGCACCGCCGAGGAGCGCGCCGCCGCCACCGATCCGACCGTCGGGCGCAAGATCCAGGAGATCCGGTACGCGAGCGCGCTGGACAAGAGCCTCGGCAAGGACGAGATCCTCGACCGGTACCTGAACATCGCCTACTTCGGCTCCGGCGCGTACGGGATCGCGGCGGCCAGCCAGCGGTACTTCGGCAAACCGCCAGCGCAGTTGACCCTCGCCGAGTCGGCCCTGCTGGCCGGCCTGGTGCAGTCCCCGGACGCGTACAGCCCGATCAGCGGCGACAAGGACGAGGCGCTGACCCGCCGGTCGTACGTGCTGGACTCGATGGTCGCCACCAACGCGATCACCGCCGCGCAGGCCGCCCAGGCCAAGGCGGAACCGCTGAGCCTGCGCCCCACCGCCCAGCCCAACGGCTGCACCGCGGTCTCCCAGGGCCACGACGACTGGGGTTACTTCTGCGACTACCTGCGTCAGTGGTGGCTGACCCAGCCGGCGTTCGGCGCCACCGTCGCGGAGCGCGAGCAGGCCCTGCGCTCCGGCGGATACACCGTGGTCACCTCGCTGGACCCGAAGATCCAGGCCACCGCGCAGCAGCAGGCCACCAAGGTCTACGGATACGACAACAAGCGCGCCCTGCCGATCGCGGCGGTCCAGCCGGGCACCGGGCAGGTGCTGGCGATGGCGGTCAACCGGCACTACAGCCTGGCCGACAACCCGGCCGGGCAGGCGAACCATCCGAACACCGTCAACCCGTTGATCTCCGGTGGGGCCAGCGTCGACGGGTACCAGGCGGGTTCGACGTTCAAGCTGTTCACCATGCTTGCCGCGCTGGAGTCGGGCCGTACCCTCTCCACCGGCTTCGACGCGCCCGCCAAGCTGCCCACCCGGTACGCGGCCGAGGGGCCGGGCAGCTGCGACGGCCACTGGTGCCCGGCGAACGCCAACCCGGACTGGATGGACGGGTACCGGATGATGTGGGACGGCTTCGGCCGCTCGGTGAACACGTACTTCGTGTGGTTGGCCGAGCAGGTCGGCCAGGACAAGGTGGTCGAGATGGCGCAGCGCCTCGGCATCACCTTCCGGGCCGACTCGGACGCCGCCTTCGCCAAGAACAACGCCGCGAACTGGGGGTCGTTCACGCTCGGCGTGGCCGCCACGACCCCGCTGGACCTGGCCAACGCGTACGCCACGGTGGCCGCCGAGGGCACCTACTGCACGCCGGTGCCGGTGGTCTCGGTGACCGACGCCCACGGTGCGAAGGTGCCGGTCGGTCAGCCGTCCTGCAAGCGGGTCCTCGACGTCGACGTGGCCCGTGCCGCCGCCGACGCCGCGCGCTGCCCGGTGGGCCAGCAGTCGGCGTTCGGTCAGTGCAACGGCGGTACGGCGACCGGCGTGAACGACATCCTCGACGGCCGGCCGGTGGCCGGTAAGACGGGCAGCTCGGAGCAGAACTCCACCGAGACGTTCGTCGGTTTCACCCCGCAGGTAGCGGTGGCCGGCATCGCCGCCAACCCGGACGACCCGGCGGACTCGGTGGGCTCGGCGGTGCAGAGCAAGGTGATCGACGCGGTCGCCCGGGTCATCGCCACCGCCGTGAAGGGTCAGCCGGAGAAGGCGTTCGTCGCGCCCAGCCGCGAGCTGGCCGGCGACGCACGTCGCCCCGTGGAGCGCCCTGCGGTTCCGGAGCGTCAGCAGCAGCCCACTCAGGACCCTCGCTCGGCCCTGCAACGCTGGCTCGACCGTCGCGGCTGACCTCGCATCGTGTCGGCGCCTCCGCACCAACGGTGCGGAGGCGCCGGCCGATCGGTGTGAATGTGTTACCCGCGCTTCAACTGGTCGAAGTCGACAACCTGGTCCGCCGCGGGCGCCTTCAGCTCGTCGAAGGTCGCGCCGAAATCGCTGAACGTGATCTGGCCGGCCGCGTCCTGGCCGCCCTCCATCCGCAGCGGGTACGGCTCACCGGTGGTGGCGATGTAGAGCGTGCCGTCCTTGTCGCCGTCCACGAGGCCGATGGTCTTCACGCCGTCGATCTCCTTGGCCTCACCCTTGGTCATGGTGCCGGTGGGCTTGAGCAGGTCGTCGACGTTGGCGACGTCGAACAGCTGGGCGAAGTCGTCCTTCTTGGAGACCTTGGCCCACTTGTCGCCCATCAGCTTCACGATCTCGCCCGACGCCTGGGCACCGGCGTTCTTCGCCCAGAACTTCTCGTCCGGCCGGATGTACTGTTGGCCGCCGACCGAGAGCAGTTCCACCGTGCCCTCGGGCGTGGACACCTGACCAGCCAGGTCACTGCCGGTCATCTTGAAATCGAGGGTCATCTTCTGACCGTCGTTGTCGATGTCACCGGCCAGGCGGTACGACTTCGCGTTCTTCACCGCCGTGGTGGCGCGCTGAAGCGCCTCGTCCGGTGCGAGCGCGGCGACACCGTTGTCCGCCGGGGCATTCGATGCCGGCTGTCCGCCGTCACCGTCTCCGCCGCCGCAGCCGGCCAGCAACGCCATCGCCACCACGGCGACCATGCCTCGTCTGATTGTCGTCGATCTCATCGTCGGCTCCCTTGTGCCACCCCCCGTGGGTGAGCAGACAGCCAGGTACCCATGATCGATCACGGGCAATCCCTCGATGTGCCGGAAGATCCCGGGTCAGTGCGGCGTTCCGCTCAGCCCTTGCGGCGGCGGGGGCGGTAGCTGGCGAGGGTGGCCGGTAGACCACGTCGGACGATGCCGGCCCAGTCGGTGTCGCCGCGCAACACCGCCGCCGCGGTCTTGCGCGCCTGCTCGACGGTGAAGTGTGGTGGGAGCATCAGCTCGGCCGGGTCCACCAGGGCGTTGATGACCACCGGCCGGTCGGCGGACAGCGCCCGGTCCCAGACGTCGGGCACCTGCTCCGGCGAGTCGACCAGCTCACCGCGCAGCCCGAGCACCTCCGCCCACTGGTGGTAGGCGATGTCCGGCAACTGCTGGCTGTCCGGGAACATCGGCGTCCCCTCGGTGGAGCGCTGTTCCCAGCTGACGAACGCCAGGTCCCGGTTGTTGAGCACCAGCACCACGAACCGCGGGTCGGCCCAGCTGCGCCAGTACTTGGCCACGGTGATCAGCTCGTTGACGCCGTTCATCTGCATGGCGCCGTCGCCGATCAGCGCGACGAGCGGCCGGTCCGGGTGGGCGAACTTGGCGCTCAGCGAGTACGGCATGGCGCCGCCCATGGACAGCAGCGTTCCGGACAGGCTGGCCAGCATCCCGGGGCGGACCTGGATGTGCCGGGCGTACCAGGCGGTGGTGGTGCCGCAGTCGACGGCGAGCATCACGTCGTCGGGCAGCCGCTCATTGAGGGTGTGGAAGAGCAACTGCGGGTTGACCGGGTCGGCGGCCTGCTCGGCCAGGTCGCGCTGCACCCGCCGCCACGCCGAGGTGGTCTCGGCGATCTCCGCCCGCCAGGCGGTCGGCCCGGGGCCGGGGCCCAGCTCGTCGAGCAGCGCCCGCAGGGTGGGGCCGGCGTCACCGGTCAGGTTCACCTCGGTCGGGTACCGCAGCCCGAGCTGGGTGCCGTCGAGGTCGATCTGCACCCCGCGGGCCTGCCCGGGCGGCGGGTAGAACTCCGAGTACGGCATGTTGCTGCCCACGATCAGCAGCCGGTCGCAGCCGGTCATCAACTGCCAGCTCGGTCGGCTGCCGAGCAACCCGATCGCGCCGGTCACCCACGGCTCGCGGTGGTCGACGGCGGTGAAGCCGAGCAGTGCCGTGGCCACGCCGGCGCCGAGTCGGTCGGCGATCTCGCGCACCTCGTCGCGAGCGCCGAGCGCACCCTGCCCGACGAGCATGGCCACCCGCTGCCCGCCGCGCAGCACCTCCGCTGCCCGGCGTACGTCCGCCGCCGGTGGCACGGTCGGCGTGCTGCTCGGCGCGTTGCTGGTCCGGTAGTAGCCGTGCGCGTGCGGTGGGTCCGGGACGGCCGGCTCGTCCTGGATGTCCAGGGGGAGGATCAGGGCGGTGACGGTACGCCGGGCCAACGCCGTCCGGCACGCCCGGTCGACCAGGTGGCGTACCTGCGCGGGGTTGTCGAGCTGGGCCAGGAACGCCGCCGCCACGTCCTTGTAGAGGGCGAGCAGGTCGACCTCCTGGTAGTAGCCGCCGCCCTCGGCGGTGGTCGCGGTGTGCCCGACCAGCGCGATCACCGGTTGGTGGTCGAGTTTGGCGTCGTAGAGGCCGTTGAGCAGGTGGATGGCGCCCGGCCCGCTGGTGACGAGGGCGCAGCCCAGCGGCCCGCCGCCGTACTTGACGTGCGCGGAGGCGGCGAAACCGGCGGTCTCCTCGTGGCGTACCTGGATGAACTGGGCCCGCTCGTTGGTGCGTTGCAGGGCGGAGGTGAGCCCGTTGATGCCGTCGCCGGGGTAGCCGAAGTAGCGGTGCACGCCCCAGCTGGCCAGCCGGGACACGATGTGGTCCGCGACGGTCGGGTGCCGGGGCAGGGGCCCCGCCTCACCTGCGGTGGTGTGGTCTGCGCTCACCTGGTTGATCCTCCCGGCCGGCCCGATGCCGCGCCGGTCATTGCCCTTCTTCTCCGGACAAACCACCCCGGCGGGCGGGCGTCGGAGGGCGAGGCTCGCCGTCCGGCAGAATCGTCGGGTGCCCGTCCACCAGATCACCGACCCCGACGACGACCGGATCGCCGACTACCGAGCGCTCACCGACGTCGAACTGCGCACCCGCTGGGAGCCGCCGCACGGCCTGTTCATCGCCGAGGGGGAGCTGGTGCTGCGCCGGGCGCTGCGCGCGGGCTACCCGGCCCGGTCGTACCTGGTCGACGCCAAGCGGGTCGACCAGCTCGCCGACCTGGACACCGGTGACGCGCCGGTCTACGCCGCGACGCAGGACGTGCTGCAACAGGCCACCGGTTTCCACGTACACCGGGGGGTGCTGGCGTCGTTCCACCGCCGGCCGCTGCCGACGGCGGCCGAGGTGCTCGCCGCCGCGCGCAGGGTCCTGATCCTGGAGGACGTCAACAACCACACCAACCTCGGGGCGATCTTCCGGGGGGCCGCAGCGCTCGGCATCGACGCGGTGCTGCTGTCGCCGTCCTGCGCCGACCCGCTGTACCGGCGCAGCGTGCGGGTCAGCATGGGCGAGGTCTTCGCGCTGCCGTACGCGAAGCTCGATCCCTGGCCCACGGGTCTGGAGCAGGTGCGGGACGCGGGCTTCACGGTGCTCGCCATGACGCCGGCCCCGGACGCCGTACCGATCCAGCGGTTGACCCCGGCGCAGCGGGAGCGGGCGGCGCTGTTGCTCGGCGCCGAGGGTCCCGGCCTCACCGCGGCGGCCCAGGCGGCCAGCGACGTACGGGTGGTCATCCCGATGCGGCGCGGGGTGGACTCGCTCAACGTGGCAGCCGCCGCGGCCGTCGCGTTCTGGGAGCTGGGCCGCGACGACCAACCCTCCGACGGCGCGTAATCCGCTTCTATTTGCATGGCCATGCGTCTTGACGCATAATCTTTCCTGTGTCCAAGGTTCTCACCTCCCTGCCCACCGGCGAACGTGTCGGCATCGCCTTCTCCGGCGGCCTCGACACCTCGGTCGCAGTCGCGTGGATGCGCGACAAGGGCGCGATCCCCTGCGCCTACACCGCTGACATCGGCCAGTACGACGAGCCGGACATCGGCTCGGTGCCCGGTCGCGCGCTCAGCTACGGCGCCGAGGTCGCGCGACTCGTCGACTGCCGCGCCGCCCTGGTCGAGGAGGGCCTGGCCGCGCTGACCTGCGGCGCCTTCCACATCCGCTCGGGTGGGCGGGCGTACTTCAACACGACCCCGCTGGGCCGCGCCGTGACCGGGACCCTGCTGGTGCGGGCGATGATCTCCGACGACGTCCAGATCTGGGGCGACGGCTCGACGTTCAAGGGCAACGACATCGAGCGCTTCTACCGGTACGGCCTGCTGGCCAACCCGCAGCTGCGCATCTACAAGCCGTGGCTCGACACCGCCTTCGTCACCGAGTTGGGTGGGCGCAAGGAGATGTCGGAGTGGCTGCTCGAACGCGACCTGCCATACCGGGACAGCACCGAGAAGGCCTACTCCACCGACGCCAACATCTGGGGCGCCACCCACGAGGCGAAGACCCTCGAACACCTCGACACCGGCATCGAGACGGTCAACCCCATCATGGGCGTCCGGTTCTGGGACCCGTCGGTGGAGATCCCGACCGAGGACGTCACCATCGGCTTCGACCAGGGCCGCCCGGTGACGATCAACGGCAAGGAGTTCGGCAGCGCCGTCGACCTGGTGCTGGAGGCCAACGCCATCGGCGGCCGGCACGGCCTGGGCATGTCCGACCAGATCGAGAACCGGATCATCGAGGCCAAGAGCCGGGGCATCTACGAGGCGCCCGGGATGGCGCTGCTCTTCGCCGCGTACGAGCGGCTGGTCAACGCCATCCACAACGAGGACACCCTGGCCAACTACCACAACGAGGGCCGCCGCCTCGGCCGCCTGATGTACGAGGGGCGCTGGCTGGACCCGCAGGCGCTGATGCTGCGCGAGTCGTTGCAGCGCTGGGTCGGCACGGCGGTCACCGGCGAGGTGACGTTGCGGCTGCGCCGGGGCGAGGACTACTCGATCCTGGACACCACCGGCCCGGCGTTCAGCTACCACCCGGACAAGCTGTCGATGGAGCGTACCGAGGACTCGGCCTTCGGCCCGTCGGACCGGATCGGCCAGCTCACCATGCGCAACCTGGACATCGCCGACTCGCGGGCGAAGCTGGAGCAGTACGCCTCGCTCGGCATGGTCGGCGGCGCGGCCCCGCAGCGGATGATCGGCGCCGCGCAGGCGGCCTCCACCGGGCTGATCGGCGCCATGCCGGAGGGCGGCGCGGAAGCCATCGCCTCCCGGGGCGTCGCCTCCGCCGAGGACGAGGCACTCGACCGCGCCGCGATGGAGTTCGGCGTCGACTGAGCCGGCTGACCGGCTGGCCGGCTGACTGGCGCTGAGCCGGCTGGCCGGCTCGGCGGGTGAGTCCGCTGACCTGGCTCGGCGGGTGAGTCCGCTGGCCGGCTCGGCGGCGGCGAGTCGAGATCCGGCGTCACGGACGGTAGCGTGTCGGCCGTGTTCCCTACCGTCCGTGAGGTCCTCGCCCTGGACCCCGTCCGCCACGGCGCACCGCGCGTGGTCGCCGGAGACGCGGGGCTGGACCGACCCGTCCGCTGGGTGCACGTCGCCGAGGTGCCGGACATCGCCACCCTGCTCGGTGGCGGCGAGCTGGTGCTCACCACCGGCATCGGGCTGCCCGGGGACGACGCGGGGCTGCGTGCGTTCATCGGCGACCTCGCCGACGTCGGAGTCTCCGGGCTCGTCGTCGAGCTGGGCCGCCGCTACGTCAGCGGGGTGCCCCGGGTGATGGTCGCCGCCGCCGAGCGGCGCGGGCTTCCCCTGGTGGAGCTGCGCCGGGCCACCCCGTTCGTGCGGATCACCGAGGCGGTGCACGCGCTGATCGTCGACGCGCAGCTCACCGAGCTGCGCGCCACCGAGGAGATCCACCAGCGTTTCAACGACCTGTCCGTCGAGGGCGCCGACGCCGCCGAGGTCATCCGGCAGGCCGCCGAGCTGTCCGGCTGCCCGGTGGTCCTGGAGAACCTGTCCCGTCAGGTGCTCGGGTACGACCCGGCGGGCGAGAGCGCCGAGCTGCTCCTGGACAGCTGGGAGCAGCACTCCCGGCGGATCCGGCCGACCGGGCGCACCGCGTACGACCCGGACAACGGGTGGCTCGTGACCACCGTCGGCGCGCGGGGGCAGGACTGGGGGCGGTTGCTGCTGCGCTGGCCGGCCAGCGGCGACGTGCCCAGCGCCCAGTCCAGCGAGCCGGCCGCCGGCCCGCCCACCCGACTCACCATCCTCATCGAGCGAGCCGCGTCCACCCTCGCGCTGGGCCGGCTGATCCGCCGCGACGCCGAAGGGCTGGAACGGCAGATCCACCGCACCCTGCTCACCGCGCTGCTCGACCACTCCCGGCCGGTGGACGAGGTCGCGCTGCGGGCCAAGGCGCTCGGTGTGGTGCTCGACCGCCGGCATCTGGTCGGCGTGATGGTCCGGCACCGGGTCGAGGACCCGGTCGGGGAGAGCGGCCCGGAAGCGGGTCAGGCCCGGCTGCGGGACCTCTCCGAGGCCGTCGGCCAGGCACTGCGGGAGGCGAAGCTGACCGCGCTGACCAGCGCGGTCGACGACAACTCGGTGGGCGCGCTGCTGGCTCTGACCGACCCGGCCGCCGAGGACCGCGCGCTGTCCGCGTTCGCCAGCGCACTCCGTCGGGTACGCCTCGACTCCGGCGCGGGGCGGGCGACATCCGGTGGCGACGCGCCCCGGTCGACGGCCGGCACCGATCCGTCCCCTGCGCCGTTCGCTGTCGATCTGCACCGCGGCGCTGCTCCCGGTGCCGTGATCGTGGCCGCCGGGTCCGGGGTGGGGAGCCTGCGCGAGGCCCGCCGGTCGTTGGTCGAGGCTCGGCAGATCGCCGAGGCGGCCCGGCAGGACCGGCGGGACCTGTCGATCTTCCGGCTACCGCACGTCGGGCTCGCCGGGCTGCTGCACCTGCTTCGCGACGAGCCCCGGTTGCAGACCTTCGTCGAACGCGAACTCGGCGCCCTGCTGGAGTACGACGCCCGCCACCCCCGGGAGCAGTTGCTCGACACTCTGCGCGCGTACCTGGAACAGGGGCGCAACAAGACCGCGGGCGCCGCCGCCGCCCACCTGTCCCGGCCGGCGTTCTACGAGCGCCTGGCCCGGATCGCCCGCATCCTCGACGTGGACCTCGACTCGGTAGAGGCCTCCCTGTCCCTACACGTAGCCCTACTGGCCCTGGAAGCAGTCCGAACCCCCTGAAACCCCCGCCCCAGCGGCCCCCGCGCGCCCACCACCCACCCTCGCTTCGTTGATCATGAAGTTATTGCCACCCTGACCGGCGAGTCGTGTCAATAACTTCATGATCAATAGGGCGCGGGTGGGTGGGGGTTAGGGGTGGGTGGGTAGGGTTTTTGCGTAGGTTGGGGGGATGTGGTTGGGGCCGCCGGGGGTGAACACATCCGAGTGGGCCACTGCGGACCAGGCTGTTTCCGGGACGGCTGCCACCAGGGCCTGGATCACCGGGGCGTCGCGCCACTCGTCCTGTTCGGCCAGCAGACCGAGAGCCACCACCGACTCCTCGACCTCGCCCACGCACTCGAACGGCTTGTGCCCGTCCACACCCAGCAGTTCGCGGTAGCCGGGGATCTGCGACTCGTCGGCCAGCAGGTCGCCGCCGAAGATGCCCACCACCCGATCCCGTGACATGAACGGCGCCATGGCCAGGAAGACGAACCGGCACTTCGGGCAGTCACGGCACCAGCGCTCGCTCGCGTCGCGCAGCTTGAACGCGGCGTTGCAGCTGGTCACCACGTCGTCGTACCGGGTGATCTCGGCGAACAGTCGGGCGATGTGCAGCTCCGACAGTGAGCGCAGCAGCGAGAAGTACGGTTCGGTGAGGCCGGCGTGCTCGGCCAGCGCCGCCCGCAGCAGCCCCTCCGCCTCGACCCCCTTGGACCACTGGTGGTTGATCTCGTGGCCGTCCCAGACCAGGTTCGGGTCGGACGCCGAGCGCTCGTTCGACATCACCACCGGGCCCAGCCCGTGCAGCACCGCGGTGGCGACCGCGATCAGCGAGTTGATCGCGGTGACCGGGATGTGCCCGTTCAGCGCACCGGCCGCGTTCAGGTCGAACAGCACCGGGTCGAGCCGCCGTCGGGCGGCCAGCGGGGTCAGCCCGGACGCCTCGTTCACCGCGACGATCACGTGGTTCGGGTTGACCGAGAACGGCACCGGGTCCAGCTCGGCGCTGCGCAGCGCCTCCAGGCTGACGATCGAGTCCTTGCCGCCACCGACCGCCGAGAGGGGGCGACGGTCGGAGTCGTCGTACACACGCGGGGGCTCCGGCGAGCCGGCCGGGACCTCCGGGCGCAGCTGGAGCACGTGCGGCAGTTGGTTGCGGTACGCGTACTCGGCGAGGCCCTTGGTGTAGACGGCCGTGACGTAGTCGACGGTGGCCGCGCCCAGCGGCGCCGGCAGCACGAGCCGGGGCGGCGCGGCGGCCTTGTAGTAACTGACCCCGGCGACGAGGTGCAGCACCTCCAGCACCCGGTTGAGGGTCGCCACCGTCTCGTCCGAGGGGGGCTCCGCCGGCAGGGGGAGGGTGATCACCTCGGTGAATCGCTGCTCGCCGGTCGGGCCGGTCAGGGCGTAGTCGAACAACACCTCGCCAGTGGCGAAGTCGATCGAGTAGGACGGAAAGGTGAAGGCGTCCATCCGCCGCAGTTGTCCGTTAGGCACAGGTCATACTAGTCCGAGCGCGCCCACACACGAGCAAGGAGATCACAGGTGCACCTGGCTGACCTGCGCGGACGCTCTGTGGCCGTCTGGGGTACAGGCCGTGAGGGCGTGGCTGCGGTCACCGCCGTCGCCGCACACGGCCCGGCAAGCCTGGTCGCCGTGGACGACCGGACGAACTTCCTGTCGCTGCCGTGGGAGGGGTCGGTTGCCCAGGCCGCGCCACTGGTGACCGGCGAGGAGGGTCTTGCGCGGCTGGTCGGGGCGGACGTGGTGATCCGCTCACCGGGGGTGCCGCAGACGCACCCCTGGATGGGTGAACTGCGCCGACGTGGCATCCCCGTCACTCAGGGCACCGCGCTGTGGATGGCCGATCATGCGGCCCGCACCGTTGGGGTCACCGGCAGCAAGGGTAAGAGCACCACGTCGAGCCTGACCAGCCACCTGCTGAACGCGGTCGAGCGACCGAACCTGTTCGGCGGCAACATCGGGGTACCGACGCTGGAACTGCCGGAAGCGGACCTCTACGTACTGGAGCTGTCGAGTTACCAGTGCAGTGACCTCACCGACTCGCCGCATGTCGCGGTGGTCACCGCCCTATTCCCCGAACACCTGGACGCGCACGGCGGTGAGCGGGAGTACTACCGAGACAAGCTCAACCTGATCGCACACGACCCGGCGACCGTGGTGGTCAACGGCACCGATCCGCGACTCAACGCAGAGTTGGGTGACCGCCCGGTGACGCGGGCAGGCCTGCCCGACACCACCCACGTCGAGGCCGGACCGGACGGGACGCCCTGGTTCCACCTGGGGGACCAACCTCTCTTCCCGCGGGCGGTGCTGCCGTTGGTGGGCCGGCACAACGAGAGCAACCTGTGTGTGGCGCTGGCCGTGCTCGACGCCCTCGACGTCGACGTGGTCGCCCGCAAGGACACCATTGCCGTGGCCATCGCCGAGTTCCAGGGCCTGGCCCACCGACTCACCGAGATTTCCGACCCGTCCGGCCTCACCTTCGTCGACGACACCCTGGCTACCAGCCCGTACGCGGCGATGCACGCCATCGACGCGTACGACGGACGGCCGTTGACGGTGATCCTGGGCGGCAACGACCGGGGCGTGGACTACGGCCCGCTCCGCGAGCATCTGGCCGAGCGGGACCTCACGGTCATCGGCATTCCGGACAGCGGCCCGCGGATCATCCAGACACTTGCCGGGTTACCGCGGGTGCGTTGCGAGATCGTGGAGGACCTCACGGCCGCGGTTCGCCAGGCTCGTAAGCTCACACCTGCCGACGGCGTCGTGCTGCTGTCGCCCGCCGCGCCCAGCTATGGTCGGTACCGCAACTTCGAGCACCGCTCGGAGGCCTTCCTGGAGGCGATCGCGGAGACCGCAGGTCACTGACCGCGTAATTCCCGCGGGAAACCCCGTGACCCGCTCGGCGGGAAGTCCGGTGTGGGCACGGGACCGTGGGACCTCATACCACCGCCGGTGTTCTGCTTCAGTCGGCTTTCGGCGCTCGGCGCTAACCGATATCCGACTTGCCATTGGTGGAGTGCGGTGGGAATGTCGCCGGAGCTTGAAGAAACGACGAGTTCCTCTGCCACCACAGTTGTGCCCATCGACCTGAAAGGTTGATTGTGGTCGCTCGTGGCCCTACCTAACCTGTCTCCGAAACGCATCGCAGATCATCATTGATCAATCGCTGCGAAGGGGAGCTGTCCCAATCATGTGGACCATCGAAGAATTGGAAATGATCTGCCACGCCCTGCGTGCGGAATCCGAGGGTAGGGATGACCCGGATGTGGGACGCCGCACCGCCGAGGAAGCACTTATCGAGGAGATCGAGCAGGAAGTGGAGGAGTACCGCGAGTGGTACGCCAAGCACCGCTCGTCCGAGTCGATCGAGAACTCCGTCGAACCGCCGGAAGAGCTGCGTGAACGCCTCTGGCTCATTGGTTGGATGATCTACGAGGCGAGCTGGCAGATTGTCCGCTGGGCGCGGCGCACCGATGTGGGTGTGGAGGTCAACTTTCGCGCTGCCGGCCTGGTCGAGCGATTGGCCGAAGTCGCTCGCATCCTGCCGTGGCCGCATTTCGCACCTCGGGCTCTGGGGGCAATCCGCGCCGAGGCGCTGGTCGCGTCCAAACGGGATACACCACAGGGTTACAACGAAGCGTTCCTGCTGCACAAGGAGGTACGAGACCGGTACGGCCACTATGTCGAGAGTCATGGTCGTGCACCTGGCCGCGAACTGGAGTTGTTGGGCCTCGAGGAGATCTTCCTTCAACTGGTGCTCGCCGAGACAGGCACCGCCTGCCGCACCGCGGAGCGGTTCATCGGTCGTTGGTTGGACGAACTCGACAAGACGGAGCGCGAGCGGCAGTGGGCCGTTGACGACGAGGAGCACTGGGTCGAAATCCTCTACCACCAGCTGTCCATCGGCGTCATCATCGGCGAGCAGGCGCTCGACAAAGCTACCGAGATCGAGCGCGCGTATGGGCTGGTCAAGCGAGTGGGCCGGGACCGGCTGGCGCTCCGCACCGCCTTCCGGAACCCCGGCATCATGACTGCCAGGGCGGCCCTGCATCTGCTACCGCTGACCTACGAGATGGAGGCCGTCGGGTTGGAGCCGGGCGCCGATTACGATAACTGGGAGGAAATGCGCGAGGCGACGGTCCGTCGTTTCCTGAAGGCCTATCGGGCCATCGAGAAGCCCGTCCTGGACGACAATGAGCGGCCCGTTGCGCTGATCGCCGACCATCAACGCTCAGTCGCCCAGCTCCGGCTCAACGCCGCGCTCGTACTCCCCGGCCTCGACCTTCCCTCCGACCTGGACTTTGCCGACTTCCTGCGGCGCAGTCCACTCGATGACGACGCGGCCGAGGACATCTCGGCGTGGCTCGCCGAGAAGGACGGCGAGGGCAAGATCCGTGGGAACGCCAATGCAGTCGGCAGCGTGACAATGCCCGCGTTCCTACGGGGTGTCAGGGCTTGCCGGGCGGAGCGCGGCGTGTCTGGAGGGTATCGGGAATGGAGAGAGCGGTGGTTCGCCCTTGACCGCTACGCCGGCGAAGACGACCGCCGCGAGCGGGTGGAACGGGCCTTGAAGGGCGGCTGACAACGACGTCCACTCTCTGAACGATGAGGGACGGCGGGTGGCAGCCGCCGCTGTCACCCGCGCCCGGTTACGGCACGCTGGGCCGGGACGCCGCAGGCCTGAGGGGCCCGCCGATCGTGGTTCAGCGGGTGTAGGCGGCAAACAAGATCCAGGAGAGGTCAGGCCAGCGACCATGCACCCACTCCAGTTGGACCTCGCGTAGGGCTACGTCGAGCCGCGTGCCCTCCGTCCGGCTCTTGGCCACGATTGCGGCGGCGGTCTTACCTGCGGCGAAATCGGCGACGTTGTCGATACATGCCACGACCTGCTCCGCCCCACCCGCGAGCGCTGCCATCACGAAGTTCAGCGGTTCGGCGTGTTCGACGTTCACCAGTCGACCGACCTGGCACGAGGCGAGGAGCAGTGACTGTGGCCAGCGCAGCATCAATGCCCTGCCCGCACTGATGGGCGCGTCCGGCAGCAGCAGGGTCTGGCCGAGGCCGACGCCCTCGCCGTGCGAGGCAATGTGTGCGAAGCGCCACTGCACGGTCCGCCGGGACAGCGCTGCGGCGAGTGTGCCGGGCACGTCGACCGGACGGGCGTCCTGCTCCAGGTCGCACGAGCTCAGCGGGATCCGTCCATCGTCGCGTACCGGGATACCCCAGACGGTGCGCTCCCGTTCGGTTCCTACTCCGTGGCTGTCTTCACCGCTTTTTGCAACCAACTGGATCAGGGCAGGGCCGGCGGCGGGCGTGGTGGTCGGACCGGACAGAAAGGTGAGCACCGGCGTTTGCGTGAGGACGGCCCGCTCCACCAGGCGTGCTTGCCCGTTGATCCGGAGTGCCGCCCAGGGCATCAGGCTGAGCGCGGAGTGCGCCGAGATCACCAATGTGACGGGCTCCTCGGCGAGTTCCAGTGCGTCTCGCAGCTGCGACGGTATGAGCTGCTCGCCGAGCGCCTGCCAATCGACGCCGTCGGCCAGGACATCGGCCAGCGCGACCGTCGGAGGGCTGATCGCCGTGATGAAGGCCGAGAGGGCTTCGCCCACCGTGAGCTGACAGAAGGAAAGCGTGCCGGTCGGCCCGATGAGCGTCCGGAACCACAGGGTCTCGGCCGTCACGGTATCCGGGAGGCCGACATAGTCGAGCGCGTAACGGTCGCCAATGGAATCGATCACCCGCGCGATGTTCACCGGAGCCGGCACCACAGCGTCCGCGAGAAGCGGAGAGACTGCGTGTTCGATTCGTACGCGCAGATCCAGAAGACGCTTGGTGCTCTCCGCGTTCGCCGCGCCGAGTTGCTGACCCGACTCCGCCTCGACCACCTGGTCCAGCAGCCGGCGCAGTCGTCGACCGTTCCGCCACGTCTCCCACGTGCTCTCGACCCCGACCCGGTCAGCGCGGATCCGGGCGGCGAAGCCGGACTGCTTGGCCGAGAGGCTGACCCGCAGGCCGAGTTCGGCGGCCTGACGGCCCGGCAGAACCGCAGCGGCGCGGGCGATGTCGCCGTAGATGCGTCGGATCGCCGCCGCCAGCGGGCTGCCGGAGCGGGAGATCACCCGCCACCGGTCACGGATCCCCTCGATGGTGCGCAGCGCGTCGTCCAGGTGGTCGATCGCCTGGTTGACGACCCCCAGGGGGAGGGGGAGGGTGCCCTCGTCGATGATCAGATCAGCACGCGCCAATGACAGCAGGAGATCTTCGATGTCGTACTGGGCCGCGTGTCCTCCGGTCTTGTGAAGATACCGTTGAGCGTGGGCGAACCGTGCGGTCGCATCCTCGCGGTCGCCCTCCGCCCAGGCGCCGAGGGCGAAGGCGTAGTCGATGCGGTGACGGCTGACGAACTGGCTGGCCGAGACCGCATGCCAGTACCCATGCAGCTCCGACTCCCGCAGTAGGGGCCGGACCTTCGCCGCCTCGCCACTGAGCAGATACCCAGCGGCCAACTCGTAATGGAAATGAGCGCGGAAGATCTCGGCACCGATCCCCACGAATTCGCTGTCGTCGCGGTCGGCCAAGGTTATCCCCGCAAGGTGATTGCCGCAGATGCGGCGATCACGGGCCACCCGGTATCGGATCGTCCGCCCTCGGTACAGATCCCTGTCGAGATCTACGCCGGCCAGGGTCTCGGAATCGGCTTCCAGCCTGGCAAGCGCCTGCTCGTGGAGCGTGGCCACAGCGACGTCGGCCGGCGCTTGCAGGGGAGCCTTGAGCAGGGCACAGAGCCGGACGATGATGCCGGCGCTGTCCCGCGAATCCAGGAAGGCCCACGATGAGCCCCGGGTGCTGTCGGCATTACGGGCGGTATCGGAGTAGATCTTCAGTGCCTCGGAGAAGAGTTCGGTCTCCTGCTTGAACACGTGCTCGTCCGGCATGCCTTTTCGTGCGATGTCGACGACCGCCTCCGCGTCGCGAGCGAGCATCATCAGGTCGTCGCGGGCGATTATCCGCCGAACCGCAGGAGGCAGCGCGTTTTCAGAGGACACCGGCCGAGTATTCGGCCGCCGTCGATCTGCCGTCAATCGTGCGATCGGGGCAGGCAGTAGTCAGGATGCCGATAGATCGTCCCCATTGACTGCGGCTGTGATTCTGCTGAACTGGGTGACCATGGATGAGGCTGACCGGAAAGACCTGACGTACCTGGTAAGAGAGATCATCGACAGCGAGTTCGAAGACTCCGACTGGAGGCAGGTCGAACATGCTCTCACGCTCATGGAGCAGTCACGCGGCGCCGACGACGAGGACTGGACCGTAGGCAGAAATGTGCTGTTCAACCTGTTGAAAGAGAACCGCACAGCCCGGGGCCTGCGTAATACGCTGCCAGTCCGGACGGACAAGCCCGTCCCGCAGCCGGTACGCGACCGTTTCGTCCAGTTGTTGCACAAGGTCGGTCATGTGCCCCGCCAGGAGCAGCGTGTCGATGACTCTGCGTAGACCAGCCCTCGTCGTCCACACATTGTTCTCGGTCGGTACAGCCGCCGGCTCGTCGGCACCGTCGGCTCCGGCCCCGACGGTCGACGCGCTGTCGGCGCTCTGGGACGGGTTGGCCCGCCTCGACCTGACCGCGCCCATCGCTCCCTACCAGAGGGATCTGCCGGAGGATTTTGGTGCCGGAACACCCGGTGTGCTGCTGCTCGCCGCCCGGCAGCGGGTGGTACCGGGTTCGGTCTACGAGGCCTTGGCGTTCCGGTGCCGCGACGTCGTCGGGGTGAGTGTGATCCTGGCGCCCAACGACGACGGTGTCGGCTGGCAGGAATTGAGCGACCGATGGGCGTCGACGGCTCCAGCGATGTCCGGCGCGGAGCTGAGCACGACCACGATCTACCTCGGGCTCTCCGACCATGGTCGCGCCAACTGGTTCGGCAGAAGGGAGGGGGACGGAAGATGGGCGAGGCGGCTACATCGTCAACTGCCCGGCGCACCGCCCGAGCCGGGCTGGACGACGTCTTGGAGTCGCGTCGCCGGTAGACTTCTGATGTGGAACTTGCCGGCGGACGGTGGGTACGCTCAACACCGATATCTCGTTCTGGCGAGTCTGGCCGACGAGGCCGCGCTGGACGGGATGACCTGGCTGAGTAATGGTCAGGTTCTGCCGCCGTTGACCCGGTACGTGCTCTGCCGCGCCGAACTCCGGCATCAGGAACAGGTGCTCGAGGCGGCGATTCCAGGCTTGCGTGCCGCGATCGATAAGACTGACCGTGCGTGCGAGACCCTCGCCGAGCTTCTGCGTACGACCGAGCCGTCCGACCGGCAACTGCGAGCCGCCGCGCTGGAACTGTCCACTGTTCAGGCCGAGGGAAGCGGATTGATCGGGGCCACGGCCGACGTCAGCAAGATGGCGGAGACGGTGCGGGGGATCCAGGACAACATGGAGGCCGCACTTGGGCGCGATGTGCGCCACGGGCCTGGTGCGACGCTGCACCAAGATCAGAAGCCTGCGGTCTGGCTGGCGGAACAACTCCGGATCGAACTGACCTATGTCGATTCGACGTGGCGCAAGGCCGACCAACTCAACCGTCTCGCGACTGCCGTCGTGGGCGAGCGGCATCGTCGCAGGCAGGAGGTGTTGACGCTCATCCAGGCGTCGATCCTGGGAAGCCTGCTGATGGGGCTGGCCGCCATTCAGAGCCTTCAGTACCGGGTTCCGCTGGCCGGGCCGCTGGTGGCACCGTTGATCTGTGTGCTGGGGATCCTGGCGCTGCTGCTTCCCGCCACGGTCCTGCATTGGCCGCGCCCGGGCACCTCGACGCCTCGGCGCCGCTGGGTTGTGGTGGGTGGGTGCGCCTTCGGCGCTGCCCTCGGATGGCTGGCCAGCAGCATCTCCTGGTGGCAGGCTCGGGATGTGCCGGCCCCCCAGGGCTGGTCGGCTCTCCTGGCCGCCGCCGGTGCGGCGAGCGTGACGTTGGTGGCCCTGACGTTGATCCGCCTTCGACGGTCATGAACTTCCCGAGGGAGGGACAGCGAGCCGGGGAGCCGACGCCGTCGAGATGCCGCTCCGCCCTGTCGAGCGCCGATTGAGGACGACATGGACTTCGCCTTCGCCACTGAGCCTGGCCCGGACCGGCCCAACGAGGATCACGTCATCGCGTCGGCCACTTTCGCCGTCGTCCTGGACGGTGTCACCCAACTTCCTGACCTGGATACCGGTTGCGTCCATGATCCGGTGTGGTTGGTCCGGGAGTTAGGGATCTGCCTCGTGGAGTCGTTGACGAGGGAACCTCTCGTGCCGCTCGACCTGACTCTCGCCAAGGCGATCTTGTGGCTGCGCAGCCGTCACGAGGGCCGGTGCGACCTGTCGAACCCGAACAGCCCTTCGTCCACGGTCGCGATCGTGCGCGAGAGGGGTAACCAGGTGGACTACCTGGTGCTGTGCGACTCGTCGGTCGTGTTCGAGGACGCGTCCGGTGTCACGGTGATCCACGACAACCGAACCGATGGCCTGCCCGCCTACGACCGGCACACGGTGGCGCGGCTTCGCAATCGACCGGGAGGCTTCTGGGTCGCCTCGACCGACCCGGCAGCCGCCGCCGAGGCGGTGACGGGCAGTGTGCCCCTGGACGGGCTGCGCCGAATGCTGCTCTGCACTGACGGGGTCTCGCGGCTCACCGAGTTCTTCGGGTTCGACTGGACGGATGTCTTCCAGTTGGTCGAGCGGTCCGGGCCACGAGCCGCGATCGACGTGGTTCGAGAATATGAAATGAACAGCTCCGGGCTGCTGACCCGGCCGGGGCGTGGTCGGGTCAAGCAGCATGACGACGCCACACTCGCCGTACTTTGCTCGTGAGGTTGAATCGGCGCCGAAAGTCGGCCGGATCGTTGACGGAATCCCGACGGTGCTGTTGCACTGGAGGGCACGTGCCGGTTCAATACTGCCGTTCTGACCTGACGGGACGACATCACCACATGCGCCAACCCGCACCCGTACCGTCTGCCTCACGATCATTCATGACCGGACTTCGTGGGATTGCGCGCCGGGAGCCCGGTCCGACGGGATGTGCAAGCTGTGATCGAGGAAACGGACAGGCCGATGTCCTCCGATGACCTGTACCGAATGGCAGCGATGGATGCCAAGACGCTGCAGGATCGGATTTTGTCGGCAGCTGGGAACAGCGTCGACGTCAGCGACGGGCGGGTGGCGGCGCTCGCACTCGCCAACGCCCTTCTCTCCGTCGTGCAGGAATACCTCGAACGGACGTCGGACGAGCATGACGTCGAGCTGTTCCTCGAGGTCAACGGACGGCAGCCGGACGACGCCGGTTCGTGGCCGGTGAACATCCTGGCGGGCCTCAGGCTGCGGCGGACCCCGGCCGAGGACCGGCGCTCGATCTGCGAGCGGGCGGTTCAGCTGGCAGTACGACGACTCCGACCGCCGTCAGGACCCTGACCGTCGTCTCTGCGCTCCGCCGCGATCACGGCCGACGGGCCTTCGGACGATCAGTAGGCTGGCGCTGTGACAACCACGTTTGCTGATCTCACCACGATGCGGGTCGGCGGTCCCATCGGTCGCCTGCACACTCCGGTGACGGTCTCGGAGGCGATCGAACTTCTGCGTCAGACCACCGCCGCAGGTGAGCCGCTGTTGGTGATGGGCGGCGGCTCGAACCTGGTGGTGGGTGACACCGGCTGGGACGGCACGGTGATCAAGATGGCGTCCTCGGAATTCGACATCGACGGCGAGCTGGTCACTGCGGCCGCCGGCGTCGAGTGGGACCACCTCGTGCAGGCAACCGTCGCCGAAGGGCTTGCGGGCGTGGAGGCGCTCTCCGGCATTCCCGGCTTGGTGGGAGGCACACCGGTGCAGAACGTCGGCGCGTTCGGCACGGTGACCTCGGACGTGCTGGAGTCGCTGTCCGTCTACGACCGGCAGACCGGGGCCCTGGAACGGTGGACTCCGGACCGCTGCGGCTTCGGCAGCCACCGGCAGTCCGTCTTCAAGCACAGCGACCGGTGGGCCGTGGTGGACGTGACGTACCGCCTCCGCCGGAGCAACCAGTCCAGACCGATCGAGTACGCGGAGCTCGCCGCGAAACTGGGAATCGAGGTCGGCGGCACTGCTGCACCGGCCGACGTTCGGCACGCGGTTCTCGCCCTGCGCCGCGGTAGGGGCATGGTCCTCGACCCGCGGGATCACGACACCTGGAGCGTCGGGTCCTTCTTCATCAACCCTGTCCTCGCCGAGGTGCCCGAACTCGCCGGAGAATGCCCGCGCTACCCCGACGTCAAAGGCACGAAGCTGCCAGCGGCGTGGTTGATCGAACATGCCGGGTTCCCCCGTGGCTACGGGCGAGATTGGGGAAGCGGGACCGTGGCGTTGTCCAGCCGCCACGCCCTCGCCGTCACCAATCGGGGGGCCGCCACAACCTCAGAGATCATGAAGTTCGCGGCGCACATTCGGGAAGGTGTCGAGGCCCGATTCGGTATTCGCCTGGGCCCAGAGTGCGATCTCGTCAACTGCTCATTCTGAGGCGATCTCCGCAGTGCTGGCCCGCGCTCGTCAAGGCAGGTCCAGGTCGGACAATGGCGGTCAGGGTCTGCGTTGACATTGACTGAGCGACGTCGCTCTCGTCTAGCATGCCTAACGGGACGTCATGACTCCTCCTACCCACGCGTCACGATCCCTGTGAAGGAGAAGCATGGCCAGCTTCGCTGCTGTCGCCCTGCCGACCTGCGAGCCGAACTTCGGCCCGCAGACGGTGGCCGCGGAAATTCACGGTTGGATCTCCTCGGCTCCGATGCGTGCGCTCGTCGCCGAGTACGGCGGCACGCTGCCGTCGGCCAGCGTCGGTGACCTGTTGGCGTGGCTGGATGCCTTCTCGGACGAACACTGGGATTTCCGCAAGCACGGCAACGTCGAACGCGACCAGGTGAAGGCACCCAGCTTCAGCCCGGCCCAGACTGATCTCATTCAAGCCGTCGCGACGGCGCTTCGCCTCGTCGACGCGGAGCGGCCGCCGCGCTCGGCCTACGATCATCTACTTGTCCTGGGCGGTCTCGGCCGAGCCTGCCTGCAACGCACGGAATATGCGGCCAACCTCGTCCGTGACAACATCGTGGTTGTTCCCGAGGTGTCGGCGCTCGGTAGTTTCCGACCACTCACGCCGGCGGAGACGGCCCTTCCCAGCCTCGCCGGCGGCCGCTACGAAGTGGATGCCATGGACGTCGGCGTACGGCTTGGGTTCGGGCTTGAGGAACCTGCGCTGTCCGAATCCTCCGACGGTGCCGTGACGCATAAGTCCTGGCAGGTACGCACCTATCGTGCCGCCGGCCATCCCGAGGTGCACGTGTTGGCGGCACCGTCGAGCGAGCCGGAGTCGCGGCGCGCCAACACGCCGGACACGTACGAGTTCTGGGCCCGCCGGTCCAGCCTCCGGGCAACCGACCGCATCCTCGTCGTCACCTCTTCGATCTATGTACCCTTCCAGCACAACGACGCGATCCGCATGCTGGCGATGCGGTACGGATGCGGCATCGACACAGTCGGGTTCGACCCGACGCAGGCCACCATTCCCATGGCTTCGGGGGCCACGGGTCCCGACCGGTACCTGCAGGAGATCCGGTCCGGAATCCTGTCGATGCGACGGCTGCATCACGCGCTCGCCGGGAGCCTGACCGCGTGAGGGCCACGGCATTTCCGCCGGTGCCACTGCCAACCACGGTTCCGGGCGGCGACAACCGTGCCGAGATGTCCGAGGCCATCGCGTCCTGGATTGGCTCGTCGGCGATGACCGCCCTGTTGCGGGAGTTCCGCTACGGGCCATTGCCGGACGGGCCTCTCGCCGATCGGCTGGCGGCACTGGAGAAGATCTCGGCCGAGCGGTGGGACTACCGGAAGGGCAATCTTGAACGGCACGAGGCGGTGGGGGAGCGCTTTGAGCCCGCGGCCGACGCGAGGATCCGGTCCGCGGCCGGGTCGTTAGGGCTGGCCGACCGGTCCGCGCCGCTCGCGCAGCGCTACGACCACGTTCTGGTGCTCGGCGGTGGCATCCGCACGATGATGGCTCGCGCGCATCTGGCGGCCACGATTCTGCATGGTGGCGTCAGCGCCAGCTTCGTCACCGGGCTCGGGAGCCTACGTCCCCTCCACGACAAGGACGGAGATGCCCGCCGGCTGGGTCTGGGCGAGTGCGCGACCGAGGGCGATGCGGTCGACGAGGCGCTGCGTCACGCCTTCGGCGCGCCCCGGCCGACCGATCGGCGGTTCGGGACGACGGGGGCCGGTGAGCCCTGGTGGATCCGGTCCTACTCCGAGGCGCGCCCCCCGCTGCACGTGCTGGCGGCGCCGTCGACCCGCCCGGGTGAGCGTGCGAACACCGCGGACACCCTGACCGGCTGGGCGGAGCTGACGCAACAGTCGCGAACCAGCTCGCGGTTGTTGCTGGTCACGACCGACATCTTCGTCCCGTTCCAGCACTGTGACGCTGTTCGGCTCCTGGGCCTCGGATACGGCTGCGGCGTGGAGACGGTGGGCTTTGCCAACGCGTCGAACCAGTGGGTTCAGGCGGCGGAGACCTTCGCGATTCTCCAGGAGGTCCGTTCGGCCATTCGCTCGATGCAGGCGCTGCATCGGGCACTCTCCTGAACCGTCGGGCGCACGCCGTCCCCGCTGCGGCGGCACCGACGGTTGTGGTTGGTGTCTACCCTGGCGGCAGCGGCTGATTGGGGGACTTCGATGGCCCGTGACGTGGTCCGCCGGCGGTCAGGGGAGCGGGGCGGCAGCTCAGAGGGCGGCTTCGTCCGGTTGGTGGCGCACACCGACCCGGTGGCACTGGTCGGCATCACGCTGTCGATCACCCTCAGCATCGCGCTCGATCTCAGCAACGCCGCCTCCGGGGTGGAGTCGCTGTTGGCCGGCCTGATGGGCATCACCATCTCGCTGCTGGTGGACTCGCTGGCCCGCGCGGAGCGCCGGTTTCACCTGCGTACCCTGCTGGACGGCCCGCCCTGGCTCGTCCGCACCACCACGGAGCTCGCGGGGGCCATGCGGGACGCGGCCGAGCAGCACGCGGGCACCCGGGTCGCGGTGGAGGCGCAACGGCGGTACGAGCAGTTCCGGCTGGAGGCCGAGCAGCTCGCGGACGGCCGGATCATCCGACGCGGCGACGAGGACGAGGACCTGATCGGCGCGACCCGCACCTGCGCACAGCGACTGGACGCCCTGACCAACGTGATGCCCCGGGCGAGTGGGGAGCTGAGCTGGTGGCGCAGCGAGATCGGCCGGCGCTACTGGGACGCCAACCTCGAAGCCCTGCAGCGGGGCGTCAAGATCACTAGGGTCTTCGTCTACGCCAGACTGAGCGACGAGCTGTCCGCCCTGGTGGAGAAGCAGCGGGCGGCGGGGGCCCGGGTGGGGTTGCTGCCCTACGGTGTGGTCAGTCCGCAGCTGCACGTCAATCTGGCACTCTGGGACGGGTCGAGCTGTTGGGAGGCCCACATGACCGCACACGGCGAGATCGGCGAGAACCAGTTCTCGGTCAACCGGACGGACGTCAACCGGCTCACCCGCGTGTTCGACCTCTGCGCGAATGCCGCGACCTTCCAGGACTGACGGCCCCACGGGGGCGGAGACGGGTGACTCATGACGTGGAGTGCGGTCCTGCTGGTGACGGCCGTGGTCTGGGCGGTCAGCGTGATCCGCTCCGTCCGGCTCCGAGCGCTGGTCTACAGCCTGCCGTTGCCGATGACGCTCGTCCTCGTCAGCACCGACAACGACCGGGTGGACGGCGCGCAGTTGCTCGGCGTGCTCGGGCTCAATCTCTTCTTCGTCACGGTGGCGGTCACCCACCATCGGCTGCGCTGGCCGATCCTGCTCGCTGACGCCGCGGGCATCGCTGTCTACGTGGCGCTCAGCGCCGGCCTGTTGGCCGTCGTCATTCCGTTCGAGGCGGCGCTCGTCGGCACGCTCGTGCTGTGGCTGGCGGCCATGCTGCTGCTGCGCCGTCGCGCCCGCCAACGCGCCGCCCCCGCTGCCGACCGGGCCGCCACGGTCGAGACCTCGGACGGAGGTCGTCCGGACGGGCTGCCGCCGTTGCTCAAGTTGGTGGTGATCTTCGTCGGGGCGATCCTCACCGCGCTCCTCGGCACCGTGTTGCGCGGCATGGTGGTGACATTCCCGTACTCGGGGGTGCTGGTCGCTGTCGAGGCCCGCCACCAGTTGCGCGAGTTCAGTCGACACTTCGCCCGCAACAGTCTCGCGCTGGTGGGTTTCCTCACCGCGTACCACTACCTCCAGGACGTCTCGTCGGCCGTGGCGTTGGGAGCCGGCTGGGCGGCCTTCGCGGTGGTCGCGGCGGCACTGCACCTGCCGTTGCGCCCCCGACCGGCAGCACCGGCCCCCACGACGGCGGCCCCCACCATCGCGCCCCCGACCGGCCAGCCGTCGTCCGACCGTCGACCGGCCACGCCGCCCGTCGGCGACGCGACCCCCGACGGTCCCGCACGCCGTCCGGATCCCGCCACGTCGACCGGCGGCGGCCCGGCGCAAGCACAAAGGGCCGTCAGGGTACGCCCGCCCAGGCCGCTCCGGCCGAGTGCCGAGCCGCCCTCGGTGCGATGAGGACACTCAGGGGCTGTTTCGGACCAGCTCCGCGATGAGGGTCAGGGGTTCGGCGTAGGCGGGCCAGTCGAGGCCGTCGACGCTGACCGTCGGGCGGCGACGCACACCGTCCACCGCGCCCGCGCGCACGATCGCGGTCAGCAGGTCGTACGACCACGCGGGCTCCAGTAGCGCCCGGAGCGAGGGCACGTCGGGGCTCAGTAGCGACAGTGCGCCGACGAGAGCGGCGGCGGCCCAGTTGGAGGTGCCGCCGACCAGCAGCGCGTCCGCGCCCACCACGCACCGGATCCGCTCTCCCGAGGCGACCACCCGTCCCACGAGGTCGGCTGGCAACAGGCCCATGCCCAGTTCGTTGCCGCCGTCGCCGATGCCGATCCGGTAGGCCGACCCGGAGGTGTAGAGCCGGTCCAGGGGTGCGGTGTGCGCGCCGATGTCCTCGCCGCGCATGTTGCGGGGCCGCCCGTCCACCCCGGGCCCGACCCGTTCGCACGCGATGAGGTGCGTCAGCCGGCCGTACTCCGGCAGGCGGGCGGCTGCCCACTCCTCGTACCCCCGCAGTGGCGCGACGTCCACCGGCAGGCCCGGTGCGGCGGCGGCGACGGCGGCCTGGAGCACCGGGGCGCAGGGTTCGTCGGTGACGAGCCGGCACCGGCCGCCGAGAAGGCGCAGCGCGGCGGCGATCTGGACCGCGCCGAGCGGGCCGTCGGTCTCCGCGGCGGGCGGTTCGGCGCCCGGAATGAAGAACCCGGTGAACACCGCCGCGTCCGGCGCGCCGGCGGTGGCGAGCGACCGGGCGGCGGCCAGCAGCCCGCCCGCAGCGGGCTCGGCCAACGCCTCGCTGCCCCGGCCCACCTCACGCGCGGCGACGCGCTCCAGCTCGGCGATCGTCTGTTCGATGCGCACCGTGTGCCTCCCCGGCGACAGTGGACCGACCCAGGGTAGCGGTGCCCGGCCAGGCTGCCGGTCGAGCGGCGGACGGGGTCAACCCCGGGTTGCCCACCCCGACCTGAGCAGTCGCAGCACGCCCGCCCCGGCCACGTACGCCAGCAGCGCCGGGACGGGTGTGCCGAGCGGCTCCGGGGCGTGCTGCGGTGTCGCGCTGTTGATCAGCAGCCCGGCCACCACCGCAGCGTAGCCGGCGACGGTCAACGCGGCCCGGGCCCGACCGGCCCGACCAGTGGTGCGGTGTCGGCCACTGCGCGCCTCCACCGGCCCGACGATGACGACCAGCACCGCCAGGACGACGGTGAGCAGCAGCAGCCAGGGCAGCCGCCACGCCCACCAGGCGGCGGAGTCGACCGTCGGGGTGGGCAGCGTCCCGGTCGCGTCGAGCAACCCGATCAGCACGATCGCGGCGGTCAGGTGCCAGAGGAAGACGGTCAGCACCACCAGGTTGACCCCGATCACCACCTGCCAGGGGCCGGTGCGGCGCAGCAGTCGGTGCGCCGGGCCGCGGAGCAGCAGGATCAGGCCGAGCTGACCGGCGGCGACGGCCAGCAGCGCGAGGCTGGGCGGCGCGGCGTTGTCGAGCCGCTCGCCGGGCACCTTGAGCATGGCCACCGGCCACGGGCCGAGCACGGTGAGCAGCACCAGAGCGCCCAGCCCGCCGGCGAGGAACACCAGGCCGGCCCGGCGGGAGACGGGCAGTTGTCGGCGTACCCCCGGAGGCTCGTGATCCGACGGCGCGTCGGCGTCGGCGTCGGCTGCCGCTGGCGGTGCGGCGCGGGTGTCGTGCCAGGCGAAGCCGAGCTGGTGGACGGCCAGCCATCCGAAGAGGTAGTTGCCGTAGCTCGACTCCTCCGGCCCGGTCAGCCGGCCGAGGTCGCCGAGGCCGACCAGAGCGACCAGCACCAGCGGGACGGCCAGGCCGAAGCGGCGGTGCAGCGCGTACATCGGCGGGGTGAGCGTGACCACCGCCAGGTAGGCGACCAGGAACCAGAGCGGGATGGTGGCGAACCAGAACACCTCGCGGATCCGGGTCGGGTCGGCGCCGCGCAGCCAGGCGACCGCCGCGGCGGCGGTGAGCACCAGCACCAGCACGCTGGTCGGGCGGACCAGGCGGGCACTGCGGTCGAGCAGCCAGCCGGCGGCGTCGCCGCCGCGGGCCCGCAGCCGGGTCAGCGAGGCCGCGTTGGCATAGCCGCCGACCAGGAAGAAGACGGGCATCACCTGGGCCAGCCAGGTCAACGGGTACGCCCATCGCAGATCGCCGAGAGCGGAGTGCCCGGTAATCCGCCCGCCGGGGTCGTGCTCGATGACCGCGGCAGCCCAGTGTCCGATAATGACCAGGGTGATGGCGAGCGCGCGAAGCAGGTCGACGTACCGTTCCCGCCCGGCGGGGGTGCGCTCGGCCAACTGGCGCAGACGGCGCATCGCCCCAGGCTAGGCGACCGGAGCGCCGCCGGTGGCGATAACGGTTCGACCGTCAGGACTTGAAGTCCGGGGCCGGCTGTCGTAGAAATTCTTCAGCAACAGAGCATGAACTGAAGAGAATCAACGTGCCTCGCGCGGCGGCCGCCTTCCCCCTGACATCGGCGGTCCGCCCGACCCGACCCGAGGAGACTCGATGAACAGGCGTGACATCCTGCGGCGCACCGCTGCCGCCGGCCTGCTGGCCACCCCCGCCGCCGGTCTGCTGACCGGCTGCGCCACCGGAGGTGGCGGTGACAAGAACGACGCCGCCACCTATAAGGGCACCAAGAGCGCCCAGAACCCGCTCGGCGTGAAGGAGGACGCCCCACTGGAGGTGGTGATCTTCGGCGGCGGGTTCGGTGAGGAGTACGCCAAGGCCCACGAGGCCATGTACACCGAGAAGTACCCGAAGGCCAAGGTCAAGCACTCCGCCACGCAGGAGATCAGCAAGACCCTCCAGCCGCGTTTCGTCGACGGCACCCCGCCGGACGTGGTCAACAACTCCGGTGCCGGCCAGATCGACTTCAACGGACTGGTCAGCCAGAACGCGATCGCCGATCTCGGCGAACTGCTCGCCGCGCCGAGCCTCGACGTCCCCGGCAAGACCGTCCGGGACACTTTGCTGCCCGGCGCGGTCGAGGTCGGCTCGTACGACGGCAAGTTCCTGGTGCTCAACTACACGTACACCGCCTACGGCATCTGGCACTCCGGCAAGCTGTTCACCGAGCGCTCCTGGGAGTACGCGAAGACCTGGGACCAGCACATCGCGCTCTGCAAGGAGATCAAGGCCGCCGGCATCGCCCCGTGGACGTACGCCGGTCTGCACCCGCGCTACATGAGCTGGCCGGTGATCGCCACCGCGATCAAGCTCGGCGGCCCTTCGGTGGCGACCGCCATCGACAACCTCGAACCGAACGCCTGGAAGTCCGAGTCGATGCGGACCGCCGCGGACGCCTGGCACCAGATCGTCAAGGACAAGTACATCCTGGACGGCTCGTCCGGTTTGGATCACAAGCAGTCGCAGACCGCCTGGTGCCAGGGCAAGGCCGCCTTCGTCTCCTGCGGCTCCTGGCTGGAGAGCGAGCAGAAGGATGTCACCCCGGCCGGTTTCAACATGACCATCGCCCCGACGCCGAGTCTGGGCAGCGGCGACAAGCTGCCGTTCGAGGCGATCCGGGGCACCGCCGGTGAGCCGTTCATGGTGCCCGCCAAGGCCCGCAACCTCGCCGGCGGCCTGGAGTACTTCCGGACGATGCTCTCCAAGAAGGGCGCCCAGGACTTCACGAAGAAGGTCGCCAGCCTCACCGTGGTCGCCGGCGCCAGCGAGGGCGTCGACCTGCCGTACGGGCTGAACTCCGTGGTCAAGGCCCTCGACGCGTCCGGCGCCAACGGCTTCAACTGGGTCTACAACAACTACTACCGCAAGTTGGAGCGCAACCTCGTCGACGCCGCGTGCGGCGAGTTCTTCAGCGGCCGGACCAGCCCCGCCGAGTTCCTCGACCAGTGTCAGAAGGGCGCCGACTCGATCGCCCAGGACAGCTCGATCAAGAAGTACAAGCGAGCGGCCTGACCGCCCGGCCGGTGGGGAAGAGGTCCGCCCCCACCGGCCGTACCCCCTTCGGAAAGGTCCCCCTCGTGAGACAAGGCAAGTGGCCGCTGATCGTCACGTTCCTGGTGCCGCCGGTGCTGCTGTACGTGTTCTTCGTCGTCTCGCCGTACCTTCAGGCGTTCCAGATCTCCACCACCGACTGGCTCGGCTACTCCGCCGACGCCAACCAGGTCGGCCTGGCGAACTTCAGGAGCCTGTGGCACGACGACTACGTGTGGAACGCGCTGAAGAACAACGCGATCCTGCTCGGCCTGGTGCCGGTGCTGACCATCGTGCTCGGGCTCTTCTTCGCCAGCATGCTCGCCCTCGGCGGGCGCAAGGGCCGCGCCGGGGTGACCGGGGTACGCGGCGGGGCGCTCTACCGCACCGTGTACTTCTTCCCGCAGGTGCTCTCCGTGGTGATCATCGCGCTGCTCTGGAAAGAGGTGTACCACCCCAACCAGGGTCTGCTCAGCGGCGCCGTACGCGCGGTCGGCCTGCCCGCGCCGACCTGGCTCGGCGACCCGGCGACCGCGTTCTGGTGCGTACTGGCGGTGATGGTCTGGAGCAACGTCGGCTTCTACGTCGTGCTGTTCGGGGCCGCCATGTCGGCCGTGCCGAAGGAGATCTACGAGGCCGTGCTGCTCGACGGCGCGTCCCGGTTCACCACCCTGCGCCGGGTCACGCTGCCGCTGCTCTGGGACACCATCCAGGTCGCCTGGGTCTACCTCGCCATCTTCGCCCTGGACGGGTTCATCCTCGTGCAGCTGATGACCAACGGGGGCCCGAACTTCTCCACCGACGTGATCGGCGTACGGATGTACGACACCGCCTTCGGCAGCGAGACCAAGTTCGGCTACGCCTCGGCGATCGGCGTGGTGATGTTCTTCCTGACCCTCACGGTGGCGGTGCTGTCGCTGCGGGTCGGCCGGCGCGAACGGATCGAGTACTCGTGACCACTCTGGATCAGCCCACCGTGAACGCCCCGACCCCGGTTGCCCCACGGGACCGCCCGGTGCGCCGGGAACTCGGCCTGGGAAACGCCCTCTCGCACGGCTTCCTGCTGTTCTGGGGCCTGCTCACCGTACTGCCGCTGCTGTGGATGTTCATCAGCTCGTTCAAGACCAACGGTGAGATCCTGTCCGACCCGTGGGGGCTCCCCGGTGCGCTGCACTGGGACAACTGGGCGCGGGCCTGGACCGGCGCGCACATCGGCCGGTACTTCCTCAACAGTCTGGTGGTGGTGACCGGCTCCGTCACCCTCACCATGCTGATGGGGGCCACCGCCGCGTACGTCTTCGCCCGGTACGAGTTCCGCGGCCGTCAGGTCGTCTACTACCTGTTCGTCGGCGGCCTGATGTTTCCGGTGTTCCTCGCCCTGGTGCCGCTGTTCTTCGTGGTCCGCAACGCCGGCCTCTTCGGCACCTGGAAAGGGCTGATCCTGGTGTACGCGGCCTACTCGCTGCCGTTCACGGTGTTCTTCCTGACCGCGTTCTTCCGGACGTTGCCGACCACGGTGGCGGAGGCCGCGATGGTCGACGGCTGCGGTCACTTCCGGCTCTTCTTCCGCGTGATGCTGCCGATGGCCCGTCCGGGAATGATCAGTGTGGCGATCTTCAATTTCCTCAGCCACTGGAACCAGTTCCTGTTGCCCCAGGTGCTGATGCAGGGCGACGACTCCAAGTGGATGCTGGCGCAGGGGCTGTTCGCGCTCTCGGTCAGCCAGGGCTATGCCGGCGACTACGCGCGGCTCTTCGCCGGGCTGAGCATCGCGGTGCTGCCGGTGCTCGCGATCTACGTGGCGTTCCAACGGCAGGTGCAGGCCGGCCTCACCGCAGGCCAGCTCAAGTAGGGCCCGCAGCCACTCAACGCGCACCGGCCCCGCCCGCCGCGGGGGTCGCCGGTCCCGCCCGACCGGCGCAGGGCTTGCCGGTCCCGCCCCTCGCGCGGGTTGCCGGTCCGCCCGACCGTCGCGGGGTCGGCGGTCCCGCCGGACCGTCGGTCCCGTCCGTCCAGCCCAAGATCCGCGCAACTTCGGTGAAGTTGCTGCCTCGCGGCGCGCTGAGGCAGCAACTTCACCGAAAGTGCGCGGATCTTGCGCGTGCGACGCCCGGCGCCCGGCGTGCGGTGTGCGGCGCGCGGCGTGCGGCGTGCGGCGTG
>NZ_JAKKFI010000095.1 GCF_022230955.1 Micromonospora cabrerizensis
TGGCTTTGGCGGGCCTGGCTTTTGTGCTGGTTGACGCGACACAGTGTGACTCGGCGGGCACCGACTGAGGTGACCGTCCCGCGTGCAACGCCCCTGGCCGATCCTCTCTCTCGTCGGCAACACGCGTGTGCGAAGCTGCGGCGAGTTTTTCTCGTGACTTATCCAACGAGCTGAGAGGGAGGTTCGCCGTGGCGTGGTCTATCGGACACTCGCTGATAGTGGTACTGGCACTGTTGCTGGGACTGGCCGCCGGGTGGCTGCTGCGCGGCCGGCGGGGCGTGCAAGGCAACTCGATTGTGGAAGGTGACCCCGTCGCCGGCCTGGCCGTGATCTCCACGCCGACGCCCGCGGCCACGACCGACGAGGTCCGGCCCGCCGCCGCCGTGGACCCAGCCCCGGCGGCCGTCGCGGACGAGCCGGTGCCGGTGGACACCGTCAGCGCGCCGGCCGCGGTGACCGCGGTGACCGCTCCCACCCCGGTTCCCGTCCCGACGGAGACCCCGAGCACGATCGACCCGGCCGACATGGCGCTGACCGAGCCCCCGCCGCCGGTGCCGGCCGCCGAGCCCTCTGACCCGGCCGAGCTGCGGTCGGAGCCCGTTGTGGAGTCGACGTCCGAGCCGGTCGCGGTCGACGAGCAGCCCGCCCCGGCGTCGGTGGTCGCCCCCCGCCAGCCCGCGGACGACCTCCCGCCCGTCGAGCGCGCGCCGCTCGACAACGCCCCGCTCGACAGCGCCCCGACCGACGAGCCCGTCGTCGCCACCCCGGCCGACGATGTGGTCCCGGCCGCCCCGGCCGTCGACGCGGAGACCAGGGCCACGGTGGCCGAGCCGGCACCGGCCGAGGCGCCGGTGACCGCCGACGCGGTGGACGTGGACCCGACGGACGCTCACCGGGTGGACGCAGAGGCGGCGGACACGGACGCCGCGCACACCAACGCGGTGGGCGCTGATCTGGCGACCGGGAGCGCGGCGAGCACCGACCCGGACACCGAGCCGGTGGATGCTGAGTCGGGGGCGGCGGTGGCCGCGCCTCCGGTCCGCCCGGCCGTCACCGCTACCCCGCCGGTCCGTTCGACCGCCGACACCGCGATCGGCACCTACGAGGGCGACCCGACGGGCCCGGCCGACGACTTCCGTCGCATCCAGGGAATCGGGCCGAAGATGGCGGCGGCGTTGCAGGACGCCGGCGTACGCACGTACGGCCAGCTCGGTGCGCTGGACGAGCCGGCGCTGCGCGACCTGATCCGGGCCGCCGGTCTGCGCGCCGCACCCGGGCTGGCCAGTTGGCCGCAGCAGGCCCGCGTGCTCGCCGGAGCCGCTGACCAGATGGCCGCGGTGCTGCCGAACGGCAACCAGGCCTGACGCCCGAGATCGAGCCCCCGGCCCACCGTCCAACGCGACGGTAGGCCGAGGGCTCGGCCGTGCGGGTCGGAACACCCGCAGGGCCGGCGGGATCAGACCGACAATGCGCACGGTGATCGACTCGCCTTGCAGGAACCGCGGTGTCCGACCAGCCCGGAGGCCGCGGTTTCCAGGAACCCGAGTCGATCACCCTCCGCCCGCCCGCACACCCCATGCCCCACACCCGCGATCGACTCGCCCTGCAGGAAATCGCGGTGTCACACCGGCCCGGACACCCCGACTTCCAGGAACCCGAGTCGATCACCCTCCGCCCGCCCGCACACCCCACGCCCCACGCCCCACACCCGCGATCGACTCGCCCTGCAGGAAACCGCGGTGTCACACCGGCCCGGACACCCCGACTTCCAGGAACCCGAGTCGATCAACCTCCGCCCCGCCCGCACACCCCGCGCCCACGCACGGTGATCGACTCGCCCTGCTGGAAACCGCGGTGTCCGACCAGCCCGGACACCCCGACTTTCAGGAACCCGAGTCGATCACCCCGGTTGGGGGACGGGCCGGCGAATCCAGGGCCGTGCGGTCGACCGATCGTTACCGTCCGGGGAGGTGGACCGGACGGGTCCGTCGAGTCGACCGGTTCCGCAGGAGGAACCCGTGCACTTCGCCGCGCCGGAGCCCGGGTCCCCTGGGGCCCGCCGCCCTCCGGTGCGTGATCCGGCCGCCCCGCGCCGGGTGACCCTTCTCGAACTCTTCTTCGACCTGGTGTACGTGGTCGCGCTGGCCCTCATCTCCCGGGGAATGGTCGACCAGCTCGACTGGCACCGGGCCGGCCAGGCACTGATCATGCTGGCGGCCGTCTGGTGGACCTGGGTGATCACCACCCTGGTCACCGACCTGTACAACCCGGAACGCACCGAGATCAAACTGCTGATCAGTGCCGTGATGTTCGGCGCGCTGCTGATGACCACGGCGATCCCGGATGCCTTTGGCGACCGGGGGCTCGTCTTCGCCGGCACCTACGTGGCGATCCACCTGGGGCGCGGGCTGTTCCTGATGCCCGCGGTACGCCGCGAGCCGCAGACCCAGCGTCGGGCGGCACGCATCTTCGTCTGGTTCGCCGTGTCGGCGATCCCGTGGATCATCGGCGGGTTCGTCAGCGACGACGCACGGCTGGTGTGCTGGGCCATCGCGCTCGCCATCGACTATGTCGGTTTCCGGCTCGCGTACCCGGTGCCGGGGCTCGGGGTGGTGCCGGAACCCCAGCGCAACGTGACGGCCGAGCACCTTTCCGAGCGCTACCAGCAGTTCTTCATCATCGCCCTCGGCGACGCGATCCTGACCATCGGCACCATGTTCAGTGGGCAGCACAGCGAGACGGAGAACATCGGCGCGTTCGCGGTGGCGTTCCTGACCACCCTGCTGCTCTGGCGGATCTACGTGCACAAGTCCGGTCAGCTGCTACCGATGGCCATCAAGGGGTCGGGGTCGCCGGGCAAGTTCCTGTTCACCGCGCCGTACACCCATCTGGTGATGGTCGCCGGGGTGGTGACCACGGCCTCCGGGTTCGACCTCGTGCTGCACGAACCGACCGGACGGACGCCACCGGCCTGGGCGGCGGTGATCCTCGGCGGTCCGGCACTCTTCCTGGCCGGGCGGGCCTCCTTCGAGTACGAGGTGTTCAGCCGGGTGTCGTGGTCGCGCCCCGGCGGGGTGCTGGCGCTGCTCACCATCGCGCCCGCCGTGCTGTACCTGCCGCCGGTCTTCGCCTCCCTCGGCGCCCTCCTGGTGCTGGTCGGCGTGGCGTACGCCGACTTCCGACGCAGTTACGGCAAGCCGCCGGAGGTGCCCACTCCACCGCACTGAGCCGGCCAGCGCGACGCCGACGGATCAGCGCGACGCCGACGGATCAGCGGGACGTTCCGGCCAGCAGACGTCCGGCGTCCGGCACGTACGGCTCGACACCCAGACCGGTCAGCAGTTGGTGCACCGTGGCGGTGGCCGCGGTGAGCACCGGGCGGCCGAGGCGGGCCTCCACCTGCGGCACCGCCGCCAACGACGGCAGCTGCACGCAGGCGGAGAGGACCACCGCGTCCACGTCGGTCACGTCCAGCCGATCGGCCAGCTCGACCAGGCGGGACGTGGGGATGCGCCCCACCGCCACGTTGTCCGGCTCGCTCAGACTCACCGCCTCGGTCACCTGGACCCCGTGCGCGGCAAGGTAGGCGGCGACGGTCGCGGTCAACGGCGGCAGGTACGGCGCGATCAGGGCCACCCGGCGGGCGCCCAGCGCCCGCAGCCCGGCGACCAGCGCGCCCGCGCTGGTCACCACCGGCATGTCGTGCCCGGCGCGACCGGCCGCCCGGCCCAACCGCCGCTCGGCCCGCTCGTGCGCCCCGGCGCCCTCGCACATCACCGCCACCAGGCAGGCGTACGCGAGGACGTCGCAGCGGGCGTCGGCCAGCTCGGCGGCGCACCGGAGGGCGGAGCGGTTCATCCGGGCCAGCTCGTCGGCGGTCACCTGACGCAGTCGTACGCGGCTGGCGTGCGTGGTGAAGCGGACCGTCGGATCGACGATCTCGCGTCGGCGCAGCATCGCCGGGATCTCGGTCTCCATGGTGGTGTTCGAACTGGGCACCACCAGGCCGACCCGGTAGTCGCTCACACCAGTGCCCCCGCGTACCCCCGGACCTGCAACCGCTGCTGGGCGGTGCCGGCCAGGCGCACCTGGAGGCCGAGCGGCGCGGCGGCGCGGCGGACGTCGTCGAGGTGCAGCGACCCGTGCCGGTCCACGGTGAGCACGGGCGGCTCCTCCAGCTCACCCTCCGGTGCGTGGAAGGAGAGCAGGGTGACGGAGGTGGTGAGGTAGCCCGGGTACGCCGCGCGGGCTGCCGCCTCGTCCCGGTGCAGGAGCACCACCAGGTCGTCGAGGTGGGCGAAGTCGGCGGCTAGGGCCCCGGCCTTCCAGTGCGCCGGTTCCTCGGCCGCGCCCGTGAGGTGACGGGACCGGTTCGCCGAGGTGATGTAGAGGTGGTCAGACCCGGTCTCGGCGAGCGCCCGCTCGAAGAAGGCGTTGGACGGGCAGGTCAGACCCGGCGCGATCACCTGGGTGGTGCGCATCCCCTGGTCGACCTGGACGAGGTGCTCGGGGAGGCGTTCCGCCGCCGGGCCCCGGAAGCCGAACGGCCCGGCCCCGTAGAGGGCGTCCATCAACGCCCGCACCCGACCGACCGGCAGACGGGGTGAGATCCGGGTCCAGTCGAACATCCCCGGGATCCGCCCGATCGCGGTGGTGATGCTGCCGACCTGGTGGATCGGGCGCCCCTTGGCCAGGTTGACCCGGGCAACGGTGCCCGCGTCGGGACGCGTGACGATGACGTAGAAGTTGGCGAACGCCGCCGCGACGACCGCGCCGCCAGCCAGGGCGCGGGCGGCGACCGCGACGTCCTCGGGACGGTCGATGTACAGGGGCGGTGTCGGGGCGTCCATGAGTCCTCCTCGGCGGGGCGCTGAGGCAGTTCTACGTCCACCGGCCCGTACGACGGCGAGGTCGGTCGGCGATCCGATAGCCGACACGCGCGACCCGGTGCGGGCGGCCGATGCGGGGGCGGTACTCAACGGCGGACGGCATCGTCCGGACGGACGATGCCCCGGGGGTCACGGCGGGTGACCGTTAGCCGCGTGACCCGATTGGGTACAACGCCTGCACCTCAGATCCACCACATTCCTCAGGAGGCAGCGATGCGCGGCACCTCGATACTCGGAGTCATCGTCGTGATCTGGTTGGTGATCGGCGCCATCGCCGGTGGCCAGCGAGGTTATTACAGCGGCGACGACACCAACTGCGCCGAGGCCGGCACCATCCTGGTCACCATCGTGGCCGGGCCCTTGAACTACATCGGCGCCAACCCCAAGGTCGACTGCAAGCTGCCCGAGCCGTCCAAGTAGGACATACGTACGCCGGCCCGTGTCCCCTGGTCGGGGGGCACGGGCCGGCGCGTGTCGGTGAGGACCTCTCAGGCGTGGTAGACGACCAGGGCGCATCGGCCGTTGCCGTCATCGGGGTGGGCGAAGCCCAGGCACACCCAGACCTCCGTCCAGCGGTACTGAGTGCCGCCGTTGGACTCCCACTTCAGGGTGGTGGCCGCGGAGGTGGTGGTGTCGTCGACGCCGATCGCACCGGTGTACTGGGTCGACCAGTAGACGTACGCGCGGGCGGCGTACCCGTCGGCCTTCCGGTCCCGGACGTAGCTGTAGTCGTACCAGTCGATCCAGGCGTGGCCGGTGCCGTCGATGCAGATGGCCGCCGCCGCGGTGCCTCCCGGACCGCCGGTCGGGCTGGCGACGGTAGCTTCGCCGCGCTTGCAGGTGGTCGCCGCCTGAGCTGGTGACGCTGCGGCGAGGGCTGCCCCACCCCCGAGGACAGCCGCCACGACCACGGCGGCGGCACGACGGAACAGTCTGTTGGTCATCCTGAACTCCCCTGTTGGCTCTGCCGCGACCAGGACGGCCGCCGACGTCGATCCACGCCTCACCTCGTCTGGCGGCCGGGTCATACTCAGGGGTGACCTCGGACCTCTGTCAGCCCTCCGTCGCGCGGCCCTGCCGGATGAGAAAAAGTCTGTGGCCCGACGGTGAGCGTCGGAAGGGACGGCGCCTGTCCCGAACAGCCGATCGGATGTCCGACCTGGTCAGGAATCCGTTCGGAGATGTTCGGGGCTGCCGTTGTCATCGCCCAGTGGGACGCCGGCCCCGTTCGTGCCGGCTGCGCCACCGGATCTCGGCCGTTGGCGGCCCCAGGCTGCCAGCGGTTCGAGTGCCTCGTTGAGGCGTGTGCCGTCCTCGGTCAGCGAATACTCCACGCGCGGCGGCACCTCGTCGTAGGAGACGCGCCGCACGACGCCGTCCGCCTCCATCTCCCGAAGGTGGGAGGTCAGCACCTTCTCGGTGATCCCCGGAAGCAGTCGACGCAGCTCGCCGAAGCGCAGGTGGGGGTGCTCGTCCAGCGCCCAGAGGATCAGCACCTTCCACTTGCCACCGATCACCTCCATCGCCGTGTCGATCCCGCAGATGTGTGCGTCCGGTGCGCCCGGCCGGTTCAGCGTCGCCATGTCCCGCCCCTTCTGACGTGCTTGCTCACCCCGGGGTAACCACCCACTCCCACGTGCGTACTTGATCACTTGTGGGAACGCGACCAGCCTAATCGGCATGGCACACGACACTGTCGAGAAGACCGCCGTCACCATGCTGGGACTGGGCGCGATGGGCACCGCGCTGGCACGTACCTGGCTCGCCGCCGGTCACCCACTCACCGTCTGGAACCGCACCCCGACCCGCGCCGTAGCTCTGGCCGCCGACGGCGCGAGGGTCGCGGACAACGCCGCCGAGGCGGTCGCGGCGAACACCCTTGTCGTCGTCTGCCTGTTGGACGACACCTCGGTCGGTGAGGTGCTGGCCGGCGCGCACCTGGCCGGCAAGGACCTGGTCAACCTCACCACCGGCACCCCCGACCAGGCCCGCGCCCGCGCCGAGTGGGCCCGGGAGCGTGGCGCCCGCTATCTCGACGGCGGGATCATGGCCGTCCCTCCGATGATCGGCACCCCGGAGGCCGGCGGTTACGTCCTCTACAGCGGCTCACGGACGGTGTTCGAGCGGCACCAGGAAACCCTCGGTGTACCGGCCGGCACGACCTACGTCGGCGAGGATGCGGGCTTCGCGGCCCTGCACGACGTGGCCCTGCTCAGCGCCATGTACGGGATGTTCGCCGGAGTCGCGCACGCCTTCGCCCTGATCCGCAGGGAGGACGTCGACCCTGCGGCGCTCGCCCCGTTGCTGGCCGACTGGCTCGTCGCGATGGTCCCGACGGTGCACCAGACCGCCGACCAGCTGCGCAGCGGTGACTACACCAGGGGTGTCGTCTCCACTCTCGCCATGCAGGTGGCCGGCACCCCGACCCTCCTGAGCACCGCCGAGGCGCAGGGTGTCGGCACCGAGCTGCTCCGCCCCTTCGTCGACCTGATGCGCCGGCGTCTGGCCGAGGGTGGCGGCGAGGAGGACCTGACCGGCGTGATCGACCTGCTGGTGCGCTGACCGGTCGCTCTCGACCTGACGACGTGGCCGCGCTGGTGACGACCTGCACCGCCGGTGGCGGTCTTCGGCGAGGAGCGCCACCGCACACCGCGTACGGCGTCCTAGGAGGCTGGTTTGCGAGGCCTGGCGGCGTTTGTCGGTGACCGGGTCGGGAACCGACCCGGGGTCAGTCAGCGAACGGCGTCGGGAGCGTGCCATGCAGATCGGCTACAAGCTGGCCTCGGAGGGCTACGGCCCTCAGGAGATCATCCGGCAGGCGGTCCTGGCCGAGCGGGCCGGTTTCGACTTCGTCGAGATGAGCGACCACTTCCACCCCTGGCTCGACGCGCAGGGCCACTCGTCGTTCACCTGGAGCGTGCTCGGTGCCATCGCGGCCAAGACCAGCAGGTTGCGGCTGGCCACCGGCGTCACCTGCCCGACCGTGCGCTACCACCCGGCGATCATCGCGCAGGCCGCGGCGACCATGGCACTGGTCTCCGACGGGCGGTTCACCCTCGGGGTGGGCGCCGGCGAGCGACTCAACGAGCACGTCGTCGGCCAGGGCTTCCCCAGCGTGCGGGGCCGGCACGAACGGCTGCGCGAGGCGTTGGAGATCATCCGGCTGCTCTGGCAGGGCGGTTACCAGTCGTACGAGGGCCGGCACCTGCAACTGGAGGACGCCCGGATCTTCGACCTGCCGGACACCCCACCGGTGATCGCGGTGGCGGCCAGCGGCGAGGCCTCGGCCCGGCTCGCCGCCGAGCTGGGCGACGGGTTGTTCGCCACCGAGCCGGAGGCGTCGATCATCGAGCACTACCGACACGCGCACGGGTCGGGCCCGCGCTACGCCGAGGTTCCGCTGGCCTGGGCCACCGACGAGCAACAGGCGGTGCAGGCGGTGTTGCAGACCAGCCGGTGGATGGTCACCGGCTGGAAGGTGATGAGCGAGCTGCCGAACCCGGTCAACTTCGACGCGGCCAGCGCGTACGTCGAGGAGAAGCACATCCGCCAGCTCTTCGCCGTCGGCCCCGACCCGGAGCCGCACGTCGCCAAGGTCCGGTCCTACGTCGACGCCGGCTTCGACCACATCGTGCTGCAGAACGCCGGCCCCGACCCGGACGGCTTCCTCGACTTCTTCGCCGGCGACCTGGCCGGCCGTCTCCGGGCGATGGGCTGACGGCCGCCGCACCCTGACACAGCGGCCAGCGGGCAGCGGGCAGCGGGCAGCCAGCAGCGGCCGGCGGCCGGCGGGCAGCCAGCAGCGGGGACGCGCCGAGCCGCCCCGACTGATCGTCGGGGCGGCCGGTCGCGCGGTCGAGAAGGATGCGCGGGTCCGCTCAGCGGAAGCAGTGCGTGATCGGCACCTGGCTGCCCTCGCAGTTGGTCGGCTCGTTCTCGACGACCACGCTCTCGTCGTCGATCTTGACCTGGGCGTGCGAGGCGAAGATGCCGCCGGGCTTCACCGTCGACGCGTTGTGGGTGATCCTGCTGGTGTAGATCGCCACCGAACCCGCCGTCGCGTAGATGCCGCCGCCGACGGAGGCGGCGCCGACAGCCTCGTTGCGGGTCACGTCGCTGCCGCGTACCAGCAGGTTGGCCTTCTCGGCGTAGATGCCGGCGCCGAGGCCGTGGGTCGTGTTGCCGTCGATCACGCTGTCGTCGAGCGGCGTCAGGCCCTTCACGGTCGAGATGCCGCCGCCGTTGACGGTGGACGTGTTGCCGCGGATGGTCATCGTGCGCATGACCAGCACCGCGTCGGAGTTCGCGGCCCCGCCGCCGACCTGCGCGGTGTTGTTCAGCAGCTCGGTGTCGGAGACCTTCGTCCGGGCCGAGAAGCTGGCCAGCCCGCCGCCCTGGCCGGCGCTGTTCTGGGTGAAGGAGGCGCTCTCCACGTCGGCCGCGCCACGGTAGTTGCCGAGGCCGCCGCCGTAGGCGTTGGCGCTGTTGCGGTGGAACTCGGAGCGCTTCAGCGTCAGCACGCCACCGTTGAGCAGGCCCCCGCCCTTGCCCGCGGCGCCGGAGGCGCTGTTGCCGATGAACGTGGAGTCGGTGACCACCATGTTGCCGTCGTTGAAGATGCCCCCGCCGCCGCCCTCGGGCGACAGCGAGGTGCTCTGGGTGACGGTGACCCGCTCCACCAGCGCCGTCGCACCGTGCACCACGTGCACGCTGCCACCCTCGATGGCCGAGCGGCCGTTGTGCAGTTCCACGTCGCGCAGGGTCAGCTCGCCGCCGTCGCGAACGGTGAAGAACCGGAACGCGGCGGCCTGGGCGTCCCGGGCGATGGTGGCTCCGGCGCCGTCGATCGTGATGGGCTGGTAGATCACCGGCAGGCCGGCGGTGTCGTCGGCCGGGTTGTGCGGCGGCGCCTCGGCGTCACCGGGGGTCTCCGCGGCGTCGGCCGCTTCCCGTGCGTCGCGGATCCCGCCGTCGTACTGGTCGGTCTCGTGGAACGCCTCGGTGAGGGTGTAGCGGCACTTGGGAGCGAGCCGGAGTTCCGCGCCGCCCTCGGCGTTGGCCGTCACCAGCGCCGCCACCAGCTTCGCGGCGTCGCAGGGCACCGACACCACACCGCGCTTACCGGTGCCCGGGGTGGCCGGACGGGCCCGCTCGGCGCCGTCCTGGTCGCGCCGCTCCCCGTCGGCGGCCCGGCGGTCGTCGTCGCTTCCGGCCGTCGCGCTCAGCCGGCCCAGACCGGGGAGGGAGAGGGCGCGGTCCGCGGCGGCGGCCACGCCGGCCGCGCCGGCCGCTCCCACGACCAGGCTTCCCGCCAGGAAGCCGCTGGCGAGGAACCATCGGGACCGTCGTCTGGGTCGGGTCGCGGGGTCTCCTCCTGGGTACGTGGACATCAAGAATGCCTACCTTCCTGCCTGCCTACCGTGACCGCGTGCCGATCCGCCCGCGGGGCGCTCGACGTACCGCCGACCACCAGACGCCACGATAAGTCCGCAATCCGGACAAGAAGGTGTGAACGTGAATAGTGCCCTTATTCATCTTCGGAGCCCACCAAAAGGGCACTCGGTCACCCGCCGACGTGGATCCCCGGCCGGCGCAGCGGGTCCCGCTCGGTCCGACGGATGATCTCCCGCACCACCGGCGGGGTGTCGCCACGGCCGAGGATGAGATAGCGCGCCAGGTGCGCGATCGGGCTCCCCTCCGACCACTCGAAGTGCGCGTGCGGCCGTACCCCGGTGGCGTCACGCAGGGCCAGCAGGATCGCGGCGATCGCGTTGGGCGCGGCCGGGCTGCTGGCCCGCAGCACCCGGAAGCCCCCCACCTCGATCCCGTGCACCTGCAGCACCTGACTGAACCCCGACGGGTCGACCACGTCGATCTCCAGGAACAGCACGTCCGCGGCGCCGGGCACCGGGTTCATCCCGCGCTGCGCCCGTTCCTTGACCGTGTACTCCTTCACCGAGCCCTTCTGCCGTTTGTTCGCGATCAGGTGCAGCTGCCCGTCATGGGCCAGCGACTCGGTGACGAAGCGACGGGCCGGCTCGTCGAACTCGATCCGCTCGGCATGCAGCTCGGTGGTCCGGGTGACCCGGGAGACCAGCGAGACAACGATGATGCCGAGGATGAACAGCGCGGAGATGGTGATCCCGTCCGGCTGCTCGATGACGTTCTCCAGCAACGCGTACAGCAGCACCAGGGTCAGCGCCGTGAAGCCGATCGCGGCGCCGCGCTGGTGCCGGCGGGCCGCGGAGATCGTCACCGCCACCGCGCCGGAGACCATCATCGCCAGGATGCCGGTGGCGTACGCCCCGGCCTGGGCGTTGACGTCGGCCCGGAAGGCGATCGTGATGGCGACGCTGACCACGGTGTAGACGATCACCACCGGGCGCACCGCCCTCGCCCACTCGGGCGCCATACCGTACGAGGGTAGGTAGCGCGGGACGATGTTGATCAGCCCGGCCATCGCCGAGGCGCCGGCGAACCAGAGGATCAGCACGCTGCTCACGTCGTAGACGGTGCCGAACACCTCCCCCAGGTGGGTGTGCGCCAGGAACGCCAGCGCCCGCCCGTTCGCGGCGCCCCCCGGCCGGAACTCCTCCTCCGGGATGAGCGCCGTGGTCACGAAGGTCGTCGAGATCAGGTACACCGACATGATCAGGGCGGCGGTGGTGAGCAGCCGACGCGTGTTGCGGATCCGGGCGGCCAGTCGGGCCTGCTTGTCCGGACCGTCGGCCGAGACCAGGGGCATCATGCTGACCCCGGTCTCGAAACCGGACAACCCCAGCACCAGCAGAGGGAACGCCAGCACGGCGGTGAGCAGCACGCCGCCGGGCCCGCCACCGGTCTCGGTCAACGCGGCGGTCCAGTCCGACACGATGCCCGGGTCGCCGGCGATCCGGGCGACCGCGACCACGACGATCACCGCGTTGAGCACCAGGAAGACCGCGACCAGCGGGATGGCGACCACCACCGCCTCGCGGAACCCGAGCAGGAACACCCCGCCGAGGATGAGCAGCAGCACGACGGTGACCACGACCGGCACCAGGGAGCCGTGCAGGGCGTCCGGCAGGTACGGGTTCTCCAGCAGGTGCACGGTGGCGTCGGCCGAGGAGAGGGTGATCGTGATGATCCAGGAGGTGGCCACGAAGCCGAGCAGCACGAGAACGAAGATCTTGCCCCGCCAGAACGGCAGCAGCCGTTCCAGCATCGCCACCGAGCCCTGACCGTGCGGGCTCTCGTGGGCCACCCGCCGGTACATCGGCAGCATGCCGAACAGGGTGAGCGCGACGATCAGGAGGGTCGCCAGCGGGGACAGCGCGCCGGCCGCCACCGCCGCGATGCCCGGCAGGTACGACAGGGTGGAGAAGTAGTCCACGCCGGTCAGGCACATCACCTGCCACCAGGCGTGCCGGCGCTCCTGCCCCTCGGTCGCCTCCGGGCCGGGCGGCTGCACCTGGTGCTGGAAGAGCCACCGGCGCAGTGGGCTCGCCGGCGGCGCCGAACGGACCGGGGTGGGCACGTGTTCGGGCACCACGACGCCCGGCCGGCCGCCCCGGTGCGGGCGGGCCGGGTCGCGGGCCGCCCGCAGCGCCGGGTCCGGCCCGTTCGGCGTGTGCCGGCGTCCACTCCACCGTCGTGGTTTCGCCCGGTGCTCGTCACCCATGGTCCGTCCCACCCTCACAGATCCTGATCCGACGGTAGGCGGTGGCCGGCGGCCCGGCCGGTGGAACCGGGGACGTGGACGGCCTGCTCAGGACAGGTCCGGGACGGCGAGCAGCCGGGCCAGCGCGGGCGGGTCGGCGATGGTCATCGTGGCCGCCGGGTGCCGTGGACGTCCGCCGGGCACCAGGGCCGGCACCGGTTCGCCGAAGCGCAGACAGATCCCGCCGGCCGTGCTGCTGCCGAAGCTCGCGCCCCCGTCGGCCAACGACAGGTGCGGCCCGATCACCCGCCACCAGCGGTACGGGCCGCTCAGCTCGACGGCCGTCACGTTGGCCCGACGGGTCCGCAGCCGCCACGGCCCGTACCGGATCAGCAGATCCTGGTCGGTCACGGCGACCCACGCCGTCGCCGGGCGGACCCCCAGCAGCGCCAACACCGGGCGGAACGCCGGATCGAAGCGGAACGGAAACCGCGTCGGCACCCCGGTCATCGCGCACCGGGACGGGCGGTGGGTCGCGACACCGGGCCACCCGGCCGCAGGGGCCCGGGCCGCGCCGGCCGGGGTCGGGCGGCGGGCCGGTGCCGGGCCAGGACGGTCATGGCGCGGGCGTACCCGTTGCGCGCCATCCGACACCCCGAATCTCGGACCGTGGACGCCCCTCCCCCACCGCCGGCCGGCACCCCCCGGGCCGGCCGACGGTGGCAGACGGTCGACACCCCCCGGGCCGACCGGCTGTTCTCCCCCGGGGCCGACCGAACGTCGGGCGACCCCGCGGGGTGGGTGGAGCGGGTGGGACGCGCCCCCGCGCTCCGCCGCCCCCCACGGGGCGGAGCGCGGGGACCCCCCGTCCCGACTACTGCAGGAACGCCCCGAGGGGCGAGAGCAGCAGCCGGCCGAGCGCCGCGGCGTTGTCGTCCAACCGCATGCGCTCACACTCGCGGGCGTCCGGGTCGTGCCGGCACCGCCAGATCTTCTGTGCGTTACGCCAGGCGACATCGCGGGTGTACTCGACCAGTTCCCCCTGGTACCAGTCGTCGATGTCGCCGTTGAGCATGTCGATCAGCAGCTGCCACCGCTCCAGGTAGCCGCGCCGCAGACCGGGGATCTTGTCCGCGAAGATCTTGTTGATCTCGAGGTAGTCGTGGTGCTGGTCGCTGCCGTCGACGGGCTCCGACTCCAGGTGGTCGAACGTGGTCACCAGGGCGAACGGCAGGTCGAAGTTGATGTGCGCGTTCACGCCGGCCGCCGCCGAGGGCAACGGGCGGGCGTCCGGCCCACGCATCCGCTCGAAGAGGCACGACCACGCCTTCGGCGTGCCCGGGCTGGAGTCGGTCCACAGCCGCATCGCGTCGAAATACCGCGCCGCGAACTCGACGTCGAGCCGGGAGAGGAACGCCGGGTCGACGAAGCGGTCGTCGTACAGCCCGTCCAGCACACTGCTGGTGATGGTCAGGTAGAGCCTGTTGAAGTCGGCCAGTGGGCAACTGGCCTGCAACGGTGGCAGCCGCACCAGCATGTCCTGGAGCTTGGTGAGGTGATCGACCACGGCCGGCACGTCCGCGGGGTGATCGGCGAGCAGGTCGACGATGTCCCGGTGCACGGGCCCCCAGACCGGTTCGGTCATCTCTCCTCCATGGTGGTCGGCGGCATCCCCCGTGCCGTCGTCGACGCGGCCCAGCCTCTCAGCCGACACCCGCCGGCCGGATCAGTAGAACGACGTATCCCGGCGCGCACACGGGCCTACGTACGGCGGGGTCGCTCAGCCCCGGTGGTTGCGCAACTGGATCGCGCTGGCCTGGACGCGGGTGCGGACCTGCAGCTTGTCGAAGATGTGCGACACGTGCACCCCGATGGTCCGTTCGCTGATGAACAGCCGCTGCCCGATCTCCTTGTTGGTCAGCCCCTCGGCGACCAGGGCGAGCACCTCCCGCTCCCGTGCGGTGAGCGCGGCCAACTCGTCGTCGGACGCCTCGGTGGGCGCCCCGCGGGTGGCGCCGGTGGGCTCCCGCTCCTCCAGCGACACCCGGGCCCGCCCGGCCAGCTCGCGGATCTCCGAGGTCAACGGCACCGCACCCAACCCCTGCGCCACGTGGTACGCCTCCCGCAGCAGCTTGCCGGCGGTGGCCACCCTGCTGCGACGAGCCAGCAACGCCTCGGCCTGCCGCAGACGGGAGTACGCCGCCGGGTAGGGGTGGTGGCGTCGGTCCCACTCGGCGGCCGACACGGCCCACAGCTCCGGGTCGCTGCCGTCGAGGCGGCTCACCTCGGCGGCGCAGAGCGCCAGGAAACCCTCCACCACCGAGCGCACCGGTCGGGCCGCGCCGGCGCTCTTGCGGGCCACCCGGTCGGCGACGTCCCGCAGCCGGCGTACGGCCGTCGGATCCACGTCCACCGTGCGGCTGGCGTGGGCCTCCGCCTCGGCGCGCAGGCCGTGCCAGACCAGGGCGGACAGGATCATCACGTCGTCGGAGCGGCTCTCGGTGAGGCCACGCTGGACGGCCAGCCGCGCCACGTCGTGCCGGCCCTCCCACATGGCCAGCCCGGACCGCAGGGTGAGCAGCGGGATGACGTGGCGCGCCCCGCCGCCGGCGAGCAGGGTCGCCACCGCGTCGAGGTCCCGACCGGCGGCCTCGATGTCGCCGTAGCCCACCGAGAGACGGCAGCGGGCGAGCAGCAACTCGACGGCGTCCGCTCCGGACGGTCGGTGCCGCAGGGCCGCGGCGACCACCTTCTCCGCCTCGGCCCACTGGCCCACCCTGAACAGCCCGTTGATGGCGATGGCCAGCAGCCGGGTGCCCCAGGTGCGGCCCAACCCCAGCTCGGCCACCCGCTCGGCGCCCCGCCGAGCCACCACCACGCCCTCTTCGAGGATGTTCAGCGGCCCGGTCAGCAGCTCCGCCAGGTGCAGGTACGCGCAGGCGACGTCCTCCGGCTGGCCGGCGCGCTCGGCGGTGTCGAGGGCGTCACGCATGACCGCCAGACCGGCGTCGGGGTCTTCCAGACAGGCGTCGCTGAAGCCCAGCGCCGAGCTGGCCAGCACGACCTCGGTGGCGGAACCCTCCACGTTCTCGGCCAGCGCCAGAGCCTCCCGCGCCCGCTCGCCGGCGTCGGCGTAGCGGCCCAGGTGCAGCAGCAGCTCGGCCAGCCGCGCGGCCGCGGCGGCGCGGTCGCGCGGGGAGCAGTCCGCTGCCTTCAGCGCCCGCTGGTATTCCTCCTCGGCCAGCGCCGAACGACCGGCGGCGGCCAGGTAACGGGCCCGACGGATGTGCAGCGCGCAGCTCGGCTCACCACCCCGCAGCGAGGCCAACTCCTCCAACAGGGCCAACGCGCGGGCGTGCTCCCCACAGTGGTGGGCGGCCTCGGCGGCGTTCTCCAGCAGCTCGACCCGGTCCACCGTCAGCGGGCCCGGGTCGGCGGCCAGTTGCAACGCCGCCGACCAGTGCCGGTGCGCCTCGGCGTAACCGTGCAGCCGCTCGGCCTCCTGTGCGGCGGCGACCGCCGCCGGCAACGCGCGCGCCGGCTCACCGGCCAGCCGCCAGTGGTGTGCCAGCCGCGCCTGGTGCAGCTCACCCGGCGCGGCGGTCAGCGCCTCGGCGTAGCGGCGGTGCAGCCCGGAACGCTCGGCCGGCAGCAACTCGTGCGCCAGCACCTCGGCGACGAGGCGGTGCCGCAGCCGGTAGCCGTCGTCGGCGCCGACCAGCAGCCGGTGTGCCACCGCGGCGCGGGCCGCGTCGATCAGCTCGTCCTCCGGCAGCCGCAGCACCTGGGCCAGCAGCCAGTGCTGCACCGGCTCGACGCCGGCGGCCACCGCGTGCACCACCGCGTGCGCGTGCTGGGGCAGGGCGTCGACCCGGTCGAGGAAGATCTCCCGCAACGTCTCGGACAGGCCGTCGCGGCCGTCGCGCAGGTCGCGGGCCAGTTCCTCGATGACGAACGGGTTGCCGCCGCTGCGCTGCCACACCTGCTCGGCCGCCTCGGCGGACAGCGTCCGGCCGACCACGGCGGCGGCGAGCTCCTCGGTGTCGGCCCGGCCCAGCGGCGCCAGGTCGAGCACCCGCACCGTGCGCAGCCGGCGGAGTTCGGTGAGCACCCGGCGCAGCGGGTGTGCGCCCTGCAACGACTCGGCGCGCACCGCCGCCAGCACCGAGAGCTGGAGGTCACCGAGCCCGGCCAACAGGTAGAGCAGCAGCTGCCGGGTGCTGCGGTCGACCCACTGCAGGTCGTCGAGGATCAGCACCAGCGGTCGGCCCTCGGCGATCAGGTGCAGCCCGCGCGAGACCCGCTCCAGCAGCGCGCCCGCGCCGTCCGGGCCGGCGGTCTCGTCGGCGAACATCTGCAACAGCCCCCGTACCGCCGAGGAGGTGCGCGCGCGGGTGGACAGATCGGCGTCGAAGCGCCGCAGCGCCTGCAACAACGGGTGCAGGGGCGACGCGTCGCCGATGTCCAGACAACTGCCGGTGAGCACCACGGCGCCCTGCTCACGCAGCCGGTCACCGATCTCGCCCAGCAGCCGGGTCTTGCCCACACCGCTCTCGCCGGTCAGGAAGACGGCGGCGGTCTGCCCGTGCGCGCCGTCACCGAGCAACGCGGACCGAACCGTCTGCACCAGCTCGGCCCGACCCACGAGCGGTGCGGTGTCCACATCGCTGGCCATGGCACGCAGCCTAATCACAGGGCCCCTCACCGTTCTACGGCCATACGTCGCTTGTGGTACTCCTCGCGTCGACTTTGCGACTAAAGGTTGCGGGTGGCCGACATACGTCGTTCGGCAGATCCCCCGTGAGCCCAGGAATGCCAATCTCCGGAGGTCATCAGGCACGAGCGGGGAGAAGGGCCGGTGCGATACCCATGACCACCACCACTGTCGACGCGCTGCGGACCGCGACCCCGCACTGGCCGGTGCCCCAGGAGAGACGCACCGTCACCGTGCTCTTCGCGGACATCGTCGGCTCCACCGCGCTGGTGGACCGCCTCGACCCGGAGGACGTCCGGGCGTTGCAACGGGCCTACTTCGACACCGTCGCCGGTGTGCTGCACCGCTGGCAGGGGGTGGTGGAGAAGTACGTCGGCGACGCGGTGATGGCGCTCTTCGGCGCCCGGCACTCGGACGGCTTCGACGCGTACCGGGCGGTGCGCGCCGGGCTCGAGATCCAGGCCGCGCTGGACCGCCGGCCGATGACCGGCGACAGCAGACTGCGGGTCCGCGTCGGTGTCGCCACCGGCGAGGTCGTGGTCGACCTGGGCGGCGCGGTCAGTGGCGGGCACGGCGTGGCCAGCGGCGCGGTGATCACCACCGCGGCCCGCCTGCAGGAGTACGCGCCACCCGGCGCCGTCGCGCTCTGTGCGGCCACCGCCCGGGCCACCGTCGGCCTGATCACCCAGCGTCAGCTGACGCCGGTGCCGGTCGCCGGCCGGGTGCCGCCGATGCCGGTGTGGCACGCCGTCGGGCCGGTCCGCCCGGGCACCGACCGGCACGACGGCCCCCTGATCGGTCGCCGCCGCGAGCTGGCCACGATCCGCGACCAGTTGAGCCGGGCCATCCGCGAGCAGGACCCGCGCTGGATCTCGCTGGTCGGCCCCACCGGCAGTGGCCGTAGCCGACTGCTGCACGAGTTGACCCGTGGGCTGACCACGGTGGACGACGTGCCGGTGCGCTGGTGTGTGGCGACCTGCCAGCCGTACCCCGATCAGGTCATGGCGCCGGCCGCCGAGCTGCTGCGCGGCCTCGCCGGGGTGCGGCACGGCGACGGCCCGGCGGTGGTCCACGACCGGTTGGTGGCCGCCCTGACGTCGCTGTTCCCGCCGGAGCGCGTCGCGGCGGCGATCCCGGCCCTGCAACGGTTCCTGACCACCCCGGACGGCTCGTCGGCGGCGCTGGCGGGGGCGGCGATCTGCCGCGACGTCCTGCTGACTCTGGCCGCGCACCAGCCGCTGATCGTCGCCGTGGACGACGTGGACCGGGCGGCACCGGCGATGAGCCGCTTTCTGCACGCGCTGTTCAGCACGGCGACGGCACGCGGGTTGCCACTGGCCCTGATCACCCTGCACCAACCGCAGTGGGCCGACACCCGGCCCAGCCCGGCCCGGCGGGTGACGATCGGTCCGCTGGCCACGGTGCAGTCCGGGCGGCTGCTGCGCCACCTGCTCACCCGGGCCGGGCAACCGGTGACCTTGGCCGACCGACTACTGCCACTGGTGGGCGGCCGTCCCGGGCACGCGGCCGAGTACGTCCGGTCCATCATGGAGGGCGCCGACCGGGTGACGGTCGCGCTACCCGACGCGGTCCGCCGGGCCGTCGGCGCGGAGCTGGACCACCTCGACGGTGAACGGCGGGCCGTGCTGATGGCCGCCGCGACCGTGGGCGGTGTGATCCGCGGCGCCGCCGTCGACCGGGCCCTCGGGTGGGCGCCCGGCCGGTCCGCGCCGGCCCTGCGCGGGCTGGTCACCGCCGGGCTGCTGCTCCCCCGGCGCGTCGACGGGTACGCGTTCGCCGCGCCCGCGCTGCGCCAGGTCGCCGTCGAGCGGTTGCCCCGCGCGTTGCGGGCCGTCTTCGGTCGCCGGGCCGGCGAGGCGACGCACCTCGACGCCGCCCGCCCGGACGCCCCCGACCCCACAGCGGTCCGTCGCACCGCGGATCAGCCTGTCGCAGAGTCCCCTGCCGACGTGGTGCGTCTCGACGCCGTTCGCGTTCGCTCCCGGGTTGGCCGCCCCGACGCCGTCTTCGCCGCGGTGGCCCCGACGCTCTCGTCGCCCCGCGCCGAACCGCCGCGCCGACGTCTTCCCACCGCGACGATGGTGACTCCACCGGCCACGCCGACCCGGGAGACCAACCGCCCGGCGGGTGCCCGCCGGCTGCGCGCCGTCGCGTCCGCCGGTGACGTGCCGCCGACCCGAGCGTCCGCGACACCGACCAACACGGGCGGGCACTGGCCAACGGACGTGGACCGGGCCCCCGCGACCCTCCGTGCGCTGCCTGCCGTGCCGGAGCCAGCCGAACGGGACGCGCCTGTCGGCGTCGGCCCACCGGTCAGGGTCGTGCGTGCCGCACCCCGCCCGCCGTCGTTGCGCTGGCCGAACGGTCTGGCCACCTCCGCCTGAGGGGTCACGTCGGTCGCCCGCCGAACTGCCAGGGGTGCACCTCGACGTCGGCGTACCGGTCCACCGTCAGGATGGCGCGCGCCGCGTCCGGGGTCGCCGCCCGGAGCAGCGCGGCGGTGCCGAGCCAGGTGTCGCCGTCGTCGGACAGCAGCGGCCCGTACGCGATCAGCTCGTCCGGGTCGGGCGGCACGGCCAGGTCGACGGCCGGCCCCGCGCCGAGGCCGAGCACCAGGTACCGGTTGCCGCCGGTCCGACCGCCGGGGAAGTCCCACATCGTGCGGCCCAGCGTGTTGCGCCACCGGCGCAGCAGCACATCCCGGTACACGCCGGCCTGGTAGTTCGGCTCGTCGAAGGCGAACGCCCGCGCGGCGGCCGGATGGGGCAGGTCGACGATGTGCACGCTGCCGGTGGCCGTGTCACCGGACAGGGTCGGGCCGCGGGCGATCATCTCCGCCGCGTACCCGTCCATGTAGGCCCAGTGCGCGGCCAGCAGGTTGTCGCGCAGCGTCGCCGAGTCGGGCCGGTCGCGGTGGTAACACAGGAACTCCATGCCGCACATTCTGGACGCCGCGCCCACCCCCTGCCGGCCGGCGCAGCAGGGTCGTCCTACGGCACGGACGCCCAGGCCACCCACGGGGCGACTAGGATCGGCCCAGCCATGCTGCTACGGGTGCTCGGGCCGCTTGAGGTCGAGGTCGACACAGGCGGACCGGTCGACCTCGGCGGCCCCCGCCAACGCGCCGTGCTCGCGCTGTTGCTGGCGGCACGAGGCGAGGTCGTCTCCGTAGGTCGGATGATCGAGGAGTTGTGGCGGGGTGACCCACCGCCGCGGGCGATCGCCTCCCTCCAGGCGTACGTGTCACACCTGCGCCGGCTCCTGGAGCCGGCCCGCGAGCGCCGAGCGCCGGGGCGGGTCCTGATCACCGCGCCGCCCGGCTACGCGATCCGGGTCCCCGCCGACGCGGTCGACGCCGGACGGTTCGAGGCGTTGCTCGCCGAGGCGCGCGCGGTCAACGCCGCCGACCCGCGTCGGGCACGCCGGCTGCTGGGCACCGGGCTCGACCTGTGGCGCGGGCCCGCGTACGCCGAGTTCGCCGAGGAGCCGTGGGCGCAGCCGGAGGTGATGCGGTTGAAGGAGCTGCGCCTCGCCGCCCGCGAGCTGCTGCTCGACGTCACCGTGCGCTGCGGCGACGCGGCAGAGGCGGTGCCGGAGGCGGAGGTGCTGACCCGGCAGGCGCCGCTGCGGGAGGAGAGCTGGCGGTTGCTGGCGCTGGCGTTGTGGCGGACCGGCCGGCAGGGCGACGCCCTCGCCGCGCTGCGTCGGGCGCGGGCGACCCTGGCGGACCAGCTCGGGCTGGACCCGGGCCCGGCGCTGGTCGAGCTGGAGTCCGCGATCCTGACCCAGCGCCTCGACCTGCTCCCACCGGTGGCCGTGACGGCGGCCCGCGTCGACGCTCGGCGACCTGGCTCGGAGGAGGTGTTCGTCGGGCGGGAGGCCGAGCTGGCGACGCTCGGGCAGGCGGCCACCGAGGCAGTGGCGGGCGGACCTCGGGTCGCGCTCGTCAGCGGCGAGGCCGGAGCCGGCAAGACGACGGTGCTCACCCGGTTCCGGGAGGCGCTCGACGTACGCGGCTGGCTGGTCACCGTCGGCCGCTGCCCCGAGGTCGAGGGCGCCCCACCGGCCTGGCCGTGGGTCGAGGCGCTGCGGCAGCTCGCCGAGGAGGCGCCGCCGGAAGATCTCGCAGCGGCGCTCGCCCCGCTGCTCGGTGGAGGTGACGGCGAGGCGGGCGGAGACGTCGCCGCTGGCCGATTCCGGTTGCACCGTGCCGTCGGTGCCTGGCTCGGCGCGGCTGCGGTCCGCAGACCGGTCGCGGTCGTCCTCGACGACCTGCACGCCGCCGACGCCGAGACGCTGCTCCTGCTCGAGAGCGTCACCGAACTGACCATCGGCGCCGTCCTGTTCGTGGTGGCGTTGCGGCCCACCGACAACCGAGAGCGACTCGCCGACACCATGGCCGTCCTGGCCCGCCGGTCACCCCACCGGGTCCAGCTGGACGGTCTGACCATGGCCGAGGTCGAGCGGCTGCTCGGCGCGCTGGCCCAGACCCGCCTCGACGCGGACACGGTCGCCGCGCTGACCGAGCGCACCGGCGGCAACCCGTTCTACGTCCGCGAGTCGGCACGGCTGCTGGCCGCGGAGGGCACGCTCGTCGCCACCTCCGACGTGCCCGAGGGGGTACGCGACGTGCTGCGCCGCCGGCTCTCCCGCCTGCCGTCGTCGGCGGTCTCGGTGCTGCGGCTCGCCGCCACGCTCGGGCGGGAGGCGGACCTGCGAACCCTGGTCGACGCGGCCGATACCGACGAGGCGTCCACCCTCGAAGCGGTGGAGGTCGGGCTGACCGCCGGCCTGCTCACCGAACCGGCACCCGGGCGGGTGCGCTTCGTGCACGGCCTGGTCTGCGACACCATCTACTCGGACCTGCCCCACCTGCGCCGCACCCACCTGCACGCCCGGGTCGCCGCCGCCACCCGCCGGCTGACACCCGACGACTACCCGGCACTGGCGCACCACTACGCCCGCGCGGCGTCGCCCGACACCGCGCCGCTGGCCGTCGACTACGCCGTCCGCGCCGCCGAGCTGGCCGAGCGGCGGTACGCGTACGACGCCGCGATCGACGTGCTCGGCAACGCCGTCGACGCCGCGGCGACGGTGGTCGGGGACCGCGACGCGCTGCGGGTCGACCTGCTCGGCCGGCTGCTGCGCGCCCAGGCCCGGGCCGGTGCGGTGGCCGCCGCCCGGGCGACCCGCGCCCGGGCCGTCGACGTCGCTGTCGCGTCCGACCGGGACGACCTGCTGGTCGCGGCGTTCACCGCCTGGACGGTCCCCACACCGTGGCTGACCCACGCGTACGGCGTGGTGGACCACCGGGTCGTCGAGTTGCTCAGCCGGCTGCTGCGGGCCGACGGGCTGGACCCGGTCGACCGCTGTCGACTACTCGACGCACTGGCCACCGAGTTGGACGGCGAGTCGGATCCCCGGGGCGTGACGGCCGGGCGGGAGGCGCTGGCGATCGCACGGCGGCTGGACGACCCCGGGTTGCGCGCCCTGGGGCTGGCCGCCCGGGTCCGGACCATGAGCTACGAGCGGGAGGCGTCGCACCGTCGAGAGCTGGCCCTGGAACTGCGCGACCTCGCCGACGAGCACGGGCTGGTGACCTACCGCTGGGTCGCCGAGCAGGTGCTGGGCCATGCCGCCGCCGCGCTCAACGAGCCGGCCGAGCTTCGGGTCAGCGTCGCCCGGCAGGGTCGGCTGGCCGAGACGTACCAGCTCCACGAGGGGCAGGTGATCCACCTGTGCGCGCTGGGCGCCCTCGCGCACATCGCCGGTGACTTCACCGCCGCGCGACGGCACTACGACGAGGTGGCCGTGCAGATGCGACGACAGGGTTCGCTGCACGCCGAGGCCTTCCACTATTTCTCCGTGGCGACCCTGCTGATCAGCCAGGGACTCTTCGGCGAGCATCTGGAGGCGACCCGCCGCATCCGTGGGTCGTTGGGGCCGATCGTGGACGACCTGCTGGCGCTCGCGCTGATCGAGGGCGGGCGGGTGGACGAGGCGCGAGCGATGCCGATCGGGCGACACACCTACCGCCCGGACTACTTCGAGTCGGCGTTGCTCACCGTGCGCGGGATGGTCGTCGTGGCGCTGGGCCGGCGGGACCTGGCCCAGCCGCTGATCGACGCCCTGCTCCCGGTACGCGACCAACTGGCCGGTTTCTCCACCACCGCGGCCGTGGTGCGGCCGGTCGCGCTGACGCTCGGGGAGTTGTTCCGGCTGCTGGGCCGCCCCGAGGAGGCGACGCGGCACTTCACGCTGGCGGCCGGGGTGGCCCGCCGGTGGGAGTCGCCGCACTGGCTGGCCGAGGCGACGGCGGCGCTGGCCGACTGACCTCGGCGGTTGGTGGGTTCCAAGCCGGTTCCAAGTGCCACCGAGCATGATCAACAGATCTGTGTCAGTTGATGTTCGAAAGGTCACCGTGAACCAGAACCACCGCGAAACCATGGCCGACGTGCGCGACATGTACATGGCGCACACCGTGTTCCGTCGCGAGTTCAGCCTGCTCCCGCAGCTCGTCCGCGACGTCGCGCCGGGCGACGTGAGCCGCGCGGAGGTCGTGGGCGCTCACGCCGAGATGCTGTGCAACACCCTGCACCTGCACCACGAGGGTGAGGACCTGCTGCTGTGGCCCCGGCTGTTGGAGCGCGGCGGCGAGGAGGCCGCGGCCATCGTGCCCACCATGGAGGCGCAGCACCAGGTCATCGAGGAGGCCCACGCCGCGGTGGTCGCCCTTCTCCCCGAGTGGCGCCGTACGGGACGCGGCGGTGAGCAGCTCGCCGACGCGTTCGAGCACCTGCGCACCGCGCTGATCGAGCACATGGCCCTGGAGGAGAGCGAGATCCTGCCGCTGGCGCAACGGCACGTCACCGCCGCGGAGTGGATGGAGCTCGGCGAGCACGGGATGGGTGGAACCCCGAAGAAGCAGCTGCCGCTGGCCTTCGGCCTGGCCATGTACGAGGGCGACCCCGAGGTGATCAAGGCGGTGCTGGCGCACGCCCCGCTGCCCGCCCGGCTCCTCATGCCGCTCGTCGCCCCCCGGCTCTTCGCGGCCCACGCCAAGCGGGTGCACGGCACCGCCACACCCCCGCGCATCGGCGCCGGCGCGCGCTGAGCGAGGCCGGCGACAGCCCAGGCTGCGGGGCCGACGGCGGGGCACTCAGCAAGCGGCCAGGAAGGCCAGCACCCGCGGCCAGGTCGCCGCGGTGGCGTCCGGGGAGTGCTCGGCCAGGTCCGGGTCGGTGAACAGGTGCCCCACCCCGGGGTAGCGGTAGACCGTCAGATCGGCACCGGCGTCGGTGAGCGCCTGCTGCCACTCGTCGACCTCGTCCGGCGCGTCGTACGGGTCCGGGTCGGCGAGGTGCAGCTGCACCGGCAACCCGGCCCGAACCGCGTCCGGCGCGCCACCGGTGCCGTGCAGCAGGAGCAGGCCGGCGGCGTCGGGGCGCTCGGCCAGCAGCGCCCCGGCCACACCGGCGCCCATCGAGAAGCCCGCGAGCACCGTCGCAGGTGGGAGGTCACGCAGCCCTGCCCGGGCCCGGTCGAGCACCACCTCCTGGCCGACCTTGTCGAGCAGCGCGAACCCCTCCTCGACGGTGTCGGTGGCCGGTACGCCGTACAGGTCGGGGGTGGTGACCTGATGACCGGCGGCGCGCAACCGGTCGGCGGCGGCGCGCACGGCGGGCCGCAGACCGTACACGGAGTGGAACAGCACGACGTGTCGCATCACGTCATCCTGCCGCAGCCGGCCGCGCGCCCGGTGCGGCCACGCGGGGCGACCCTCAGACCAGTGCCGCCAGGCGCGCGACGAGGTCGGCGGGTGGAGGCATCGCGGCGATCTCCTGGCTGACCTGCGCCGCGGCGGCGCGCAGGCCGTCGTCGGTGAGCAGCTGGGTCAGCGCCTGCGCGGTGATGTCCCGGGGGCGCAGGGCCAGGCCGGCGCCCCGACGGGCCACCAGCTCGGCGTTGTGCCGCCGGTCCCCCGGACCTACGGTGGCCAGCTGCGGCAGGCCGGCGGCGAGGGCCCCGAGGGCGCTGCCCGCCCCGCCGTGGTGGACCAGCGCCGCGCTCGCCGGCAACGCCTCGTCGAGCGGAATCCAGTCGACCACCCGCACGTTCGGGGGCAACGAACGCGCCGACCGCTCGTCCGGGCGGACGAGCACGATCTCGGCGTCCACCTCGGCGGCGGCGGCCACCACGGCGGGCATCGGGCCCCGGTCGCCAGGGCCGGTCAGGGTGCTGCGGGTGACCAGGATCCGGGGCCGGTCACCCGGCTCGCGCAGCCAGGCCGGCAGCACGCCACCGCCGACGAAGGACGTGTAGCGCATCGGCCAACCGCCCTGCTCGGCCACGCTGGGCGGGGCCACGGCGAGGGCGGCGGCGGGTGGCGGCAGCTCGCCCAGGCCGTGCCGGCGCAGTGCGCCGCCGAGTCGGGCGACGGTGGCGCGGACCAGGTCCCGGCCGTCGAACAGGGCGTTCTCCTGGCGTACGGCCGGCACGTCGAGCCGCGCGGCGGCCACCGCGCCGGCGACCGCGAACGGTTCGTGCAGCACCAGATCCGGTCGCCACCGGGTGGCCAACGCGACCACCGGGTCGGTGAGCTGGTCGTTGAGCGCGCCGAACAGCAGGCCGGCGCCCCGGGTGCCGGCGGTGCCGGCCAACTCGGCGCGTGCGATCAGCGGATGGCGTGGGAGGACCCGCAGCGCGATCCGGCCGAAGTCGAAGCCCGGCGCGATGTCGTGCACGGGCAGACCGGCGTCGGCGGCGGACAGGCCACCGCCCCCGGTGGCCAGCAACACGTCGTGGCCGGCGTCGCGCAGCGCGACGGCGAGCGGCACCAGCGGGAAGACGTGCCCGACCAGGGGCGCGGAGACCACCAGCACACGCATGGGCAGGATCCTATGTCGACCACGGCGGCTGCGCGGGCCCGTGGCCGTCCCGCGGGCCCGGATCACCAGGCGTACGCCTGTGGGGCCTCTCCCGGCCCCGGCCAGATCTGGTCGAGTCGTGCCAGGACCGGCGTGCGTCAGCCGGCGGCCCGCTGGTCGACGATGCGGCGCATCTTGCCCATCGACCGCTCCACGGCGTCCGGGGCGAGCACGTCGACGGCCACGCTCACACCGATGGTGTTCTTCACCAGCTGCACCAGCGTCGCCCCGGCGCGTCCGGCGGCGTCCGCGTCGATCCCGACCCGTCGTTCCACCCGCACGGTCAGGGTGTCCAACCGGCCCTGCCGATCGAGGACGCATTGGAAGTGCGGCGACAGCTGCGGGGTCCGCAGGATCAGCTCCTCGATCTGGGTGGGGAAGATGTTCACCCCGCGCACGATCATCATGTCGTCGGTCCGACCGGTGATCTTCTCGATCCGGCGCATCGGGCGGGCGGTGCCGGGCAGCAGCCGGGTCAGGTCGCGGGTGCGGTAGCGCACGACCGGCATCGCCTCCTTGGTCAGCGAGGTCAACACCAGCTCACCCCGCTCGCCGTCGGGCAGCACGGCCCCGGTGACCGGGTCGATGATCTCCGGGTAGAAGTGGTCCTCCCAGACGTGCAGCCCGTCCTTGGTCTCGACGCACTCGGTGGCCACGCCGGGACCCATCACCTCGGAGAGCCCGTAGATGTCCACCGCGTGGATGTCCAGTCGCTGCTCCATCTCCCGACGCATGTCCTCGGTCCAGGGCTCCGCCCCGAAGATGCCCACCCGCAGCGAGGTGGCGCGCGGGTCGACGCCCTGGCGCTGCATCTCGTCCACGATGGCGAGCATGTAGCTGGGCGTGACCATGATGACCTCGGGTTCGAAGTCGCGGATCAGCATCACCTGACGCTCGGTCATGCCGCCGGAGACGGGGATGACGGTGCAGCCCAGCTCCTCGGCGCCGTAGTGCGCGCCCAGGCCGCCGGTGAAGAGCCCGTAGCCGTACGCGACGTGCACCCGGTCGCCGGGACGGCCACCGGAGGCGCGGATCGAGCGGGCCATCAGTCTCGCCCAGGTGCGCAGGTCGTCACGGGTGTAGCCGACCACCGTCGGTCGTCCGGTGGTGCCGGAGGAGGCGTGCAGCCGGGCCACCCGCTCCCGGGGGACGGCGAACATGCCGAACGGGTAGTTCTCCCGCAGCTCCGCCTTGCCGGTGAACGGGAAGCGGGCCAGGTCGTCGAGGTCCCGGCAGTCGTCGGGGTGCACCCCGGCCGCGTCGAACGCCCGGCGGTAGTGCGGCACGTTGTCGTACGCGTGCCGCAACGACCAGCGCAGCCGTTCACGTTGCAGGTCACGCAGCTCGTCGATGCCGGCGCGCTCGATCGGCTCCAGCTCCTCCGCACGAGGGGTGCGGTCCTGCATCGCGTGCCTCCTTGGCGCGGCGGTCCCGGTGGGGCTGCGGGTACCGTACGCCCGCCGTCGCCCGGGCTGGTGGGGCGGTCAGCGGGCGGCCGGCAGTCGGTGCAGGGCGTCGACCAGCGGGGCCAGCTCGGGGGTGGCCTCGGCCTCGGCGAGCGCTTCGCTGAGCACCCGGTCGTGGGTGGGGCGGGCCTGGATGAGCAGCTCGGAGCCGGCCGCGGTCAGCTCGGTGTAGATGCCGCGCCGGTCGTCAGCGCAGAGGATGCGGGTGAGCAGACCGCGCTGCTCCAGTCGGGTGACCAGGCGGGTGGTGGCGCTGCCGGAGAGCGCGGCGGCGCGGGCGAGTTGGCTCATCCGCATGTGCCAGCCGTGCTGGCGGGAGAGCGCGTCGAGCACCGTGTACTCGACGACGGACAGGTCGTGGCCGCCCTGCAACGCCCGCTCCAGGGACGTCTCGATCAGCCCGTGCAGGGCGGCGAGGGTGCGCCAGCCCTGCGCGCGGATCTCGACCGCGTCGTCGGCGATGCCCATGCCGGCCCTCCTCGGGTGTGATCTGGCCTGCCCCAGGCTACCACGCTTGCGCCGATATAAAGCGCGTGCAAGTATTTCGTTGTTGACGCGTGTAGTTGCACGCGCCGCGCATCTGCCCCCTCCCCGATGGGAAGACCATGTCCGTACGCCAAAAGTCCCTGCCACCCGGCCTGATCGCGCTGGCCATCGGCGCCTTCGGCATCGGGCTCACCGAATTCGTGATCATGGGGCTGCTGCCCGAGGTGGCCGCCGACTTCGCGGTCACCGAACCGGTGGCCGGCTGGCTGATCTCCGGCTACGCGCTCAGCGTGGCCGTCGGCGGGGTCGTCCTCACCGCGGCGGTCACCCGACTGCCGCGCAAGCCGGTGCTGCTCGGCCTGATGGTGCTGTTCATCATCGGCAACCTGCTCTCCGCCGTCGCCGGCGACTACGCCGTGATGATGGCCGGCCGGATCGTCGCCGCGCTCTGCCACGGCGCGTTCTTCGGCATCGGTGCCGTGGTGGCCGCCGGCCTGGTCGCACCGGCTCGCCGGGCGGGCGCCATCGCCATGATGTTCGCCGGCCTGACCATCGCGAACGTGCTCGGCGTGCCCTTCGGCACCTTCCTCGGGCAGCACTTCGGCTGGCGGTCGACGTTCTGGGCGATCACCGCCATCGGGGTGGTCGCGCTGATCGGGCTGGCTCTGCTCGTCCCCGGCCGCGCCACCGCCGACGCCGACCGCCCGACCACCGGCCTACGCGGCGAGTTGCGCGCCTTCACCCACTCGCAGGTCTGGCTCTCCCTGGTGATCACGGTCCTGGGCTTCGGCGGGATGTTCGGTGCGTTCACCTACATCGCCTACACGCTCACCGAGGTCAGCGGCTTCGCCACCAGCACCGTGCCGTGGCTGCTCGTCCTCTTCGGAGTGGGGCTCTTCGCCGGCAACCTGCTCGGCGGTCGGGCGGCGGACCGGTCGCTGTCGCGCACCCTGGTGACCGTCCTGGCGGTGCTCACCGTGGTGCTCGCCGGCTTCGCGTTGACGGCGACGAGCCCGGTGCTGACCATCGTCGCGCTGGTGCTGATGGGCGGGTTCGGGTTCGCCACCGTGCCGCCGTTGCAGATGCGGATCATGCAGTACGCCCACGAGGCGCCGACGCTGGCGTCCGGGGCGAACATCGCCGCGTTCAACCTCGGCAACGCGCTGGGCGCCTGGATCGGCGGGGTGACCATCGCTGCCGGCTTCGGCTACACCTCGCCGATCTGGGCCGGCGCCGCGCTCACCCTGGCCGGCCTGTGTGTCCTGCTCGCAGCGCTGCGGCTGGCCCGGCGCCAGGAGCCGGCGAAGGCCGACGCGGCCCTGGTGGACACGGCGGCCTGACCGCGCTGACACGAGGACGCCGGGGCGGGCGGATGCCCGACCCGGCGTCACCCTGATCATCGCCCTGCCATCTTCTCGCAATTGCAAGTTATGTGCAACAAGGTCTGGACAGCGCACCCGGACGGTAACTAGCCTTCCCGTCATGAGTCCTTACATCACGGATCCGTGGGCCTGGCAGGAGAGCTGGGACCGTCAGCAGGAGGCCTACCTACCGGACCGGGAACACCGGTTCACCGCCATGCTCGACACCGTCGACGCGGTCCTCGACGGTCGACCGCCACGCGTGCTCGACCTGGCCGGCGGCACCGGCAGCATCTCGCTGCGTACGCTGGCGCGCTTCCCCGGCGCCGAGGCGACCCTGGTGGACCTCGACCCGGCGCTGCTCGCCATCGCCCGCTCGTCGCTGGCCGACCGGGCCACCATCGTCACGGCCGACCTCGGCACCCCCGACTGGCGCTCCGCGCTCCCCCACCGCGAGTACGACGCCGTCCTCACCGCCACCGCCCTGCACTGGCTGCCGGCCGACCGGCTGGGGCAGCTCTACGCCGAGCTGCGGGACGTGCTGCGACCGGGCGGCGTCTTCGTCAACGCCGACCACATGCCAGACGACACCCTGCCGGAGCTGACCAAGCGGCTGATGGACCGGGCGAGGGACCGACGCAACGCCCGGTACGCGGCCGGCTCGCTGCTGTCCTGGGCGGACTGGTGGAAGCAGGCCGGGGCGGACCCGGCACTGGCGCCGCTGGTCACCGAGCGCCACGACATCTACCCGACCGGGCACAGCCCGGAGTGGAACCCGCCGGTCTCCTGGCACCTCGCCGCGCTCACCGCGGCCGGGTTCAGTGAGGTCGGCACCGTGTGGCGGGGCGGAGCGGACGCCGCAGTCGCGGCAGTACGCTGACGCCGCTGTCGCCGGGAGTGCGCTGACGCCGCTGCCGCCGGCAGTACGCTGAGAACCCGTGTCAGAGCAGCCGCCGGACCCGCGCACCGACGCCGACGTCGACCTCCGTGTCGACGCCGACCGGGGCGAGCTGACCACTCGCCCCGCGACGATCCTCCTCGCCATCGCGGCCGGCGGGGTGCTCGGTGCGCTGGCCCGGGCCGGCCTGCAACACGCCGCCCCGCACCCGCCGACCGGCTTCCCCTGGGCGACGTTCACCATCAACACGTCCGGCTGCCTGCTGATCGGCGTGCTGATGGCGGTGCTCGGACACCTCGGCGGCGGGCATCCCCTGGCTCGCCCGTTCCTCGGGGTCGGGGTGCTCGGCGGGTTCACCACGTTCTCCGCCTACGCGGTCGACATCCAACAGGCGCTGGTCGCGGGCGCGCCGGGCACCGCGCTGGCGTACCTGGCGGCGACGCTGCTCGGGGCACTCGCCGCGGTCGGGCTCGGCGACGCCGTGACCGCCGCGCTGCTGCGTCGGAGGGTGGCTCGATGACCGTGCTGCTGCGCCGGGGGGCAGCTTGATGACCCTGCCGCTGCGCCGGGGGGCAGCTTGATGACGGTCCTGCTCATCGCCCTGGGGGCGGCCGTCGGCGCGCCGCTGCGCTACCTCACCGACCGGGCCGTGCAGTCCCGGCACGCCTCGGCGTTCCCCTGGGGCACGCTGACCGTCAACGTGATCGGGTCGCTGCTGCTCGGCGGGCTCGTCGGGTGGCCGGCCGACCCGGCGGTCACCGCGCTGCTCGGCACCGGGTTCTGCGGCGCGCTGACCACCTACTCCACCTTCAGCTACGAGACGGTGCGGCTGGCGCGGGGCGGTCACCGGCTCCTCGCCCTGGCCAACGTCGCGGGCAGCGTCGCCGCCGGGCTCGCCGCGGCCAGCGCCGGCTATGCGCTGGCCCGCGCCCTGACCGGCTGACCTCGGGAAACCGTTCCCGAGCAGGGGACCCACCGAGAGCACACCGGGGGTATATACGCGAGGTATACCCCCGGTGTAGTCTCCTCCCATGAGCGTGCCACTGACCCTTCTCGGCCTCCTCGAACGAGAGCCCAGCCACGGATACGACCTGAAGCGCGACTACGACGCCTTCTTCGGCCGGGGCAAACCGCTGCCGTTCGGCCAGGTCTACTCCACCCTCAGCCGCCTGGGCCGCGACGGCAAGGTGGTGATCAGCGACGTCGCGCCCGGCTCCGGCCCCGACCGCAAGCGCTACATCATCACCGACCTGGGCGCGACCGAGGTCGAGCAGTGGCTGACCCAACCGGTCGACCCGGAACCGCACCTGCAGACGGTGCTCTTCGCCAAGGTCGTGCTCGCGCTCATGCTCGACCGTCCCGCCGACGAGTACCTCGACACCCAGCGCAGCGCGCACCTGCACCGGATGCGCGAGCTCACCGAGATCAAGCGCGACGGCAGTCTGGTCGACGCGCTGCTCGCCGACCACGGCCTGTACCACCTGGAGGCGGACCTCCGGTGGATCGAGATGACCGGCGCCCGGCTGGACGCCCTGCGGAAGGCGGTGCGGCCATGAGCGTCGTGATCGAAGCACGGGACGTGGAGTTCTCCTTCGGCCAGACGCCCGCGCTGCGCGGCGCCAGCGTCTCCGTCGACGCCGGCGAGATTCTCGCCATCATGGGCCCCAGCGGCTCCGGCAAGTCCACCCTGCTGCACTGCCTGGCCGGCATCCTCGTGCCCGACTCCGGCGAGATCATCTTCGACGGAGCGCGGGTCCACGCCATGACCGAGACCCAGCGCAGCAGCCTGCGCAGGGACCGCTTCGGCTTCGTGTTCCAGTTCGGCCAGCTCGTCCCCGAGCTCACCGCCGTCGAGAACGTCGCGCTGCCACTGCTGCTCAGCGGCGTACACCGCAAGCAGGCACTGCCGAAGGCGAGTGCCTGGTTCGCGCGCCTCGGCCTGGACGGCCTGGAGCAGCGGCGCTCGGGTGAGCTGTCCGGCGGGCAGGCACAGCGGGTCGCCCTGGCTCGCGGCCTGGTCGCCGAGCCGCAGGTGCTCTTCGCCGACGAGCCGACCGGCGCGCTCGACTCGCTCACCGGCGAGGAGGTGATGGACCTGCTGGTCGGCGCTGCCCGCGAGCAGGGCACCACGGTCATCCTGGTCACCCACGAGGCCCGGATCGCCGCGTACGCCGACCGCGAGGTCATGGTCCGCGACGGGCGCGTGAACGCGCCGGACCGGATCGCCTCATGATCCGCTTCGGGCTCCGCCTCGCCGTGGCCGGCGGCCGTGAGGCGCTCACCCGCCTGCTCGTCATCGCCGCCGCCGTGGCGATCGGCAGCGGACTGCTGCTGACCACCCTCGCCGGGATCAACGCGGTCAACGCCCAGCTCACCCGGTACGCGTCCATCTATCCCAACGCCTCGACGGGCGGCGACGCCGATCCCCTGTGGTGGTCGACGCGCGAGGACTACTTCCACGGCCAGCAGATCATTCGGATCGACGTCGCCGCGACCGGCCCGGACGCGCCCACCCCGACCGGCATCCGGAGCACGCCGGGGCCCGGGGAGTACTACACCTCGCCCGCGTTGCGGAAGCTGCTGGCCGCCCACCCGGCCGACCAACTCGCTGACCGCTACCCCGGGCGCGACATCGGCACCGTCGGGCCGGCCGGCCTGACCTCACCGGACACCCTGCTGGTCATCCGGGGTGGCACCCCCGACGAGGTGGCCGGATTGCCTCTCGCCATGCAGCGCACCACCGTCGGTGACACTCCCGCGCTGCCCGAGACGACGATGAACCTCATCCTGGGCGTGATCGCCGGCGGGCTGTTGTTCCCGTTGCTGATCTTCGTCGGCACCGCCACCCGGCTCAACGCGGCCCGCCGGGAGCAACGCTTCGCCGCGATGCGCCTGGTCGGCGCCACCCCGAAGCAGATCTCGGTGGTCGCGGCGGTCGAGGCGGCCACCGCGGCCGTCGCCGGCACCGCCCTCGGCTTCATCCTGTTCTACGCGTCGCGCGGCGCGATGGCGGACATCCCGTTCACCGGCATGCCGTTCTTCCCCAGTGACATGTCGCTGGGCGTGCTGGACATCCTGCTCGTCGCGCTCGGCGCCCCGGCCGGCGCGGCGGCGGCGGCCCAGTTCTCGCTGCGCCGCGTACGAATCTCACCGCTGGGCGTCACCCGGCGGGTCACTCCCCGCGCCCCGCGGGCGTACCGGCTGATCCCGATGATGCTCGGTGTCGCCGTGCTGTTCCTCGCCATCGGGTTCCGGCCCCCGACCTCCGACGGCCAGGCCGCGGTGTTCCTTCCCGGCCTGCTGCTCATCATGGCCGGCCTGATCCTGGCCGGCCCGTGGTTGACGATGGTCGGTGCCCGGGTGATGGCCCGGTATGCCAGCCGCCCCGCCACGCTCATCGCCGCGCGACGCCTCGCCGACAACCCGAAGGCCGGCTTCCGGGCGATCAGCGGCATCATGCTCGCGCTCTTCGTGACGACCGTGGCCGTCGGCGTGATCACCACGATCGTCGCCAACCGCGGCCCGGCGCCGGTCGGCTCGACCGAGGCGGGACAGGTGTCTCTCTACCTCCCCGAGGACGCACCGGCGGCGCCTGACTCGCTCTTCACCGACCTACGCTCGATCACCGGGGTGCGGTCCGCGTTTGCGGTGCGCGAGAACCCGGACTGGATGAGCGCCAGCGAGCCCGGCCTGATCGCGTGCGCCGAGATCCCGAGCGCGTACGGCCGGTGCGCCGAGGGCGCCGCCGTCGCCGAGGTAGCGACGGGTCTCATCCCCTTCCGGGAGTCGGCGTCGTCCACCAGGGTCTGGCCCGCCGCATCGGTTCCACTCGGCGAACTCCGACAGCTGCCGGTGATGTCGATCGTCGTCGACACGGACGGTTCCGCCGCCACCATCGAGCGCTCGCGCACCGCGCTCGAGACCGCCCTGCCCGCCTTCCGGGTGGCGCCGAACGTGCCCGGTGACTTCGAGTCGGAGTTCGCCAACACGCTGCGCGGCTGGGAACAACTGGCCAACGTCATCATCATCGCCAGCCTCACGCTCGGCGGGTGCAGCCTCGCGGTCAGCGTGATCGGCGGTCTCACCGAGCGCAGACGCCCGTTCAGCCTGCTGCGCCTCAGCGGCGCACCGGTGCGTGTCCTGCGCCGGGTGGTCGCGCTGGAGAGCGCCGTGCCGATGCTCGCCGTCGCCGCGGTCGCCATCGGGATGGGCCTGCTCGCCGCCCACCTGTTCCTGCGGGCACAGATGGGCTACACGCTGATCGCGCCGGAGCCACGCTTCTCCGTGATCGTCGTCGTCGGGTTGGCCGCCTGCCTCGGTGTCATCGCCTCCACCCTGCCGCTGCTGGAACGGATCACCGGCCCGGAGACCGCCCGCAGCGAGTGACCGTCAGGTCGTCGGCCCGGTGGTGGTGAGGGCGACCACCGGGCCGAGGACGAAGACGGCGGGTGGACCGACTCCCTCCCGGGCGGCGACCGCGCCGATCTCGTCCAGCCGGGCGGGCAGCGACCGCTGGTCGGGCTGCCCGGCGTCCTGCACGGCGAGCACCGGGGTCTCCGGGGCCCGGCCGTGCTCGATCAACACCGACGCGATCTTGGCGATGGTGTCGACGGCCATCAGCAACACGACGGTGCCCCGGGCCCGCGCCAGCGCCGCCCAGTCGACCAGCGAGTCGGGGTGCCCGGGCGGCAGGTGTCCGGACACGACGGTGACGTCGTGCGCCACGCCGCGGTGCGTCACCGGCACGCCGGCCAGTGCCGGTGCGGCGATGGCGCTGCTCACCCCGGGGACCACTGTCACCGGCACGCCGGCCGCCGTACAGGCCTGCACCTCCTCGTGGCCACGTCCGAAGACGTACGGGTCGCCGCCCTTGAGCCGGACCACCCGCCGGCCGGCGCGGGCGTGCGACACGAGGGCCGCGTTGATCGCCTCCTGGGCCATCGACGGGCCACGGGGCACCTTGGCGGCGTCCACCACCAGCACGTCGGGGCGCAGCCCGGCGAGCAGACCCTGCGGGGCCAGCCGGTCGACCACCACCACGTCCGCGGCGTCGAGCAGGGCCTTTCCGCGTACCGTGATCAGGTCGTCGGGTCCGGGCCCGCCGCCGACCACCGCGACCGACCCGTGGTCGTGGTGGTGGTCGTGCCCGTGGTGATGGTGGTGGCCGACCGGGTCGTCGGGGTGGTCGTGCGGGCGTTGCGGGCGGCCCACCTTGTCGGCGAAGCCGGGCATCAACACCCGGTACGCGCAGGTGTCGCAGTTCATCCGGATGTCCCCGCCCAGCGCCTCGGCGTAGCGCTCCCGCACCAGGTCGGCGAGGGCGTCGCAGTCGCCGATCACCTCGGCCACCCGCACGTCGAGGTCGGGGTGGGCGGCGGCGAACTCCGCCGACTGGGCGACGATCCGGTCCGGCAGCACCCCGGCGAACAGGAAGTACGGCGCGACGACGATCCGCCGCGCGCCGAGGCGACGCAGTCGCTCCAGCACCGCCGGCACCGACGGCTGCGCGAGGGAGACGAAGCCGGGCTCGACGCCCGCGTAGCCACGTCCCTCCCAGAGCAGCCGGGCGACCTTCGCGACCTCGGCGTTGGCGTCCGGGTCGGTGGAACCCCGCCCGATCAACGCGACCCACGTGCCGGCCCGGTCGGCATCGGCCAGCGCAGCGCCGGCCCGGTCGGCATCGGCCAGCGCAGCGTCGACCAGCGCAGCGCCGGCCCGGTCGGCATCGGCCAGCGCAGCGTCGACCAGCGCTGCGTCGGCCCGGTCGGCACCGGTCGGCGCCGCGTCGGCGAGCGCCGCGTCGATGCGCTGTTCGAGGGCGTCGTGCAGCAACGGGTGCGGGCCGAGCGGGCGGCCGTAGCGGTAGCTCAGCCCGGGGTGACGCTCCTGTTCGCGGGCCATCGCGGCGGGGATGTCGCCCTTGCCGTGGCCGGCGGCGGTGAGCACCAGCGGCAGCGCCACCAGCGCCCGGTGCCCGCGTGCGACGAGCGCGCCGACCGCGTCGGTCAGCGGCGGGCGGGACAGCTCGATGAAGCCGCCCTCCACGTCGCCGACGTCACCGCGACGGTGGACCCGCTCGACGAGCGCGGCGAACTGGTCGACCCCGGCCGCGCTGCGCGTACCGTGCCCGACGATGACCAACCCGGTCATGATTTCTCCTCGACGTAGAGCAGGGCGTTGAGAGCGGCGGCGGCGACCGCCGAGCCGCCCTTCTCGCCCACGTTGGACACCCCGGGCAGGCCGCTGGCCCGCAGTGCCGCCTTCGACTCGGCGGCGCCCACGAAGCCGACCGGCAGGCCGACGACCAGCGCCGGCGCGGCGTCCAGGGTGAGTAGTTCGACCAGCGCGGTCGGCGCGCAGCCGACCACCCAGACCGCGCCCGGGCCGACCCGGGTCAGGGCAATCCGCACAGCCGCCGCCGAGCGGGTGATCCCGGCCGAGCGGCCCAGCTCGGCGGCGGCCGGCTCGGCGACCGGGCAGACCAGCTCCAGGCCGGCCCGGGTGATGCCGGCGGCGACCATCGCCACGTCGGTGACCACGGGCGCCCCGGCCCGCAGCGCCGCCAGCCCCGACTCCAGGGCCGCCTCGTCGCAGACCAGCTCGTCGACGTACGCGAGGTCGGCGCTGGCGTGCACCACACGTTCGGTCACCGCTCGGCAGAGCGGCGGCAGGTGCGACAGGTCGACCCGCTCGCGCAGGATGCGGTACGACTCGACCTCGATCGGATGCACCACCCGGCTCATCGGGCTCCTTCGCAGGGGTCGGGCTCGACGACGCGAATCGCGTCAGGGCCAGCAACGACGCCGATCGCGTCAGGGTCAGCGACGACGCGAATCGCGTCAGGGCCAGCGACGACGCGGATCGCGTCGACCGGGCAAATCTCCAGGCACTCCAGGCAGCCGGTGCAGCGGTCGGCGCGGACCGTCAGGCCACCGGGGACCGGCCGGATCGCGTGCGTGGGGCAGGTGAGCAGGCAGGCGCCGCAGCCCTGGCAGGCGTCGATCGTCACGAGCGCCATCGGTACCCCCGGGGTGTGACCATCCGGCCGGCGACCAGCCTCGTGTCGCTGTTGCCGACCACCACGACGCTGTACATGTCGACCACGCTCGGGTCGAGGGTGGTCAGCGTCGCCAGGTGCAGCCGCTCGCCGGGGCGGCTGGCGTTGCGGACCACCCCGACCGGGGTGTCCGGTGGCCGGTGCGCGGCGAGGATGCCGAGCGCCTTGCCGAGCTGCCAGTCGCGGGCCCGGCTGCGCGGGTTGTAGAACACCGCTACGAAGTCACCCTCGGCGGCCGCGGTCACCCGACGCTCGATGACCTCCCACGGAGTGTGCAGGTCGGACAGGCTCAGGTAGGCGTGGTCGTGGCCGAGCGGGGCGCCGAGCAGCGCGCCGGCGGCCAGCGCGGCGGTCACCCCGGGCACACCCACCACGTCGATCCGCTCGTCGGCGTACTCCAGGGCGGGGCTGGCCATCGCGTACACCCCGGCGTCGCCGGACCCGACGAGCGCGACCGCGCGGCCGGCGACGGCCTCGGCGACGGCGGCGCGGGCCCGCTCCTCCTCCGCGCCCAGCCCGCTGGACAGCACCCGGGTGCCCGGGCGGAGCACGTCGCGGACCTGGTCGAGGTACTGGTCCAGGCCGACCACCACGGCCGCACGTCGCAGCTCGGCCACCGCCCGAGGGGTGCGCAGGTCGGCCGCGCCCGGCCCGAGCCCGACCACGGCGAGCCGGCCGCGCGGCGCGTGCCGGGCCACCGCCACGGTGGCCATCGCCGTCGCGGTCTTTCCCACCAGCAGCGTGGCGTCGTCCGGCCGGCCCGCCGGGCCGAGCAGCGCCGCCGCCTCCGACACGCTCGGCGTGCCGACCGCGGCGCGGACCACCTCGCTGGGATGCGGCACGTCGACGGTGGCCAGCCGCGTCGCCGGCCAGGTCACCAGGGGTACGCCGAGCGCGTCGGCGGTGCTCAGGATGCCCGCCTCGTCAGCCTTGACGTCGGCGCTGGCCAGGCAGCGCAGGCTCGCCGGGTCGAGGCCGGCCTCGGCCAGCACCCGGTGCAGCAGCTCCCCCACCTCGGCGGCCGGTACGCCCCGGCTCGCGCCCACCCCGGCGACCAGCGACGGTGGCCGCAGCACGGCGGTCCGCTCGTCGAGCGGCACCACCCGGTCGGTGACCAGCAGTCGGTAACCGGCCTCCGCGGCGTCCTCGTCGGTGGCCCGGACATTCGGGGGCAGGGCGGGCAGCGGCCAGTCGGCGTCGGCGACCAGCCGGACCGGCTCACCGTCCAGGATGGCCCGGGACACCGCGGCGACCGCGCCCTGCACGGGCCAGCCGAGGGTGTCCAGCCCCGGCAGGTCGACCGCGTCGGTGGCCGTGGTGATCACCGGTCGGGCGTCCAGCACCGCGGCGACCTGCTCGGCGAGGTCGTTGGCGCCGCCGGCGTGCCCGCCGAGCAGCGCCACGGCGTGCCGGGCGGCCTCGTCGACGACCACCACGGCCGGGTCGCTGCGCTTGTCGGTGAGCAGCGGCCCCAGGATCCGCACCACCGCGCCGGTGGCCAGGAACGCGACCACGGCGTCGCACTCGGCCCAGGCGCTGCGCAGCGCGTCGGCCACGCTCTCCCCCTCGACCAGCCGGGCGTGCGGCCAGACGGTGGTCAGGGTCCCGGCGTGCCGTCGGCCGGCGGCGGTGGCCGCCACCAGCCCGATCCGGGGGGTCACGGTCAGGTCAGGCACGGGCGCTCCCCGGTGAGGACGACCACCGGGTTGGTGGCCGCGAGACGGATCGACCCGCCGGGCAGGTCGGCGAGGCGGGCGGCGGAGAGCTGAACGCCCTCGACCGTGTAGCCGGCGGCGCGTAGCAGGTGCACGGCCGGTGCGACCCGGTCCAGGGCGGCCAGGGTCAGCACCACCCGCTCGGGTCGGCGGGCCACCACGGCGGTGAGGACGTCGGCGCCGCCACCGCCGACGAAGACCGCGTCCGGTTCGGGCAGGCCGGCCAACGCCGCCGGGGCTCGTCCGGTGACCAGCCGGACGTGCACGGCGTGCGCGGCGGCGTTGGCCTGGACGGTCGCGCCGGCCTCGGGGTCCTGTTCGACGGCGAGCACGGCCGCGCCGAGCAGCGCGCACTCGATGCCGACCGAGCCGCTGCCCGCGCCGACGTCCCAGATCAGCCGGCCGAGTCGGGGGCGCAGCCGGGCGACGACGAGGGCGCGCACCTCCGACTTGGTGATCATGGAGTCGCGGTGGGCGTACCGGGTCTCCGGCAGCGCCCACCCGCCGGCCGGGGCGGCGGCCGGTTGGTTGTCGGCGCGCATCCCGCCGGGTGCGACCCGATCGGGCGCGGCGTCGGCGGACCCGGCGGGTGCGACGTCGGCGGG
>NZ_JAKKFI010000096.1 GCF_022230955.1 Micromonospora cabrerizensis
CGCGGCCGGCGCCGCCGCCGGCCTGCTCCGCGACGACCTGGGCGAGGACGTGATGCTCGGCGACAGCGGGGCGAACGCGCTCGGGGCGCTGCTCGGCGTCGCGCTCGCCGCCCGTACCGGCCCGCTCGGCCGGGCCGGGCTGCTCGCCGTGCTCGCCGGGCTGACCGCCGCGAGCGAGAAGGTCAGCTTCACGTCGGTGATCCAACGGACGCCGGGGCTGCGCGAGCTCGACGCACTGGGCCGGCGCGCCGACTGACGTGACCCGACCGGCCCCCCTCGCCGGCGCCGGCCGGCTGGCCGGGGCAGCCGCGCTCATCGCCGTCCTCACCGTGGCCAGCCGCCTCGCCGGCTTCGGTCGCACCGCCGTGTTCACCTGGGTGGTCCAGCAGAGCGACCTCGGCGGCATGTACGTCATCGCCAACACAGTGCCCAACATCGTCTTCGAGATCGTCGCGGGCGGGGCGCTGGCCAGCCTGGTTGTGCCTCTGCTGGCCGGGGCCGTGGCGGCGGACGACCGGCGGGCGGTGGCGGCCACCACAGGCGCCCTGCTGACCTGGACGGTGAGCCTGCTGGTTCCCCTCGCCGTGCTCGTCATACTGTTCGCCGACCCGATCATCTCGCTGATCAGCGAGGGACGCTCGGAGGCGGAGCTCGCCGCCGGGGCCCGGATGCTGCGCGTGTTCGCCCCGCAGCTGCCGCTCTACGGGATTGGCATCGTGCTCACCGGCGTGCTCCAGGCGCACCGGCGCTTCGCCTGGCCCGTCATCGCGCCAATGCTGTCCAGCCTCACCGTGGTCGTCGTCTACGTGGCGTTCGGCGCGGCGCAGGGACGGGGCGTGTCCGTGGCCCAGGTCGGCCGCAGCGGCGAGTTGCTCCTCTCCGGCGGCACCACCCTGGGTGTGGTCGTGCTGTCTCTGTCGCTGGTGATCCCGTTGCGCCGACTGCGGCTGAGGCCCCGGTTCGGGTACGCCTTCAAGGGTGACGTCCGGGCGCGCATCGGCGGGCTGGCCACGGCCGGCGCGGTGACGGTGGCGGCACAGCAGGTCGCGCTCCTGGTGATCTTGAACCGTGTCTCCGGCGGCCCCACCGGCTCCCCGCAGGTGTTCAACCTGGCCCAGGCCATTTTCCTGCTGCCGTGGGCGGTCCTGGCCGTACCGCTGGCGGTGGCGTCCTATCCCACGCTCGCGGCTGCCAGCGCCGCCGGCGACGAGGATGGTTACCGGCGGACCCTCTCCGGCGCGGTGCGGGGCGTGCTGCTCTTCAGCTGCCTGGGCGTCGCGGCGCTGATCGGCACCGCGCAGCCGATCGCTGCCCTCTTCTACCCGGACAATCCGGCGTCGACCGCTGCGGCGATCACCGGGTTCGCACCGGGTCTGCTCGGCTACGGGCTGTTCGCGATTCTGTCCCGCGCGCTGTACGCGCGGGGCGACACCCGGCCGGCGACCGTGGCGATCACCCTTGGCTGGCTGGTCGTTCCGGCCGTGGCGTTGCCGTTGACGGTGCTGCTGCCCACCGCCGACCGGGTCTTCGCGGTGACGTCCGCCAACTCGGTGGGGATGCTGGTGCTCGGGGCGCTGCTGCTCGCGGCGGTGCTGCGCAGCGCCGGTCGTCCCGCGCTGGCCGGCGCGGCGCGGGCCGGGGCGGCCGGTGGCCTCGCCGGTGTGCTCGCGGCGCTCGCCGGGCTGGGCCTGACCCGATGGCTCGACACGCCCGGGGGTAGCACCCCGACGATGGCGGCGGCGCTCGGTCAGGGCATGCTGTCCGGGGTTCTGGTCGGGGTGGTGTTCCTCGCCGTGGTCTGGTTCGTCGACCGGCAGGACGTGCAGCCACTGCTCGGCCGGGTGTTGCGGCGCCTGCCTCGGCGGGGGCCGCGGGGCCGGGGCGACGGGCCGACGTCGGGCGCTGTCTCCCCGGAACGGGGCGACGGGAAGGAGACGGCCGCGCGATGAGTGAGCAAGCTCTGCCTGCCGGTTTTTCGGGCAGCGTCGCGCTGGTGCTCGCGTCCAGCACCGGTGGCGTCGGCCAGCACGTCCGTTCGGTGGCGCGTGGCCTCGTCGCCGACGGCGCCACCGTCGTGGTCTGCGGGCCGGCCGCGACCCAGGAGCAGTTCGACTTCACCGGGGTCGGTGCGCGTTTCGCGCCGGTGGAGATCCCGGCCAGCCCGACGCCGGCCGACGCGCGGGCGGTGCTGGCCCTGCGTCGCGTGCTCGCCGGCTCCCGGGTCGACGTGGTGCACGCGCACGGCCTACGGGCCGGTCTGGTCGCCGTGCTGGCCCGTCCCGCCGCGCCACTGATCGTCACCTGGCACAACGCGGTGCTCGCGGGTGGGCTGCGGGGCGGCATGTCCCGACTCGCGGAACGCGTGGTGGTGCGTGGTGCCCGGGTGGCCCTCGGCGCCTCCACGGACCTGGTCCAACGGGTCACCGCGCTGGGCGCCACCGACGCCCGGCTCGCCCCGGTCGCCGCGCCCACGCTGCCCGCGCCCCGTCGACGCCCGGCGGCGGTCCGCGCCGAGTTCGGGGTTCGCCCCGACCAGCCGCTGATCCTGTCGGTGGGGCGGTTGCACCCGCAGAAACGCTACGACGTGTTGATCGACGCGGCCGCCCGCTGGCGTACGCGTACCCCGCCGCCGGTCGTGGTGATCGCCGGCAGCGGACCCGCATACCTGCCGTTGGCGGCCCGGACGTCCGCGGCCCGCGCCCCGGTGACCCTGCTGGGGCACCGCACCGACGTGGCGGACCTGCTGGCCGGCGCCGACCTGGCGGTGGTGACCAGCGACTGGGAGGCCCGGCAGCTCTTCGCCCAGGAGGCGTTGCGCGCCGGCGTGCCGCTGGTCGCCACCGCGGTCGGTGGTCTGCCGGAGCTGGTCGGCGATGCCGCCACGCTGATCCCCGCCGGGGACGTCGACGCGGTCGACGCGGCGGTGCGCGCGCTGCTGGACGACCCGGCGGCCCGGGCCGAGCTGGGTCGGCGCGGCGCCGAACGGGCGGCGACGTGGCCGACCGAGACCGACACCGTCGCCGTGCTGGCCGCCCTCTACGCCGAGCTGGCCGCCGACCACACCGGCCCGGCCGCCGCCCCGGGCTCTGACGCCCCCAGAAGGGGGCACCGGTGATGGTGCGCCGAATCGCCCCCGCCCTGCTGACCGTGCTCGTGGTGGCGCTGGGTGTCACCGCGCTCGCCGCGCGCCCGACGCAGGACAGCCCGCGACGCACCGCCGACTTCGTGGTGCTCGCCGGGGTGGCGGGGCTGCGCTGGGAGGACGTGGATCCGCAGAGCACCCCCACGCTGTGGCGGATGGCCCAGGAGGGGTCGATCGGCTCACTGTCGGTGCGTTCGGCGCACCTGCCCACCTGCCCGGTGGACGGCTGGCTGACGCTGGGCGCGGGCAGTTTCGCCGGGTGGAACGGCAGCCGGTTGCCCGGTGGCTGCCCGGCGGCCGGGGTGGCCGTCGAACAACCCGACGGCATCGGCGCGAACCTGCCCGACCAGGAGAGCGTGGTCCAGTACAACCAGCAGCGCCTGCCGTGGAACGCGACGCCCGGCTCGCTGTCGGAGTCGGTGCGCTGCTCCGTCGCCGTGGGCCCGGGAGCGGCCGTGGCCGCCGCGCGACCGTTCGGCCGCGTCGACCGGTACGCCTCGACGTTGCCCGCTGACCCGCGCACGCTGCTGGGCTCCTGCGTGCTGAGCATCGTCGACCTCGGCACCGTCGAGGGAGCCGACCCGGCGACCCGCGCCGAGGAGGCCCGGGAGGCCGACGCCCAACTGGCCCGGGTGCTGGCCGCCCGGCCACCGCGGTCGTTGGTGCTGGTCGCGGGGATCTCCGACACCGCACGGCCGTCGCGACTGCACGTGGCGGTGGCCGACGGCCCGGGCTGGGAGCGGGGGTGGCTCACCTCGGCGAGCACCGGCCGGGACGGCTACCTGCAACTCGTGGACCTCGCGCCGACCGCCCTGGCGGCGCTGGGCCGGCCCATGCCGGAGCGGCTCTTCCTCGGCCGCCCGGCGGTCAGCACCGGTGGCCGTCCGGCCGACCTGACCGACGCGATCAACGCCCCGGCGGACGCCGACCGGGAGGCGGCCGCCCAGCGCTCCGTCTCCGGCGTGTTCTTCACCCTGCTGGCCGGTGTGCAGGTGCTGCTGGCGATCGGCATCCTGCCGCTGCTGCGCCGGGCCCGCCCGCACGCCGGGCCGAGCGGCCCGACGCCCGTCTCCGGACGGGTCGTGGCGGTGGTGGAGCTACTGCTCGTCGCCGCGGCGTTGACGGTCCCGGCGGCGCTGCTGGCCGACGCGGTGCCCTGGTGGCAGGGCGCGCACCCCGGGTGGATCTTCGCCGGGGTCACCGCGCTGCTGGTGGCCGCGGGCACCGCCGCGGTGCGGTTCACCCCCGGGTACGCGGGCACCCTCGGCCCGGTCGGCGCGGTGGCCGGCCTCACCACCCTCGTCGTCGGGTTGGACGTGCTCACCGGGGCCCGCCTCCAACTCAACGGCGTGGTCGGCTACTCCGCGTTGCAGGGTGGCCGGTACTTCGGGCTGAGCACGGTGGGGTTGGGTGTGTTCCTCGCCGGTGCCCTGCTGGCGGGCGGCTGGTTGGCCCAGCGGGTGCACCGCGGCTGGCGGCCGGCGGTGATGGTGGCCGTGGGTGGCCTCGCCGTGGTGGTGGTCGGCAGTCCCTTCCTGGGTGCCGACCCGGTCGGCGCGATCGCGCTCACCGCCGGGGTGAGCGTCGCCGCCGTGATCAGCGCCGGTGGGTGGTTGACGATCAGCAGGCTGGCCTGGGCCACCATGGCCGCCCTGGCGGTCGGCATCGGCTTCGCCGTGGTGGACCTGCGTCGCCCGTCGGCGGAGCGGGGCAGCCTGGGGCGGTTCCTGTCCGCGCTCGGCGACGGCACCGGCGGGTTCGCCGTGCACCGGTCCAGCACGGAGAACTTCGAGACGTTGGTCAACAGCCCCCTGACCGTGCTGGCGCTGACCGGCGGGTTGCTGGTGTGGTTCGCCCTGTTGCAGCCGTGGGGTGGGCTGATGCGGTTGTTCGGCATCTACCCGGCGGTCCGGGCCGCGTTGGCCGGCACCGTGGTCGCCGCGGTGCTCGGTGGTGTGCTCGACGGCGCGGCGATGGACGTGATGGGCGCCGCCGCCGCGATGGTGGTGCCGATGGCCGCGTTGGCGTCGCTGCGGGTGCTCGGGCACGCCGCGGACCGGACCCGCCCGGCCCCGGGCCGCTCCCGCGCCGACGGCGCCGACGACGACTCGGGCTCCGGCGGGGTCGGCCCGGCCGGTGGGGGTGACGGCCCGACCGGTGGCGGCGGGCCGCTGGGCGCGGCCCACCCCCGTCCGATCAGCGGCCCTCCCGCGAGCGCACCCCCGCCGGTGGCCCCGGCCCGGGA
>NZ_JAKKFI010000097.1 GCF_022230955.1 Micromonospora cabrerizensis
AACGCATCGCGGTGGTTCCGCTAGGCAATCCAGCCGCTCACGCACACCGCCCCGTCCCCCAGGTGCCCACCTGCAGCGCATCCTACCCACTTCGACTGGTCCACGACATCCCCGCTGCTCCCCGTGCTCGCCAGTATCCCCGCGATCCCCGCGATCCCCGCGATCCCCGCGATCCCCGCGATCCCCGCGATCCCCGCGATCCCCGCGATCCCCGCGATCCCCGCGACCCCCGCGACCCCCGCGACCCCCGCGACCCCCGCGACCCCCGCGACCCCCGCGACCCCCGCGCACCCGCGACCCACGACGCGCGGGCTGGCGGGGGCAGCGGTTGGCGAGGGGCTCAGCCGATCAGCGGGCGGAAGCTGCCGAGGACGATGCTGGTGGTCAGTGCGGCGGCGGCCAGGACGGCTGCCCCGGCGACGAGCAGCCCGTCGGCCCGGGTGAAGCGCTGCCGGCGGGCCACGGTCCGGGGGGTGCCGGCGTCGAAGCCACGCGCGTCCATCGCCACGGCCAGCCGGGTGCCCCGGCGGATCGCCCCGACCAGCAGCGCGAACGCGGTGGAGGCGAACAGTCGCAGCTTCGCCACCGGGTTGCGTCCCGCGTCGACGCCCCGCGCCCTCCGGGCCATGCTGATCATCTGCCACTCCTGGCCGAGCAGCGGCACCAGCCGGAATGCGGCGAGCGCCCCGATGGCGAACCGGGCCGGTGCCTTCGCGTTCTGGATCAGCGCGTCGGCCAGGTCGGTGGGGTCGGTGGTGGCGAAGACGATCACGCCCGGCAGTGCCACCGCGAAGACCCGCAGCACCAGACCGAGCGCGGTTAGCAGCACGCCGGTGCTCACGAACACCGGCCCCGCGTCGAGCAGGACCCGACCGGACCGGTCGGCGGCGAAGAGCACGAGGGTGACCAGGATGCCGGCGGCGCTGAGGAGCAGCGGCCAGGCCCGCCGGGCCAGCACCCGGTAGCGGATGCCGAACAGCGGCAGTACGGCGAGTTCGAGCGCGATGGCGATCGCCGGGGCGACCGGGTCCAGGGTGGCCAGCAGGGTGAACGAGAAGACCAGCGCGGCGGCGACCTTCGCCACCGGGTTGCGGCGGGCCAGCGGTGCACCGGGCGCGGCGACCGGCTCGATGCTGATCATCGGGCACCGTCGCCGGGCGCGGCCCGGCGCAGGGTGACGGTGCGGTCGGCGAGCGCGGCGACGAAATCCGCGTCGTGGGTGACCGTGACCACCCCGTGCCCGGCGTCGCGCAGGTCGGCGAAGAGGTCGACCAGCTCCCGCCAGGTCCGCCGGTCCTGGCCGAAGGTCGGTTCGTCGCAGATCAACAACCGGGGCGCGGTGGCCAGGGCGGTCGCCACGCTCAGCCGCCGCGCCTCGCCTCCGGAGAGGGTGTACGGGTTGGCGGCGGCGAGCCGATCCAGTCGTAGCCGTTCCAGCAGCCCGGCCACGGTCTCCCTGACGGCTGCCTCGGGTTGACCGGTGCGACGCGGGCCGAGCGCCAGCTCGTCGAAGACGGTGCTCGTGACGAACTGGTGCTCCGGGTCCTGGAAGACCGACCCGATCCGCCGGGTCAGCGCGGGTGCCCGCCAGCGGTGCGGGGGAGTGCGATGGTCCGCGCCGGCCAACTCGGCGGACGCGGTGACCCGGCCGGTGCCTGGCCGGAGCAGCCCGCCGAGCAGCAACGCCAGGGTGGACTTGCCGGCGCCGTTGGGTCCGCGTACGGCGAGTGCCTCTCCGGCGCGTACCCCGAGATCGGTGGGGCCCAGCCGGGGTGGCAGGCCGAGCCGGTCGGCGGTGAGCAACAGCTCGCCGGGAGCGGCGGTGGAAGGCCGGGGCGCGATGGGGTGACCCGGCACCCAGACCCCCTCGGCGGCCAGGGTGGCACCGTGGGTGGCGAAGACCGCCTCGGGCGTGCCGTCCGCGCGGACCCCGCCGCCCGGGTCCAGGACGACCACCCGGTCGACCAGCGGCAGCGCCTCGGCGACGCGGTGCTCGACCAGGATCAGCGTGGTGTCGGCGTCCAGCGCGCCGGCAACCGCCTGCCGGATCAGGTCGGCCCCGGCCGGGTCGAGATTGGCGGTCGGCTCATCGAGCAGCAGCAGGCCGGGGCGCAGGGCCAGTGCGCCGGCCAGGGCCAGGCGTTGCTGCTCGCCGCCGGATAGCGCGGCCGTGTTGCGGTCCCGGGAGTACGGGAAGCCGACCCGGTGCAGCGCCTCGTCCACCCGGGGCCAGATCTCGTCGGCGGGTACTCCCCGGTTCTCCAGCCCGAACGCGACGTCGTCGCCGCAGCGTGCCATCACCAGTTGGGTTTCCGGGTCCTGGAAGACAATGCCGACCCGTTCCCGGCCCTTGCGGGGGTCGAGCCCGTCGATCTCGACGGTGCCCTCCTGCTCGCCGGAGTCCTCGGGTAGCAGCCCGGCCAGCGCGCTGAGCAGGGTGCTCTTACCGGCCCCCGAGGGCCCGAGCAGCAGGACCCGCTCCCCGACGTCAACCCGCAGGTCGACCCCGCGCAGAGCCCAGGCGCGCCGCCCAGCGTGTCGCCACCCGAACCCCCGCAGCAGTACCCCGCCCACCAGAACCACCCCCGTCCGCCTGCGCGCCCCGCCCGCCGCCCCTCCGCCCCCGCCCCTCCGCCCCCGCCTTCGCCCCCGCCTTCGCCCCCGCCTTCGCCGGTGATCAAGAGGTTTGCGTCAGAATTCCGCCTCCCGTTGACGCAAATCTCTTGATCACCGAGGTCGGCCGGGGGTCAGATCAGGGCGCGGTCCCGGCCTACCGGGAAGCGGTCCAGGACGCCGGTGTTGGCCAGGGCCTTGGTCAGCAGCCAGCCGCCGGCGCCGGCGATCACCGTGGCGCTGACGATGGTGATCAGCGCGTACGGGATGCGGTAGTCGGCCAGCGCGTAGTCGACGTTCCAGATGAAGAAGTCGAACAGCGCGGCGCTGAGACCGGTCAGCGCGCCGGCCACCACCGCGGTGGGCAGCCGGAACGACCGGTACCGGAAGGCGGCGAACGCCAGCTCGGCGCCGATGCCCTGCACGATGCCCTGCGGGATCACCGTGCCGGCCCACTGGCTGCCCAGCAGCGCGGAGAGGACCGCGGCCACCGTCTCGCAGTAGAGCGCGGCACCGGGCTTGCGGATGACCAGACCGCCGATCACGGCCGGCATCAACCAGACGCCGTAGAGCAGCGCCTGCGCCGGCGGGAAGAAGGCGAAGGCACCCTCGGTGGCGCTCCAGACCAGGCCCCACGCCCAGAAGATGACGCCGAAGGCGACCGCGATCACCGAGGCGACCACGATGTCGATGGTCCGCCAACGGTTGGTGGTGTTGTCCATGCTGTGCTCCCAGTTCAGTAAATCGAACCAGGAGAAGACGCACGCCGCGTCCGGTGGCACCGGACTGCGGCGCGGCTGGAGGTCGACCGAACTCCCTGCGCTGGCATTACCCAGATCAGGTTCGAGGGTCTGCGGGCGTGCCCGCACTCTCAGCGCTGTGCGCTCCCCTGTCGGATGTGAAGTTGTCTCGCTGACGCTAACACCGACCTGGGTCGCCAGCCCAGTAGGGCACCCGCCTGACCTGCGGCGAGCAGCCGACCCGTCGTCGGCTGGGTACGCTTCCGATCATGCGGGTCGACGCGCGAGGCTTCACGTTCGAGGTAACCACCGGTGGTCCGCCGGACGGCGTACCCGTTCTGCTGCTGCACGGGTTCCCGCAGCACAGCGGCGAGTGGGACGAGGTCGTGCCGGCGCTGCACCAGGCCGGGCTGCGCACGTACGCGCTGGACCAGCGCGGATACTCGCCGGGCGCCCGGCCCACGGCGGTGGCCGACTACCGGATCCCCGAGCTGGTCGCCGATGTCGTGGCGGTGCTCGACGCCCTCGGGTTGGACGCCGTCCACCTGGTCGGCCACGACTGGGGCGCGATCGTGGCCTGGGCGGTCGCCGCCGGGCACGCCGAGCGGGTCCGCACCCTGACCGCGGTTTCCGTGCCACATCCGGCGGCCATGGCGCACGCCCTGGCCCACGACAGTCAGCAGAAGGCCCGCTCGTCGTACATCGCGTTGTTCCGCAAGCCGGACAAGGCGGAGAAGGTGCTGTTGGCGTGGCACGCGACCGCGCTGCGCAAACTGCTCGGCGGAGTGGGCGACGGGTCCCGGGTGGACCGCTACGCCGGCCCGATGCGCGAGCCGGGCGCCCTCACCGCCGCGCTGAACTGGTACCGGGCGATGTCCCGCTCCGACCTGGCGGCAGTCGGCCCGGTGGCGGTGCCCACCACGTACGTCTGGAGTGACCGGGACGTCGCCATCGGCCGGACCGCCGCCGAGGCGTGTGCGGGGAACGTGACCGGGGACTACCGCTTCGTGCAGTTGGACGGGGTGAGTCACTGGATCCCGGACGCGGCCCCGGGCCCGCTCGCCGAGGCGATCCTGGCCCGAGCCGGCGCGACGGCCTGAGTCGTGCGGGTCAGCGGGAAAGGGCCATCGTGACGCCGGACGGCAGTGGGCCGGGCAGCCGCCGCAAGGTCGCCGCGCAGCTACGCCTGCTGGGCGTACGCCCCGGCGCGACGCTGCTGGTGCACGCCGGCCTCCGTCCGCTGGGGTTCGTCAGTGGTGGCCCGCACGCCGTGGTGCTCGCCCTGCGGGACGCGCTCGGCCCGGACGGCACGATCGTCGTGCCCACCCACACACCGGACAACAGCGATCCCGCCCAGTGGCGCAACCCGCCGGTGCCGGCGGACTGGTGGCCGCTGATCCGCTCGGAGATGCCCGGCTTCGACCCGGCGGTCACCCCGAGCCGGTTCATGGGGGCGCTCGCCGAGACGGTCCGCGGCTGGCCCGGCGCTCTGCGCAGCTCGCATCCGCACGTGTCGTTCGCCGCGCTCGGCCCGGCCGCCGAGCAGGTGGTGTCCGGGCACGCCCTGGTCGACATGCTCGGCGAGCAGTCCCCGCTGGCCCGGCTCTACGACCTGGACGCCGACGTGTTGCTGCTCGGTGTCGACCACTCCGTGAGCACCTCGTTGCACCTGGCCGAATACCGCTGCCCCGGCTCGGCCCGGGAGCGGGTCGGTGCCGCGGTGCGCACCGCCGACGGTGGCCGGGAATGGGTGTGGTGGCAGGACGTACGGCTCGACGCGGACGACTTCGACGCGTTGGGCGCGGACCTGGAGGCCACCGGGCAGGTTCGCACCGGCCCGGTGGGTGCCGGGACCGGCAGGTTGATGCGCCAGCGGGCGGCGGTCGACTTCGCAGTGCACTGGATGGCCCGCAATCGGACGACGGAGGACGCATGACGGTGAGTGCCGAGGACTACCTGGCCGTGGTGACCGAGACGATCGGCCGGGTGGCCGAGAGCCAGCGACTTGCGGTGGGGCGGGCCGCGGACCTGATCGCCGAGGCCGTACGTGCCGACGGCGTGGTGCACGCGTTCGGCACCGGGCACTCCGAGGCCCTCGCCATGGAGATCGCCGGCCGGGCGGGCGGCCTGGTGCCGACCAACCGGATAGCGCTCCGCGACCTGGTGCTGCTCGGCGGCGAACCGGCCGACCGGCTCGGCCCGATGCTGGAACGGGACCCGTCGGTCGCGCACCGCCTCTACGAGTTGGCGCCGGTGCGGCCCACCGACGTCTTCGTGCTCGCCTCGAACTCGGGGGTCAACGGCGCGATGGTGGAGTTCGCGACGCTGGTCAAGGAACGCGGCCACGGGTTGGTCGCGATCACCTCCGCGCAGCACTCCGGTCGGATGACCTCCCGACACCCGTCCGGGCGCAAGTTGAGCGATCTCGCCGACGTGGTGCTCGACAACGGCGCGCCGTACGGCGACGCGACGCTGCTGCTTCCCGGTGGTGGCGCGGTCGGCGCGGTCTCCTCGATCACCGCTGCGCTGCTGGCCCAGCAGATCACCGTGGAGGTGGTGGCGCGGTTGCTGGCTGCGGGGGAGCGGCCACCGGTCTACCTGTCGGCGAACATCCCGGACGGCGACGCGCACAACACGGAGCTGGAGGCCCGGTACGCGGGCCGCATCCGTCGCGGGTCCTGACGTCGCCCGGCGGTGCTCGCGGTCGTCCGGCGGTGCTCGCGGTCGCCCGGCATCGGCTCTCGCGGGTGCTGGTGACGGACCTGCGTCCGTGAAGTGAACGGGAGATGTCGTGAACTTGTTTCGCACTCGGGCGGGTGGGGCATTGGCGTTGCTGCCGGCGGCTGGGACCGCCGGCAGTAGCGTCTCACCGGAGGTAGCGCGTGTCCAAGGAGACCGAGAAGCAGCGTTGGCAGCGCAACTTCGCCGACCTGCTCCAGGAGTTGCGGGTCGCGCAGACCGGCGTGCAGATCCTCTTTGCCTTCCTGCTCACCCTGCCGTTCAGCAACGGCTTCACCGAGACCACGGAGTTCCAGCGGGACGTCTACATCGTGGCGTTGCTGGCGGCAGCCGCCGCCACCGCACTGATCATCTCGCCGGTGGCGTTCCACCGGGCGCTGTTTCGGCAGGGGCGTAAGCCGGAGCTGGTGCGGTTCGCCCACCGGATGGCCACCGGCGGCCTCGCCTTCATGCTGATCGCGATGGTCAGCGCGGTGCTGCTGATCACCGACTTCGTGCTGGACCGGCCGATCGCCTTCGTGCTCAGCGCCCTGACCGGAATCTGGTTCATCACGTTCTGGGTGGCCCTGCCCTTCGCCCGGCGCAACTGGGGCGAGGACGACATCGACGACGATGACGACGACCCGGACACTATCGAGAGCCGCTGACCGCGCGGATCTCCACGCAGCGCTACCCCTGGGTAACAACCGGGGGTAGCGTGGCGGGTAGTCGCGCACGTCGACGCAGCCGCACCGAGCTTCGAGGGGGCAGCCGTGACCACGACGCAGGACGGCCGACCGGCACCGGACGGCCCCGACTCCGAAGCCGCGCCCAACACCGCCGGTGCCGCGGCCCCGTTGCCCAAGGAGGCCGGGCAGGTCTCCGAGAAGGAGGCCCGGCGGGTCGCCGAGGCCGCCCGCGAGTCCACCTGGGACCGACCCAGCTTCGGCAAGGAGTTGTTCCTCGGCCGGTTCCGGCTCGACCTGATCGACCCGTGGCCCCGGTCCGATCCGGACGACGTGGCGCGCGCCGAGGAGTTCCTCGGTCGGTTCCGCGCCTTCCTGACAACCGTGGACGGCGCCGCCATCGAACGCGACGCGTCCATTCCGGACTCGGTGTTCCACGGCCTGGCCGACCTCGGCGCGTTCGGCATGAAGATCGACCGGAAGTACGGCGGCCTCGGGCTGAGCAATCTGCACTACTGCCGGGCGCTGATGCTGGCCGGTTCGGTCAGCCCGGCCATCGGCGCGCTGCTCTCGGCGCACCAGTCGATCGGGGTGCCGCAGCCGCTGAAGATGTTCGGCACCGCCGAGCAGAAGCAGCTCTTCCTGCCCCGCCTCGCCGCCGGTGAGGTGTCCGCGTTCCTGCTCACCGAGCCCGATGTCGGTTCCGACCCGGCCCGACTGGGCACCATCGCCGAGCCGACCGAGGACGGCACCGGCTACCGGCTCAACGGCGTGAAGCTCTGGGCCACCAACGGCATCGTGGCCACCCTGCTGGTGGTGATGGCCCGGGTGCCGGCCGCCGAGGGGCGTCGGGGTGGGATCACCGCGTTCGTGGTGGAGGGCGACAGCGAGGGCATCACCGTCGAGCGGCGCAACGAGTTCATCGGCCTGCGCGGCCTGGAAAACAGCCTCACCCGGTTCCACGACGTGTTCGTACCGGCCGAGAACGTCATCGGCGGCGAGGGCAAGGGTCTGAAGATCGCTCTGACCACGCTGAACACCGGCCGGCTCTCGCTGCCGGCGATGTGCGTGGGCGCCGGCAAGTGGGCGCTGAACGTGGCCCGGGGCTGGGCCGCCGACCGGGTCCAGTGGGGTCGGCCGGTGGGCGAGCACGAGGCGGTCGCGCAGAAGCTCTCCTTCATCGCCGCCACCACGTACGGCATGGAGACCATGCTCGACCTCTGCTGCCTGCTCGCCGACGACGACCGCAACGACATCCGGATCGAGGCGGCGCTGGTCAAGCTGTATGCCAGCGAGATGGCCTGGAAGATCGCCGACGAGCTGATCCAGATCCGGGGCGGGCGCGGCTACGAGACGGCCGACTCGCTGGCCGCCCGTGGCGAACGCCCTGCCGCCGTCGAGCAGATGCTGCGCGACCTGCGGATCAACCGGATCTTCGAGGGCTCCACCGAGATCATGCACCTGCTGATCGCCCGGGAGGCGGTCGACGCGCACCTGTCGGTGGCCGGCGACATCATCGACCCTGACGCCGGGCTGGGCCGCAAGGCGCGAGCCGGTGCCCGGGCCGGTGCCTTCTACGCGAAGTGGCTGCCCACCCTCGCCGTGGGTCGGGGGCAGAGCCCTTCGGCGTACGCCGAGTTCGGGCCGCTCGCCGCGCACCTGCGCCAGGTCGAGCGTTCGTCGCGCAAGCTGGCCCGGTCGACGTTCTACGCCATGTCCCGCTGGCAGGGAAAGATGGAGCGTAAGCAGGCGTTCCTGGGCCGCGTGGTGGACATCGGCGCCGAGCTGTTCGCGATGTCCGCGGTGTGTGTCCGGGCCTCCGCCGAACGCGACAGTCGACCGGAGAACGTGGAGCTGGCCGACCTGTTCTGCCGGCAGGCGCGGGTGCGGGTGGACGCCCTGTTCGCCGCACTGTGGGACAACACCGACTCGGTGGACACCGCGGCGGCGAAGCGGATCCTCGCCGGCCGTTACGCGGGCCTGGAGGACGGTGTGCTCACCCCGCCCGACGACCTGCCATGGGTGGCCGGCTGGTCACCCGGCCCGTCCACCGCCGAGGACGTCCGCCGCCGCATCCCACCGAAGCCGTAAGTCGGGCTGGCCAGTGGCGGCGCTGTCGCTGGCCGTGCTGGTCGGTGGGCGCGCTGGTCAGTCGCCGCGCTGGTCGGTGGCCGCGTCGATGGCGCCGGTCAGCGGGCGACCGCCCAGGCCAGCACCGCGGCCAGGATCAGGCCGTTGAGCCCGGCCAGCGCCAGGTACGCCGCGGGTGGGATCTTCTTGCCCCGGCGCACGAAGGAGACCAGGACAGCGGCGTAGCCGAGCAGCAGGACGGCGATGACGACGAGGAAGTAGAACACCCGACGACTTTAACGACACCCTCGTCGGGCTGATCCTCCGCCCGGCGGAACGGCTGTTCCTCAACCCACCCTGCCTGGTCGATCATGGAGTTGGGGTGGTTTACCGGGACCGGCCTGCCCCCGGGTATCCCACTCACGTCGACAACCGGAACTGCGGCGCGCGCGGTGCCCTTCGGGGTGGACATGTACTGGTGAGCCGTATACCAGGGAGTCATATTTATACCTCTGAGGTATATCGCTTACCGGAGTGGCATTGCCCCGAGGTGCTCCTCATCAGCTGATCAAGGGCGTGTCGGCGAACGACCTCAGCGGCCCCGGCCGCGCAGGCCGAGTTGGCGCAACTCCAACGCGGCCAGGGCGTCGACGGTGGCGTCGTCGCCACGTCGCCACGCCTCGGCGACATCCGGGGCGATCCGGGTCAGCCGGCCCAGCGGCTGGGTGGCCAGCGCGCGCAGGGCGAGCAGGTCCCGTCCGGCCGGCCCGACGGCCAGCTTCGCCGCCGACCCGGCCCGGCGCATCCAGCGCACCCGCAACGGCAGCCAGCCGAACAGCACGATGCCGAGCGGGAAGATCAGGACCGCGATGGCGAGGGCGAGCGCGAGCTGGTCGACCAGGTGCTGCTGGTCGCGGCCGGCGTCGGCGAGCGACCGGGCGGCGTCGGCGGCGCGCTGGAAGGGAGCGGTCAGCTCGTCGCCGACCAGTGGCACCCGGCCGACCTTGCTGCCGGCGTCGCCCAGGTTGTCGGCGAGGCCGCTGCCGGCGCCCTCCAACTTCTGCCCCGGTACGGCGAGCTTCTGCACCAGGTCGTGCAGCCACAGCGCGCCGCGGATCGCCGCGTACACCCAGGCGACGACGAGCAGGTCGGTGAGCAACTGACGGGCGGCGGTCGGAAACCGATCGGCATAGATTTTCACGCCGGACAGCGTGTCACGAACGCCCAGGTTCTTACAGGTGTGGAATCAGCGGACGCAGGTCGGACAGGTGCCGAAGATCTCCAGGGTGTGGCTGACGTCGGCGTAGCCGTGCTGCGCGGCGACCCGGTCGGCCCAGCTCTCCACCGCCGGGCCGGCCACCTCGACGGTGCGCCCGCAGGCTCGGCAGACCAGGTGGTGGTGGTGCCCCTCGCTGCACCGGCGGTAGAGGTGCTCACCGCCCGGTGGGCGCATCACGTCGATCTCGCCCGCGTCGGCGAGCCCCTGCAAGGTGCGGTAGACGGTGGTCAGGCCGACCCGCTCGCCGCGCTGCCGCAGCATGGCGTGCAGGTCCTGGGCACTGTGGAAGCCCTCCATCTCGCCCAGCAGCGCGCTCACCGCCGAGCGCTGCTTTGTGTTGCGCACCGCGGCGCTGCTCTCGCTCATGATCCCTCCCCGGCGTGGCTGACCGCGTCTGCCACGATGTGCGCGACGTGCTCGTCGACCAGGCTGTAGGCGATCTCCCGACCGCGGCGGGAACCTCGCACCACCCCCGCGCCGCGCAGCACCCGCAGGTGCTGGGAGACCAACGGCTGTGCGGCTCCGAGCTTCTCCACCAGCTCGTGCACGCACCGTTCACCGCCGGCCAGCTCGCTGACGATGGCCAGCCGGATGGGCGCGGACAGAGCGCGGAGCAACTCGCTGGCCCCGTCGAACCCGTCGTAGCCCGTCGCGCTGGTCATCCTGCAACGGTACCCATTACCACCGACGGCCCGCTGATCAGGATCAGCTCAGCACGACCTCGTGCGGTTCCGGTGTCGGCGCGGCGGTCGGTGTGGCCCGGCGGCGCAGCGTCCGCCAGACGCCGCCGGCCACGGCCACCACCAGGAACGAGGCGATCGCGACCAGCACCACCGAGGCGCCCGGGGCGGTGTCCGCCGTGGCAGCCACCCAGACACCGGTGCCGGCGGCGAAGAACCCGAGCGCCATCGCGGCGACCATCGTGCTGCGGAAGCCCCGGGTGACCTGCTGGGCGGTGGCGACCGGCACCACCATCAGCGCGCTGATCAGGAGCACGCCGACAGCCCGCATCGCGATGGTCACGGTGACCGCGGTGGCGACCGCGATCAGCAGGTTCAGCGTGCGGACCGGCAGGCCGGAGACCCGTGCGTACTCCTCGTCGTGACTGACCGCGAAGAGCGCCGGGCGTAGCGCGATCATGGTGACCAGGATCGCCGCGCCGAGCACCCCGATGGTGACCAGGTCGTCGGGCGAGATGGTGGTCAGCGACCCGAACAGGTAGGCGTTGAGGTTCGCGCTGGTCGCGTCAGAGAGGCCGACCAGCAGTACGCCGCCCGCTATGCCGCCGTAGAAGAGCAGGGCCAGGGCCAGGTCGCCGGACGTACGCCCCCGGGCGCGGACCACCTCGATGGCGATCGCGCCGATGGTGGCGGCGATCACCGCGACCAGCACCGGTGAGCGGTTGAGCAGCAGGCCGGCCCCGACGCCGGTCAGCGCCACGTGCCCGACACCGTCGCCGATCAGCGCCAGCCGGCGCTGCACCAGGTAGATGCCGAGCGCCGGCGCGGCCAGGCCGATCACCAGAGCGCCGATCAGGGCGCGCTGCATGTAGGGGTACTGGAAGAGTTCCATTTCTCAGTTGCTCCACAGCCCGGCGGGCTCGTCGTAACAGTGCGGATGCACGTGGTCGTGGTCGGGCTCCGCGTGATGGCCGGCCGGGTCCGGCACCGCGCCGTCGTGGACGATGCCACCCTCGTGGACGACGACGGCCCGGCTGATCACCGGTCGCAGCGGGCCCAGCTCGTGGGCGACCAACAGCACCGTCCCGCCGTTGCCGACGAAGTCGCGCAGCGCGCCGGCGAACGCCTCCTGGCTGGCCGCGTCCACCCCGGCGGTGGGCTCGTCGAGGACCAGCAGCTCCGGTTGGCCGGCCAGCGCACGGGCGATCAGGGTGCGCTGCTGCTGCCCGCCGGAGAGCGTGGACACCGGGTCCCCGGCGCGGTCGGCGAGCCCGACCGCGAGCAGCGCGGCGTCGACGGCGGCCCGGTCGGCGCGTCCCGGCGGGCGGAGCACCCCCCGGCGGGCCAGCCGGCCGGAGGCCACCACCTCGCGGACGGTGGCCGGTACGCCGCCGCCGGCGCCCAGGCGCTGCGGGACGTACCCGATGCGCTGCCACTGCCGGAACCGGCGCAACGGCCGGTCGAAGAGGGCGACCGACCCGGCGCTGAGCGGCACCAGCCCGAGCACGGCGCGGATCAGGGTGGACTTGCCGGAGCCGTTCGCGCCGAGCACCGCGACCACCTCTCCGGCGGTCACGGTGAGCGAGATGTTGCGGAGCACGGGGCGGCCGTCGTAGCCGACCACCCCGTGCTCGACGGTGATGACAGGTGAGGTCACGAGCAGCTCAAGGCCGTCCGAAGGGTCTGCAGGTTGGTACGCATCACCGAAAGGTAGTCCCCGTTGCTGCCGGCGGCGAGCCCTTCGATCGGGTCCAGCACCGCGGTCTTCGCGCCGACCTGACCGGCGATGGTCTCGGCGACCTTCGGGCTGACCAGGGTCTCGAAGAAGATCGTGGTGGCCTGGTGCTCCTTGGCCTCCTCGATCACGTGCGCGAGCCGCTGCGGGGAGGGCTCGACGTCCGGGCTCAGCCCGGTGATGCCGACCTGGTCGAGCTGGTAGCGGTCGGCGAGGTAGCCGAAGGCGGCGTGGCTGGTCACGATCTCGCGCCGCTGGCAGGTCGCCAGGCCCTGCTTGAACTCGCCGTCCAGGGTCGTCAGGTCGGCGCGCAGCGCCGCGGCGCGGGCGGTGTAGTCGGCGGCGTGTTCCGCGTCGGCCTTGCCGAGCCGCTGGGCGAGCTGGTCACCGATGCCGGCCAGTCGGGTCGGGTCGAGCCAGACGTGGGGGTCCTTGCCGCCGTTGCCCTCCTCGGCGTGCTCCTCCTCGCCCTCGTGGTTGTGCCCGCCGGCGGTCGCGTCCAGCAGCGGCTGCACGCTGGTCACGTCGAACGCCCGGTCGCCACCGTTCTGCGCGACGGCGTCGTCCACCGCCGGCTGGAAACCCTTGAGGTAGACGATCAGCTCCGCGTCGGTGACCTGGCCGACCTGGCTCGGGTTGAGCTCCAGGTCGTGTGGCTCGGCTCCCGGCTTGGCCAGGTTGGTCACCCGGACCGCGTCCCCGCCGATCCGCTCGGCCAGGAACTGGAGGGGGTAGAACGCGGCCACCACGTCGACCCGTTGGGGGTCGGCGCCGGCGGCGTCGCCGCTGGAGCAGCCGGCTCCGGCGCCCAGGGCGAGGAGGGCGGTCGCGGCGGCCAGGACACGGTACGTGGTGCGGTTGGTCATGTCGTCAACTGTCCGTGGCAACGATAATGATTGTCAAAAACGCATGATTGCATGTCAGAGCAGCTTGGCGACGCCCACCGTCACCAGCAGGGCCAGCATCACCAGTCGAATCAGGCGGGTTTGCGGCGCCTGAACCGCCCAGGTCGTCACCAACAGGGCGATCAGACCGGCGGCGAGCGCGAGCGTCAGCAGCCCGCCGACCACCCCCGGCGTGAAGAACGCCACCAGCACCACCACCAGGGTGAGCAGGAACACCGACGTCGGGTTCGCCCCGGCCAACCGGGCGAGCAGAGGGCGCTGCGTACGCTGCATCCCACAGACTCTACGAGGAGGGACCACCGTTGCTGGTGACCAACCGGTTCGTGGTCGACGTCGATGTCGCCGACGACTTCACCGAACGGGCGCACGCCGCCCTCACCGCCCTGGCCGCCTGCCGCGGCTACCTGCGCGGTCAACTGGTCCGGGCGCTCGACGACCCCCGGTACTGGTCGCTGGTCACCGAATGGGAGTCCGTCGGCACGTACCGCCGAGCCCTCGGTGCCTTCGAGGTCAAGGTCAGCGCCGTGCCGCTGCTCGCCGAGTCGGTCGACGAGCCCTCCGCGTACGAGGCGCTGGCCACCGCGGCACCCGGCGGAGCGGTGGTCGTCGCCGAGAGTGATCGGGCTGCGGGTCCTTACCGCTGAGCCGGCGGACACTACGCTGCTCCTATGACCGCACCCGCCCCGCCACCCGGTCCCGGGGTGGCTCCGCCGTTCGCCGCGCCGCCCACCGAGGGGCGCCGGACTCGGCTCTGGATCGGCCTCGGCGTCGGCGCGCTCGCCGTGGTGCTCTGCTGTGGCGGGGGCGGCACCGCCGTCGTCGGCCTGGCCGTCAGCGGCGTGCAGGCGATCCGGGAGCAGGCCCGCACCGTCACCGGTGACTACTACCAGGCACTGGTCGAGCGGGACTACGGGCGAGCGTACGAGCAGCTCTGCGACGACGCGCAGCGGCGTGAGTCCCGGCCCGAGTTCGAGCGGCGAGCCTCCGCCGAACCTCAGGTCGCGGCGTTCCGGGTGGGTGAGGTGGACACCACCAGCCTGACCGTGCCGGTCGACGTGACACTCGCCGGTGGCGACCGGGAGCAGCAGCAGGTCAGCCTCGGCCAGGACGGGGAGACCGGCGGCGTGGAGGTCTGCGGGGTGAGCTGACCCGCCCCCGGTATTCTGCTGGGCTCAGGGCGGCGGTGGTCGTACCGTTGTCCTGAACTGACCGTTCCATCCACATCTCGCCCCCGCCGACCGCCAGCCGGCGTAGGAGGAAACATGCCAGCCGACCGTATCGACGCCGTCGTCAGCCTCGCCAAGCGACGAGGCTTCGTCTTCCCCTCCAGCGAGATCTACGGAGGCACCCGATCGGCGTGGGACTACGGTCCGCTCGGCGTGGAGCTCAAGGAGAACGTCCGCCGGCAGTGGTGGAAGACCATGGTCCAGCAGCGCGACGACGTCGTCGGCCTCGACTCCGCGGTGATCCTGGCCCGCAAGGTGTGGGAGGCGTCCGGCCACATCGCCGAGTTCGTCGACCCGCTGACCGAGTGCCAGTTCTGCCACAAGCGCTTCCGGGCGGACCACCTGGAGGAGGCGTACGAGGCCAAGCACGGCAAGCCGCCGGTCTCGCTCGCCGAGCTCAACTGCCCCAACTGCGGCAACAAGGGCACCTTCACCGAGCCGAAGATGTTCAACGGCCTGATGAAGACCTACCTGGGCCCGGTAGAGAGCGACGAGGGGATGCACTACCTGCGCCCGGAGACGGCGCAGGGCATCTTCGTCAACTACAAGAACGTCGAGACGGTCGCCCGCAAGAAGCCGCCCTTCGGCATCGCGCAGACCGGCAAGTCGTTCCGCAACGAGATCACCCCGGGCAACTTCATCTTCCGGACCCGCGAGTTCGAGCAGATGGAGATGGAGTTCTTCGTCGAGCCGGGCACCGACGAGCAGTGGCACGAGTACTGGCTCCAGGAGCGCTGGAACTGGTACATCGACCTCGGCCTCTCGGCGGACAATCTGCGCCTCTTCGAGCACCCCGCCGAGAAGCTCTCGCACTACTCGAAGCGGACGGTGGACATCGAGTACCGCTTCCAGTTCGGCGGCACCGAGTTCGCCGAGCTGGAGGGGGTCGCCAACCGCACCGACTTCGACCTCTCCACGCACAGCAAGCACTCGGGCGTCGACCTGTCGTACTTCGACCAGACCAAGAGTGAGCGCTGGATGCCGTACGTCATCGAGCCGGCCGCGGGTCTGACCCGTGCGGTGCTCGCCTTCCTGCTGGAGGCGTACGACGAGGACGAGGCGCCCAACACCAAGGGCGGCGTGGACAAGCGCACCGTGATGCGCTTCGACCCGCGGCTCGCCCCGGTCAAGGTGGCGGTGCTGCCGTTGTCCCGCAACGAGGCGCTGTCGCCGAAGGCCAAGGACCTCGCGACGCTGCTGCGCAAGCGCTGGGTGGTGGAGTTCGACGACTCGCAGGCGATCGGCCGTCGCTACCGGCGGCAGGACGAGATCGGCACCCCGTTCTGCGTGACGGTCGACTTCGACACCCTGGACGACAACGCCGTGACGGTGCGCAACCGGGACACGATGGCCCAGGAGCGGGTTTCCCTGGACCAGGTCGAGCGTTACCTGATCGAGCGTCTGCCCGGCTGCTGAGGCTGTGCGCACGGGGCCTCGGCCGACGCGATAAGCGCCGGTCGGGGCCCCGTACACTTGTCCGGTGACTGTCTCGACCATGCCCGCGCTGCGCCCGCTGACTCTCGGGCCGTACCAGGTGTGGCCGCCGGTGGTGCTCGCGCCGATGGCCGGCATCACCAACGTCGGGTTCCGTCGGCTCTGCCGTGAGCAGGGCGGCGGCATCTACGTCTGCGAGATGATCACCACTCGGGCGCTGGTCGAACGCAACCCGAAGACGCTGCGCATGATCACGTTCGGCGACGACGAGAAACCGCGCAGCCTCCAGCTCTACGGCACCGACCCGGAGATCACCGCCGCCGCCGTCCGGATCGTCGTCGAGCGTAACCTGGCCGACCACATCGACCTCAACTTCGGCTGCCCGGTCCCCAAGGTCACCCGGCGTGGAGGCGGAGCGGCGCTGCCGTGGCGACGCCGGCTCTTCGCCCGACTGGTGCGGGCCGCGGTGGATGCCGCGTCACCGTCCGGGGTGCCGGTCACGGTCAAGATGCGCAAGGGCATCGACGACGACCACCTGACGTACGTCGAAGCGGGGCTCGCCGCCCAGGAAGCCGGCGTGGCCGCGGTGGCCCTGCACGGGCGGACGGCCGGGCAGCGCTACTCGGGCACCGCCGACTGGGACGCGATCGCCACCCTGAAGCAGGCCCTCGACGTGCCGGTGCTCGGCAACGGCGACATCTGGGAGGCCGACGACGCGCTGCGGATGGTCGCGCACACCGGGGTGGACGGCGTGGTCGTCGGGCGCGGCTGCCTGGGTCGGCCATGGCTCTTCGCCGACCTGGAGGCCGCCTTCAACGGACGGCCGGAGCGGCGACTGCCCAGCCTCGGCGAGGTGGCGGTGACCATGCGCCGGCACGCCGAGCTGCTGGTCGACCAGTTCGTGGCCGGCGCCCGCAACCCGGCCCGGGGCGAACGAGACGGCTGCACCGACTTCCGCAAGCACGTCGCCTGGTACCTCAAGGGCTTCCCGGTCGGTGGCGAGCTGCGCCGCTCACTGGCGATGATCGAAAGCTTGGCCCAGCTCGACGACCTGCTCGGCAAGCTCGACCCCACCGAGCCGTTCCCGGTGACGGCTCTGGGTCAGCCACGCGGACGCACCAACTCGCCAGGCAAGGTCTCCCTACCGGACGGATGGCTGGCCAGCCGGGACGACGACACCGTCCCCGAGGGCGCCGAAATGGACGACTCCGGCGGCTGAGCCCTGGGTGGGCTGAGCCCCTGGGTGGGCTGAGCCCCTGGTCTGCTTGGTGCCGGGGCGCGCTCGGTCCTTCCTCGCCCGCTGGGGTGGGCGGCCTGCCGAGTTGGCGGCCCGCTGGGGTGGGCGGCCTGCTGGGGTGGGCGGCCTGCTGGGGTGGGCGGCCTGGTTGGCTCGGATGGCCCCTCGATTCCGTCGGCGCCTGACGAGGGGTGCGTGCACAGTGACTCGGTCATGACGAAGGGCCGGGCCCCGTGGTGGGGTCCGGCCCTTCGGCTGTTGTTCGGTGTGCCGGTGCGGGTCAGCTGGTGGCGTAGCCGCGGGTGGCGATCCAGTCGGCGAGGTGCTCGACGGTGATCCAGTAGGAGGCGGTGTTCGGGTCGGCGGAGTCGGCGATCTTCACCGTCTGGCCGTTGTCGCGGTAGCCGACGACGCTGATGTAGTGCCCACCTTCGTAGGAGTGGGTGACGCCGGTCGTGTCGGGGCGGGTGCCGGCGGTGTTGGCGACTACGGCCGGGCCGTTGTCCTAGGTTGGCTGATTGTGGTTGCGCAGGCTGTCGGTGCGAGTGTCAGCTGCT
>NZ_JAKKFI010000098.1 GCF_022230955.1 Micromonospora cabrerizensis
CCGGGCCGCCCGGCCGCCGAGGCGCCGGGCCGTCGCCTCGCCGGCGACGCCGCCCCGAACGCCGTCGTCCCGGCGACCGAGGGCCCCGGTTGGCGGTCCCTCGACGTCGGGTCGCCGTTCGACTACGCCCGGCAGGGCATCCTGTACGTCGCCGCGCACCTGCCCCGCCCCAGCGTCTCCGGGCTGCCCGACGCCGCCGGAGAGGAGCTGCTCGGGCTGGTCGAGGCACTCGGTGGTCGTACTCTCGGGCTCTTCTCCTCGCGACGGGCCGCGCAGCAGGCCGCGGAGCTGCTGCGCGCGCGGACCGACCTGCCCGTGCTGCTCCAGGGCGAGGAGGCGCTGCCGCTGCTCGTCCGCCGGTTCCGGGAGGAGCGTGCGAGCTGCCTGTTCGGGGTGATGTCGCTGTGGCAGGGGGTGGACGTGCCCGGTGACGCGTGCCAGCTCGTCGTCATCGACCGGCTGCCCTTCCCCCGTCCGGACGAGCCGCTGGCCGCCGCCCGCGCCGCGGCTGTCGACGCCGGCGGTGGCTCCGGCTTCTCCGCCGTCAGCGTGCCGATCGCGGCGGTCCGGCTGGCACAGGGGGTGGGCCGGCTGATCCGGGCGACCGGTGACCGGGGCGTCGTCGCGGTGCTCGACTCCCGGCTGGAGACGGCCCGCGGCTACGGGCCGTTCCTGCGTCGCTCGCTGCCGCCTTTCTGGTACACGACCCGCCCCGAGGTGGCCCGCGGTGCCCTGGAACGCCTCGCCAAGTCCTGACCCGCCGCCACCCGCGCGCCACGCGCCGCCCACGCCACGCACCGCCGCACCACCGCGCGCCACGCCACCGCGCGCCGCGCGCTGCCCGCGCCCGCCCCACCAAGATCGCGCTACAACAAGGAAACAGTGGCCTCCCGGAGTGGGGAGGCCACTGTTTCCACGATCGTGCGTGATCTTGAAGCAAGCGGCACGGGCAGTGAGGCCCGGGGGCCGCGCCCCCAGGGGTCAGGGGGCCTGGGAGGCGACGACCACGGCGTCGGGTGGGGTGTCCGGGACCCTTCGGGCGGCGAGCCGGCGGACCGCGGTGTTCAGCACCGCGATGAGCGGCACGGAGACCAGGGCGCCGGTGATGCCCGCGAGGACGACACCGGCGGCGATACCGATGATCACGGCGAGCGGGTGGAGGGCGACCGCCCGGCCCATGATCAGCGGCTGGAGCACGTGCCCCTCGATCTGCTGCACACCGATCACCGCACCCAGGATGATCAACGCGGTGACCGGGCCACTGTCGACCAGCGCCACCAACACCGCCACACCACCGGAGAGCGCGGCACCGACGATCGGGATGAACGCGCCGAGGAAGACCAGCGCGGCCAGCGGGAAGGCGAACGGCACGTCGAAGATGACCAGGAAGATGCCGATACCAACGGCGTCGATGAAGGCCACCAGGACGGTTGCCCGGACGTAGGCGACGAGCGTCTGCCAGGAGGCGCGACCCGCGTCGTCGACCTTCCACCGGGCGGCCACCGGCAGCAGCCGGACCAGGAAACGCCAGATCCGGTTGCCGTCGCGCAGGAAGAAGAACGTCGCGAAGAGCACCAGCAGCGTGCCGGTCAGCACCTCCGCCAGGGTCGCGGCCGTGCTCAGCGCGCCGCTGGTGAACCTGGAGGTGTTGTTGTTGATCCAGGCCTGGGCCTCGTCGATGTAGCGGTCGAGCTGGGTGTCGGAGAGGTGCAGCGGGCCTGTCTTCAGCCAGTTCTGGATCTGTCGGACGCCCTCCGAGGACTTCTCGCTCAGCTCCGGCACACCGCGGATGAACTCGTTGACCACCAGCGTCAGCGTGCCGATCACCGCGGCGAGGCCGCCGACCAGCACCACCGCCGTCGCCAGCGACCGGGGCAGTCGGGCCCGCAGCAGCCAGCCCACCGCCGGCGCGAGGAGCGCGGAGAGCAGCAGAGCGATGGCCAGCGGGATGATCACGATCTTGACCGTGCCGACGATCCGGAGCAGGGCCCAGGCCACCACACCGATCACGATCAGGCGCCAGCACCACGCGGCGGCGATCCGCAGCCCGTGCGGGACGTCAGCGTCGTCCCGGCTGGAGGTCGAGCTGTGCAGGTCCACCGGAGGTTCCGCGCCGAAGACCGAGGCGTGCGACGGCGCGGTCGGCCCCGGCACGGCCGGCGACGCCACCCGGGCGGCGTCCGACACGTCGCTCAACTCGTCGTTCGAAATGCCCTCGTCAGCGCGCGCCGACTCCTGTCGTGACTGGTAGGCGCGGCGGAGCCGCCCGCGTACCCGCTCGAAGCGGCTCAAGCGCACCTCCTGGCAGAGAAACCGGCCCGCCCACGGCGACAGGTCGGACAGCATACGTCCGTTCCCGACACCGTAGGGCAGTTCCGCCACACAGTGCCCCCATCACCACCGGCGTAACCACCGGCGGCCCACCGCCGGTCACACGGTAGCGTCTGCGGCGTGACCGTCGACAACGATCTCGACGCCGGCCTGCCGATCCGCCTGCTGCACGACCGTGTGCTGGTGCGGATGGAGGGCAGCGAGGGCGAACGTCGCTCCACCGCTGGCATCGTCATCCCCGCGACCGCCCAGGTCGGCAAGCGCCTCGCCTGGGCCACCGCCGTGGGGGTGGGCCCGAACGTCCGCGCCATCGTCACCGGCGACCGGGTGCTCTTCGACCCGGACGACCGCTCGGAGGTCGAGCTGCACGGCCGCGGGTACGTGCTGCTGCGCGAGCGGGACGTGCACGCCGTGGCCGCCGAGCGGATCGAGAACGACCCCACCGGCCTCTACCTCTGACGCACCTCCCCCGGGCCACCACGCCCCGACGCGCGCCGTTTGCCCGGCCGCACGACGGGAAGCCATCCGGCGACCGTGGCCCTGGGGAGGGACGATGCCGGTATTCGTTAAGAAGTTGTTGACCTGGGGCAGCGTCGCGTTCCTGATCTACTTCGTGGCCTTCCGGCCGGACGGCGCCGCACAGATGTTCAAGGCGATCGGGGCGGCCCTGATCGCGATGTTCCAGGGCTTCGGCGACTTCCTCACCACCCTGATGACCTGAGCCGCCGGCATGATCTGGAGCGCCGGCCGGGGGCCGTCGGCCGTCAGGGGTGATGCGGCGGCCAGGGTGCGGGGGGTCGCAGGGCGGGCCAACCGGGCGGGGCGTATCCCACCGGAGGCGCGGCGGGGGCCAGCACCACCGGAATTGGCACCACCGGCTCGTCCGGCGCGTCCACCGGGCGCTGGGTGCCGTCCGGGAAGCGCAGGTGGTAGCGGCTGCCGTCCCAGACCCCGGCCGGGGCCTGCGGGTCCCGACCGACGAAGAACGACCGGTACGCGCTGATGGCGTCCAGCAACTCCCGCTCCTCACGGGCGCTTCGCTCCTGGTCGGCGGGCTTGCGGTCCAGACCACGCAGCGTGCCGTCGCGCAGCAGGGCCAGGCGGGTGGCGGCGGACTGGTAGCCGCGCATGGCCCGCACCCCGGCGTCGCCGGCGACCCTCCGGGCCCACCTGCGGGCCGCGTGCCGTCGGCCGAGGCTGCTCAGCGCGGCCACCTCCGGCGGGCTCAGCCAGCCGGCGCGTACGTAGTCCGGCAGGGTCCGCTCGGTGAGCCGCCCCTCCCAGGCGCGTAGCCACACCGCCAGCCCCACCATGCCGAAGAAGACCGGCACCATCAGGCCCAGGAAGCCGTACAGCATGATCAACGCTTCGCCGGTGGCCTGGGTCAGCGTGGGCAGCAGGTTCCACGTGCCGTGCAACATCATCGCCAGCAGCAGGCCGCCGATCGGGGCGAGCACCCGCACCCGCCGGTCGGCCGTCCGCGCCGCGATGCCCAGCCCCACACCGGTCATCGAGGTGAAGAGCGGGTGGGCGAACCCGAACAGCAGGATCCGCAGGATGAAGATCGCGATGACCTGCTGGATGCCGGTTGCCGGGCCGTAACGGTCGGCGCCGGACGCGTAGCCCAACCCGCCCAGGTAGAGGATGTTCTCCACCATGGCGAAGCCGACCGCGGACAGCCCGCAGTAGACCAGGCCGTCGGTGATCCCGGACCACTCCCGGCGGCGGAACACCAGCAGCAGGATCGGGCCGAGCGCCTTGGTCAACTCCTCGATGAACGGCGCCACCAGCACTCCGGTGAGCGCGTCCGGCAGCCCCCAGTCGGCGAACCGGTTGGCGGCGAATTCGTTCACGGTGAGCGAGGCGGCGGTGGAGACGAACGCTCCCCAGGCGAAGCAGAAGATCAGATATTTCAACGGCTCCGGTTCGTACCGGTCCAGCCAGAGGAAGCAGGCGACGAGCACCGGCACCGGCAGGACGGCGGCGGCCACCCCGATCAACAGGGCCTGCACACCGAGCGACTGGCCGAGCCTCAAGACCATGAACACCGCGCAGGCGGCGATGAGCAGCACCACCCCGGCCAGCGCCAGGACCCGTCGCCAGCCCAGGCGGCGCAGCGGCATCCGGGGTGCCTCGCCGACGGGCGGGGTCGCTGGCGCGGGCGACGACGGCAGGGGTGAACCGGGCGGGGTGTCGGCCATGCGGTCAGCGTAGCGATCCGTCGCCGGCTGGTCCGGTCGCCTCGGTGGCCGCTATGCTGCCGGCAGGTCACGAGCGCCAGCGTCAAGCCCCGGCTTGCTGGCCGGCAACCCTCGTCGAGTTCGCGGTGGGGTGCCCCGGGTGATGACCGGGCCCAGCCCGATCGGTGTGCTGGGCAAGCGCGGACCCCGTCCCGATGCCGCACCCGGGGTCCCTGACCCCGGAGGTTCCGGCGTGTCCGTCACCCTTGTCCCCTCGCTGCCCCACCGCGTCGACGCCGCGCCCCGGCCGGCCTCGTCGCGGCCGCTGGACGTCCTCGGCGTACCGGGTGAGATCAACCTGGACTACGCGGCCAGCGCGCCGTGCGCGCGGGCCGCCGCCGACGCGGTGGCCGAGCTGCTGCCCTGGTACGCGAGCGTGCACCGTGGGGCGGGAGCGTTGTCCCGGCGCTGCACCCTCGCCTACGAACAGGCTCGGCAGACGGTGGGTGACTTCTTCGGCGGCCGCGCCGACGACCACGTGATCTTCACCCGCAACACGACCGACGCGCTCAACCTGCTGGCGCGGGCCCTGCCGGCGGGCACGACGGTGGTCACCTTCGCCGGCGAACACCACGCCAATCTTCTGCCCTGGCCGCGCGGCTCGGTGCGGCTGCCGGTGCCCAGCGACCCCGACTCGGCGGTACGCGACCTCGCCGCCGCCCTCACCGAGCTGCGCCGGGGCAGCAACCCGGCGCTGCCGGTGCTGGTCGCGGTGACCGGCGCCAGCAACGTGACCGGTGAGCGGTGGCCGGTCGCCGAACTGGCCCGGGTGGCACACCGGCACGGCGCCCGGATCGTGCTGGACGCCGCGCAACTCGCCCCGCACGCCCCGGTCGACCTGCTCGCGCTCGACGTCGACTACCTGGCCGTGTCCGGTCACAAGCTGTACGCGCCGTTCGGTGCGGGTGTGCTGGTCGGCCGGGCGGACTGGCTGGACGACGCCCCGCCGTACCTGGCCGGAGGCGGTGCCACCGGCCACGTCGGGCCGGCGACCCACGACGTGACCTGGGTGACCGGGCCGGCCCGACACGAGGGCGGCACCCCGAACCTGCTCGGCGCGGTGGCGCTGGCAGCCGTGTGTGCGGCTCTCGACGACGCCGACCGGGCCGCACTGGCCGCCGACGAGCAGGCGCTGCTGGCCCGGCTGCGGATCGGCATCGCCGCCCTGCCGCACGTCGTGGAGCTGCGCACCTTCGGCCCGGACGCGCCCCGCGTCGGGATCGTCTCGTTCGTGGTCGTCGGCTGGGAGTCCAGCGACGTGGCCGCGCGGCTGGCGGCCGAGCACCGCATCGGCGTACGGGACGGGTTGTTCTGCGCTCACCCGCTGGCCCGGCGGCTGCTCGCCGAGGCGGCGGGGCGTACCGGTCGACGGGACCTGCCGCCCACCGCGCTGCGCGCCAGCATCGGCCTGGGCAGCACGGCGGCCCAGGTGGACCGGCTGCTCGCCGCGCTCGCCGAGCTGGGCTGAGGCCGCCCTCGCTCAGCCGACCGGCGGGGCGGTGGGTGGTTTCGGCGCCTCGCCCGGCTCGGCGGGCTCTCCGACCGGGCGCTCCTGCTCACCGAAGGCGGTGCGGATCCACCGGTTCGCCTCCTCCTGTTCGATGCCGGAGGCCACCAGCAGGTCGCTGGCGGTGGTTCGGATCTGGGCGACCACCACACTGCCCGAGAAGCCGACCCCGGCGCCGTACGCCCGACCGGCCTCGCTGACGGCCCGCAGCGACCGTTCGCGGGCCTTCTCCGGTTCCTCACCGGCGGCGAACTCGTGTTTGAGCAGCCGGACCGACTCGGCGAGGTGGCCGATCGCGTCCGGCATCGGATCGGGGACCGGCTCCTCGTCCTCGATCAGCGTGACGGACCTGCGGATCAGCGTGCCGCTGTTGCGCATTGCCCGGTCGATCGGGTCGGCCGCCTCCGCGTAGTGGATCAGCTCGCTGCGGCGGTGCCAACGGGCCGGGGAGAGGGTGGCTGTCTCCTTCGCGCCCTCGATCGCCTCGGCCAGGGTGGCCAGCTCGTCCTTGTTGTTGCGCAGTCGGTCCAGTGCCCGCTGGATGCCGGCGCGGTTCCGGCCGCGCAGCCCGTCGGCGGTGGCGTCGAGTTGGGCGGCGAGCAGGTCCAGCGCCGGCCGGGCAGCCCGGTTGATCACCCGGAGCGGGTTCAGTGGCAGCAGCACCGCAGTGACCAGGAGCGCGACCCCGCCGCCCAGGAACGCGTCGACGAAGCGGGGGATCTCCAGGTTCTGGGTCGACGGGCTCAGCGTGACGATCAGCACCGCCGTGGCCGCCGCCTGGATGACGATGGCGACGCTCGCCCCGGCGAAGATCGTGAGCAGGATCGCCACCGTCACCACCAGGCCGAGCTGCCAGGCCCCGGTGCCGAGCAGGTAGATCAGCAGGTCGCCGACGGCCACCCCGACCCCCACCCCGACGATCAGCTCCACGGTCCGGCGGAACCGTTGGCCGACCGACGCGGCCAGGGTGCCGACCGCGGAGATCGGCGCGAACACCGGTTGCGGGTTGCCGAGCAGCCGGTGCGAGACGAAGTACGCCAACCCGGCCGCCAACCCGGCCTGCACGGCGAGCCCGCCGGCCATCCGCACCCGGTGCAGCCGGTCGTGCAGGGTGGCCCGGCCGCGATGGCGCAGCTCCTCGGTGGCCTCGGCGATCCGGGCACCGTCGACGTCCACCAGCCCATCGCGCAGCGGGGCACGCCGCACCATCGGAGGTCGCTTGTCCCGGGCCACGGCCATGGGCGCGACTACCCGTGGTGGGCCCGCTGAATCCTCCCTTCTCGCGCGTCGTGGGCGGATGCGGCAGACTCGGGCGGTGGTTGATCTGTTGGATCGCTGGCTCATCGCGGCCCGGGGTGCCGGTGCGGGTTCGGCCCCGACGTCGACCAGGGCCGGGGAGCAGGTGCTCGCGCGGTGGCGGGAGCCGCACCGGCACTATCACACGGTGGCCCACCTGACGGCGGTGCTCGACGTGGTGGACGAGCACGCCGACCTGGCCGTCAGGCCCGACGTGGTCCGGTTGGCGGCCTGGTTCCACGACACCGTCTACGACCCGCGGGCCGCCGGCGACGCCAACGAACGCGACAGCGCAGCGCTGGCCGAGAGCGTGCTCACCGGGCTCGGGCTTCCGGCGCCGGCGGTGGCCGAGGTGCGCCGGCTGGTGCTGCTCACGGCCGGGCACGCGGTGACGCCGGGCGACCCGGACGGCGCCCTGCTCTGCGACGCGGACCTCGCCGTGCTGGCCGCGCCGCCCGCCGACTTCGACCGGTACGCGGCGGCCATCCGACGGGAGTACGCGCACGTGCCGGAGCCGGCCTTCCGGGCCGGGCGGGCTTCGGTGTTGAACGGCCTGCTGGCGCTGCCCGCGCTGTTCCGGCTGCCGCCGCTGGCGGCCCGCTGGGAGGAGCCGGCCCGGGACAACGTGCGCCGCGAGCTGGCCGCTCTCAACGAGGGGTCGGCGGGCGCGGGTTGACCAGGTGCTTCGGGCGACGCAGGCCCGAGGAGCGGAGCAACCGGACCAGCTCCCGGCTCGGCACCACCTGGGCACCGAGCCACACCGCCGCCGCGAACCGGTCGGCCGGGATGTCGTAGTGGTCCCGGTCGAAGCCGCGCCGGGGCGCGCCGAGTGTCTCGGCGAAGGCGTGCAGCTCGGCGTACGAGACGTCGCTGATCAGGTGCGACCAGAGCCGACCGCGCCACGGCCAGGCAGGCCGGTCCAGGTAGAGCATGGTGCACAAGCTATCCCGCACAGTTGATCATGTTGATGATCGCCCGCTGGCGACCTAGCCTCGGCTGCATGGCCCCCACCACTCTTCTCGACGACCTGCGCGACGCGCTCGGTGGCGACGCCGTGCTCACCGACCCGGACCTGCTGCGGATGCACCAGCGGGACGAGGCCGACCTGTGCGCCGCGGGCATGCCGCTCGTGGTGACCCGCCCGCGCAGCACCGAACAGGTGGTCGCCGTGGTGCGGGCAGCGGCGCGGCACGGCGTACCCGTGGTGCCGCAGGGCGCGCGGACCGGGCTGGCCGGCGCGGCGAACGCGGTGGACGGCGCGGTGGTGCTCAGCACCGTGGCGATGGACGAGATCCGGGAGATCGACCCGGTCAGCCGGATCGCGGTGGTCCAACCCGGGGTGGTCAACGCGGCGCTGGCCGGGGCGGTGGCGAAGCAGGGCCTCTGGTATCCGCCGGATCCCGGCTCCTGGGAGTCGTCCACGATCGGCGGCAACGTGGCCACCAACGCCGGTGGCATGTGCTGCGTGAAGTACGGCGTGACCACCGAGTACGTCCTCGGCCTGGAGGTGGTGCTCGCCTCCGGTGAGGTGCTGCGCACCGGCCGGCGTACGGCCAAGGGGGTGGCCGGGTACGACCTGACCCGGCTGTTCGTCGGCTCGGAGGGCACCCTCGGGGTGATCACCGAGGTGACCGTGGCGTTGCGGCCCGCGCCGGCCGGGTCGCTGACCCTGGTGGCGGTCTTTCCGTCCACGGCGGCGGCCGGCGCCGCGGTGGCCGAGATCGCGGCCCGGGGGCTCACGCCCAGCCTGTTGGAACTGCTCGACCAGACCCACCTGCGGGCGATCGAGGCGTACCAGCCAATGGGGTTGAGGACCGACGCGCAGGCCCTGTTGCTGGCCGCCGCGGACACCGGCAGCCGGGCCGCCGACGACCTGGCCGACCTGGCCGAGGTGTGTGAGGCGGCCGGCGCCGACGAGGTCTACGCGGCCACCGACGCGGTGGAGGCGGCGGCGCTGCTCCAGGCCCGCCGACTGGCCCACCCGGCCATGGAGAAGTTCGCCGCCGACGCCTACCCGGGAGGCAACGGCGGTCTGGTGATCGACGACGTGGCGGTGCCGCGCGGTTCGCTTGCCGCGCTGCTGGACGGGGTGGCCCGGATCGCGGCGGAGTGCGAGGTGCCGATCGGTGTGGTGGGGCACGCCGGGGACGGCAACATGCACCCGAACATCGTGGTCGACCGGGCCGACCCGGCGAGCGTGGAGCGGGGCCGGCGGGCGTTCGACGAGATCATGCGGCTCGGCCTGGACCTCGGCGGCACGTGCACCGGGGAGCACGGGGTGGGGCTGCTCAAGCGCGACTGGTTGGCCCGCGAGATCGGGCCGGTCGGCGTCCGGGTGCACCAGGCGATCAAGTCGGCGCTCGACCCGGCTGGCCTGCTCAACCCGGGCAAGGTGCTCTGACCTGGCTCGGCGTCAGCCCTTGGCCTCGGCCGGGGTGCAGGGTCAGCCCTTGACCTCGGCGGGCGTCGCCTGGGTGAGCAGCAGCAGGATCTCCCCGGCGACCGGCGTGCGCTCCTCACCGGGGCAGTCCTGGGAGGTGATGAGCCCGGACGAGGTGAGCAGGCTGGACGTCAGCGCGTCGATGCAGGTGCTGCGGTACTTCCGGGCCTGGTCGGTCTCGGCGGCCAACCCCGGGTTGGCCAGCAGCACCTGGAGCCGTTCGGTCAGCTCGGGTGCGAGGGTGCCCCGGGAGGTGACCCCGTCGCCGGCGCAGTCCAGGCACTGCCACGCGCCGTCGCGCTCGACGCTCAGGGTGCGCAGCGGCCCGTCGGCGCCGAGCCGCTGGAGCAGGCTGACCTGACCGGCGGCGACGGTGGTGGGGATCTCCCGCTGCGATCCGCCCCCCGCCGCCGGGGCGGACGGTTGTGCCTGCGGCGTGCCCGGCTTGTCCCCGTCGAACAGCGAGCACCCGGTCAGGGCACCGACGAGCGCGACGGCGAGAAGGGGTGAGAGCAGACGAGGGTGCGCGCGGCGTAGCACGCGCGGAAACCTACCCCACCGTAGGTAGCGTCCGAAACCACCATCCGGGCCGGTATCGATGGTTACCCATCGGTAACGTCGCAATTCGTCATCGAGCGGACGGACGGACCTTCGCCTGATCGTCGTCGCCGCCCCGGTCGGCCGCATAACCCCGCACGTCCGGAGCGCCGAGCCGGGCGGCATCCGCCGCGGCGTCGTCCGGCATCAACTGGGACTGCCGCTCCGCCTCCACCCGGGCGCGGTAGTGCTCCACCTCGCGGACCCGGGTGGCCTCGTCCCAGCCGAGCACCGCGCCCATCAGCTCGGCCGTGTGCTCGGCCGACTCCAACCCCCGGTGGCTGGTCTCGAACGAGATCCGGGTCCGCCGGGTCAGCACGTCCTCCAGGTGCAGCGCACCCTCGGCCCGCGCCGCGTACGCGACCTCGGCCGCCAGATACTCCGGAGCACCCGCCAGCGGAGACGCCAGCAACGGATCGGCGTCGACCAGCGCCAGCAGGTCCAGGGTGAGGGTGCCGTACCGCTCCAGCAGGTGCTCCACCACGCCCACCGGCACGCCGTGCCGGCGGGCCAGGTCGGCCCGGTCCCGCCACATCGCCGGGTAACCGTCCGCACCCAGAAGCGGCAGGTCGGCGGTACGCGACGGGCGTGCTCCGCCGAGCCGGCGGGCCGCCCGGTCGACCACGTCGGAGGCCATCACCCGGTACGTCGTGTACTTGCCGCCGGCGACCAGCAGCAGCCCGAGCATGGGCTCGAAGACGGCGTGCTCGCGGGACAGTTTCGAGGTCGAGTCGGCCTCGCCGGCCAGCAACGGCCGCAGCCCCGCGTACACCCCCTCGATGTCGGCGGTGGTCAACGGCCGGTCCAGCACGGTGTTGACCTGCTGCAACAGGTAGTCGATGTCGCGAGCCGAGGCGGCCGGGTGGGACCGGTCCAGCCGCCAGTCGGTGTCCGTCGTGCCGATGATCCAGTGCCCGCCCCACGGGATGACGAAGAGCACCGAACTCGCCGTCCGCAGGATGAGCCCCGCCTCGCCGGTGATCGCCGAGCGGGGCACCACCAGGTGCACCCCCTTGGAGGCGCGCACCCGGACGCCGGGCCGCAGGCCGACGTCGTTGAGCATCCGCGACATGTCGTCGCTCCAGACACCGGTGGCGGCGATGACGGTACGGGCGTGCACCTCGAACTCCGCGTCCGGTGAACCCGCTGGCGCCTCCAGGTCACGGACGCGGACACCGGTCACCTCACGCGCCTGCCGGATCAGCCCCACGGCGCGGGCGCTGCTCACGACCGTGGCACCGAGGCTGGCGGCGGTACGGGCGAGGGTCACCACCAGGCGGGCGTCGTCGACCTGCCCGTCGTAGTAGCGGATCGCCCCGGCCAACGTGTCGGGCCGCAGACTCGGGAAGACCCGCCGGGCCCCCTCCCGGGTCAGGTGCCGGTGCAGTGGCATGCCCCGGCCACCGCCGAAGATCCCGGCGAAGGCGTCGTAGGCGGCCACACCCGCGCCGTAGTAGGAGCGACGGAAGATGCGGGCCGGCAGGTCCCGCAGCCCCCGCCCGGCGGGCAGGGGCACCAGGATCGGCACCGGACGCACCAGGTGCGGCGCGAGCCGGGTGGCGAGCAGGCCGCGCTCGGTGAGCGCCTCGTGCACCAGGTGGAACTCCAACTGCTCCAGGTAACGCAGGCCACCGTGGATGAGTTTGCTCGACCGGCTGGAGGTGCCCGCCGCGAGGTCGCGCGCCTCGACGAGGGCCACCTTCAGGCCTCGGGACGCCGCGTCCAGAGCGGCACCGGCACCGGTCACCCCGCCCCCGATGACCAGGACGTCGAAGCGCTCGGCGCGCAGTCGACGCAGGTCGGACGCACGGCGAACCGGCGAGAGCTGGCCGGCGACGGATCGGGAGATGTTGGGGTCACGCACCCGTCCACGGTAACCGCCGGGCCAACGTGCCGACATTCGCCGCCCGCCCCGGCACTGCTGCGTCGCGTGCACGACACGTCCCGCTGCCGCGCCCCCGGTCGGGTCGCGCCCGTGGTCAACGGCCGGTTCATCCTGGCTCCACGCCGACCGATCGGAGATCTTGGACAGTTTCCGTCAGCGGCTGACGGAAGGTGTCCACGATCGGCACGGTTCTCCGGTAGACCCGCAACACGACGGTCGGGTGGAAACCGCTCGGCGTGGTCGTAAGGTTCTCGGATGCACGGTCAACCTGCGCAACCCGGTTTCAGTGACCGCAGCTCCCCCTGGCCGGTGGTCGCGGCCGTGCTGGTCGGCTGCTGGACGGTCGCGGTCACCGCGGCCACCCAGACCGGCGGCTGGGTCACCGATCAGGTGCTGCTGGGCTTCGGGCGGGACCGCGTCGGCTGGCTCTGGCCGGTGCTCGGCCTGACCACCGTCGTGCTGGTGGGTACGCCCACCCTGCTGCTGGCCGTGCTGCCCCGGTCGGCTGCCGTCCGGGCCACCGGGCGGGCCTGGCTCGTCGGGGCACTCGCCCTCGGCGTGCTCACGCTGCTGCGGGTCGTGCCGCCGGTGCACCACGAGGCGTACCTCGCCGGGCTGGCCGCCGTCGCGTTGCTCAGCGCGCTCGCCGCGCGCTGGTCGGCGCGACGATCGTCCGGCCCGGATGTCGGCACCGCACCCGCCGCCACACCGTGGGCCAGCGAGCGCACGGAGCAACGCGACGCCACCGCGCCGTCGGCCGGCGACGCCACCGCGCCCGCCGCCGCCGCACCCTGGGCCAGCGAGCGCACGGAGCAACGCGACGCGACCGCGCCGTCGCCCGGTGTCGGCACCGGTGGTGCGGCGCTGAACGACGACGACGCCGCCCGAGCCGAGGACGTCGCAAGCCCGGGGTCGAGCGTCGATACCGCCGGGAGCCCGAACCCGGTCGGACGCCAGCGTGGATCACGTCGGCCCGGGCCGGTGCCGCTGCTTGCGGTCGCCGCCGGGTTGGCGCTGCTGCTGCCGTGGGCCTGGCTGGGTGCGCTCGGCGGGCTCCTGGAGACCGTGCTCGCGCTGGTGGCGGCAGCCGCGTTGGGGGTGCTGGCCGCGACGCTGTTGGACGCCACCTTTTGGTCCCGGTTCGCGGTTGGCCGACCGCCCCGGCCGGCCCGGCTGGTCCTGCTCGGAGGCCTGGTCGCCGGGGTGGCGCTGCTGCTGCTCGCGGCCGGCGCCGGCCAGTCCGGCGCGCAGTTGCCCGCGCTGCTGACCCTGCCTCCGGTGGGTTTCGCGCTGGCCGCGCTGTGGGCGGCGGCCTGGCGACCCACCACCGACCCGGCCGACGCCGCACGCGCCGGCCGGACGGCGACCGCCTGGCTCGTCGGCCTGGCCGCACTCGGCCCGCTGGCCTTCACCGACCCGGAAGAGATCACCCTGCTGCTGGTCGCCACCCGGGACGTCCCGTTCTGGGTGGCGGCCGCCGCCGGCGCCGGGCTCGCCGTCGCGGTCCTGGTCGCCTTCGGGTACGGGGTGCTGCTCGCCCGTCCGTCGGCACGTACCCCGAGTCGCCGGTCCGCCGCGGTGGCGGCCGTGGTGCTGTTGGTGGCGTTCGGCGTGGTCGACCTGGGTCCGGGCCAACCGGGCCTGTACGGCGAGCGGCTGTTCGTGGTGCTGCGGGCGCAGGCCGACCTGAGTGGTCTGCCGGCCGGCGTGGCGGGTCGAGCCGGGCGGGACGCCCGCGCGGCGGAGGTCTACCGGCGGCTGGTGACGACCGCCGAGCAGAGCCAGGCCGACCTGCTGCGGGGGTTGAAGCGACTCCGGCTCGACCCGGTGTCGTACTACCTGGTGAACGCGGTCGAGGTCGACGGCGGCCCGGCGGTGCGGGCCTGGCTCGCCCGGCAGCCGGAGGTGGCCCGGGTGCTGGTCAGCCAACGTCTGCGGCCACTGCCGGCCCCGGCGGGGCAGACCCGGGGCACCGCCCCCACGCCCACCGGCCCGGAGTGGAACATCCGCCAGATCGGCGCGGACCGGGTGTGGTCCCAGCTCGGGGTGACCGGCAGCGGCATCGTGGTGGGCAGCTCGGATTCGGGGGTGGACGGTTCCCATCCCGCGCTGCGCGCCGGGTTCCGGGGCGGAGACGACTCCTGGTACGACCCGTGGGACGACACCCGCAGCCCCACCGATCAGGGCGGGCACGGCACCCACACGGTGGGCAGCGCGGTGGGGCGCGACGGCATCGGGGTGGCACCGGACGCGCAGTGGGTGGGCTGCGTCAACCTGGACCGCAACCTCGGCAGCCCCGCGCACTACCTGGACTGCCTCCAGTTCATGCTGGCGCCCTTCCCGACCGGCGGCGACCCGTTCACCGACGGCCGTCCGGAGCGCGCCCCGCAGGTGCTGACCAACTCGTGGGGCTGCCCGCCCATCGAGGGTTGCGACCAGCGCGTGCTGCGGCCGGCCACCGCCGCGCTGGACGCCGCCGGGATCTTCGTGGTCGCCGCCGCCGGTAACACCGGGCCGTGGTGCGCGTCGATCGACGACCCGCCGGCGCCGTACGCGGACGTGCTGACCGTGGGGGCGGTGGACGAGCAGCGCCGGGTCGCCGAGTTCTCCTCGCGCGGGCCGGTGTCGGGCGGCACGGGTAAGCCGGACGTGTTGGCGCCGGGTGTGGGTGTGGTGTCGGCCATGCCGGGCGGCACGTACGCCGCGTTGGACGGCACCTCGATGGCGACGCCACAGGTGGCCGGGGTGGTCGCGCTGATGTGGTCGGCGAACCCGGCGCTGGTCGGCGACGTGACCCGGACCCGGCAGATCCTGCGGGACACCGCCACGGCGGCGACGCCCACCTACCGTTCCGACGACCCGTCCGACACCTGCGGCGCCCCGTCGAACGTCACCGGTGCCGGCCAGGTCGACGCTTTCGCCGCCGTCCGCGCCGCCCGGCAATAGGCAGGTTTCCTATCTGATACGACGGGCGGGAGCGCGGGTCGCCACACGGTGATCTAGGGTCGGCGACCATGGACGCCGACATCACCGTCACCGAGCTGACTCCCGACCTGGCCGACACCGTGGTGCGGCTCTGCGAACAGGCTCTCGACCTGCCCGAGGACGCCAGCGAGGCCGCCGCCATCGTGGACGTGCTCTGGCCCCGGGCCGTCGCCGCCGACCGGCCGGTGGTCGGGCTGGGCGCGTACCGGGGTGCGGACCTGGTCGGGGTGCTGCTCTGCTCGGTGTCCTCGACCGAGCCGGGCCTCGGGCACGTCGACCTGGTCGCGGTCCTCCCGGATCAGCGGCGTCGGGGCGTCGGCCGGGCGCTGTTGCGGCGGGCCGAGCAGGTGCTGGCCGAGCGCGGAGTGACCGAGGTGCTGCTGGCCGGGAACCCGCCGTACTACGCGTGGCCGGGCATCGACGTCCGCTACACCCCGGCGGTCTGCACCGCCCTCGCGCTGGGCTACCAGCAGGACCGGACCGCCTGGAACATGACCGCGGACCTGTCGTACGACGGGTCGCCGGCACTGCGGTCCACCGAGGCGGCCGAGCGTCGACTGGCCGACCAGGGCGTGACCGTACGCCGGGCGGAGCTGGCGGACCTGCCGGCGCTGACCGCGTTCGCGCGCTCCACCTTCGGCGGCACCTGGGACGGCGAGCTGGCCGGGTCGGTGGGTCGTGACGGCGCCGGCTGCCACCTGGCGGAGCGGGACGGCGAGGTGCTCGGCTTCGCCGCGTACGGGTCGTCGCGGCCGAGCTGGTTCGGGCCGATGGGCACCGCGCCGGCAGCCGAGGGGTCGGGCATCGGTGGCGTGCTGCTGCGGCGCTGCCTGCGGGACCAGCAGGCGGCGGGGCTGACCCGGGCGGAGATCGGCTGGGTGGGGCCGGTGCCGTTCTACTCGGGCAGCGCGGGTGCCCGGATCGAGCGGGTCTTCTTCCTGTACCGACGAAGCCTGTCAACGGACTGACCGGGGCAAAGGGGATATTGATCCATTCGCCCGCGTCGGTCCTCGACGCCCCCTACCGTTTCGGTAGAGGAGGCAGCCATGACCACGGATGACGACCAGACCGAGGACGGCCCGCCGATCACCTGGAAACCGGTGGGCGAACTCCCCGGCCAACTGCCGTTCGACCGGCTCGACTACGGCGACGCCGAGCAACTGGCCGAGATGACCACCGACGGTGAGTCGGCGGTCGTCGAGGAGCCACGGGAGATGGTGGACGAGCCGATCAAACTGCTTCCGCCGTACGACCGGGCACAGAAGCGGCGCAACCAGCGCCCACTGCCGACCTGACGACGAACGGGGCGGACCGCGTCAGCGGCCCGCCCCGTTCTGTGTCGGAACTGGACTCAGAAGTCCATGTCCCCGCCACCCGGGCCAGCCGGGGCAGCCGGGGACTTCTCCGGCTTGTCCGCGACAACGGCCTCGGTGGTGAGGAACAGCGCCGCGATGGACGCGGCGTTCTGCAGCGCCGAGCGCGTCACCTTGGCCGGGTCGATGATGCCCGCGGCCAGCAGGTCGACGTACTCGCCGTTGGCGGCGTTGAGGCCGTGACCCGCTTCGAGGTTACGGACCTTCTCCACCACGACGCCGCCCTCGAGGCCGGCGTTGACGGCGATCTGCCGCAGCGGGGCGTCCAGCGCGACCTTGACGATGTTCGCACCGGTCGCCTCGTCGCCGACCAGGTCGAGCTTGTCGAAGGCGGTCTTGCCGGCCTGAACCAGCGCGACGCCACCACCCGGGACGATGCCCTCCTCGACGGCCGCCTTCGCGTTGCGAACGGCGTCCTCGATGCGGTGCTTGCGCTCCTTGAGCTCGACCTCGGTGGCCGCGCCGACCTTGATGACCGCAACGCCGCCGGCCAGCTTAGCCAGCCGCTCCTGCAGCTTCTCACGGTCGTAGTCGGAGTCGCTCTTGTCGATCTCGGCCCGGATCTGGTTGACCCGGCCCTGGATCTGCTCGGCGTCACCGGCACCGTCGACGATGGTGGTCTCGTCCTTGGTCACCACGACCTTGCGGGCGCGGCCCAGCATGTCGAGGCTGGCGGCGTCGAGCTTGAGGCCGACCTCCTCGCTGATGACCTGGCCACCGGCGAGGATGGCGATATCGGTCAGCATGGCCTTGCGGCGGTCACCGAAGCCCGGCGCCTTGACGGCGACCGACTTGAAGGTCCCACGGACCTTGTTGACCACCAGGGTGGCGAGGGCCTCGCCCTCCAGGTCCTCGGCGATGATCAGCAGCGGCTTGCCCGACTGCATGACCTTCTCCAGGATCGGGAGCAGGTCCTTCACCGACGAGATCTTGCTGTTGGCGATCAGGATGTACGGGTCGTCGAAGACGGCCTCCATACGCTCCGGGTCGGTCATGAAGTAGGCCGAGATGTAGCCCTTGTCGAAGCGCATACCCTCGGTGAGCTCCAGCTCCAGCCCGAAGGTGTTGCTCTCCTCGACGGTGATGACGCCTTCCTTGCCGACCTTGTCCATCGCCTCGGCGATGATCTCGCCGACGGTGCTGTCGCCAGCGGAGATGGAGGCGGTGGAGGCGATCTGCTCCTTGGTCTCGACGTCCTTGGCGAGCTTGGACAGCTCCTCCGAGACGCTCGCGACCGCGGCCTCGATGCCCCGCTTCAGGGCCATCGGGTTGGCGCCAGCGGCCACGTTGCGCAGGCCCTCGCGAACCAGGGCCTGGGCCAGGACGGTCGCCGTCGTCGTGCCGTCACCGGCAACGTCGTCGGTCTTCTTGGCGACCTCCTTGACCAGCTCAGCGCCGATCTTCTCGTACGGGTCCTCGAGCTCGATCTCCTTGGCGATGCTCACACCATCGTTGGTGATGGTGGGGGCACCCCACTTCTTCTCGAGCACGACGTTGCGGCCCTTGGGGCCGAGGGTCACCTTTACGGCGTCGGCGAGCTGGTTCATGCCCCGCTCGAGGCCGCGGCGCGCCTCTTCGTCGAACGCGATCATCTTGGCCATACGGCGTTGTCCTCCTGGACACTCACGGGCCACCCGAGATGTGTGCCCCGGATGGGCCGCCTGGTGTGCGCACCTAGGGACGTCGCCACCTGGCGACGACGACGTCCTTCGGCCGGGCCGGATAGCCCGCGACGACCGGCCATGTGCTGCCCCGGTGTCTCCACACCGGCACAACCTGGCCCCACCGTCCCGACCGTTGGCACTCACGGTATGCGAGTGCCAATGACTTGTTTAGCACTCTCCCCTGCCGAGTGCAAGCACGATGGGGCCGCTCAGCCGAGTTCCGCGGCCAGTCCGGGAGTGTTCACCGGCGCCTCATGGGCGCGCTGCTCCGCGTACGTCACCAGCAGACCGATCATCTGGGCGAGGTGGGCCGGCAGGGCCAGCACCGCGGTGATCCCGATCACCACCACCGCTCCGACCGCGCTACCCGGCGACGCGAGGGGATCCGTACCGAAGGCGGTGATGCCCACGCTCTCCAGCACGCCGGGGATCATGGTGCCGACGATCACCGCGAGGGCCACCAGGGCCACCCGACCGAGCAGCAGGCCGAGCCGGTCGTGGAACATCCGGAACGACCGGCCGATCGGGTTGTGCCGTTCGAAGAGGTAGACCGGGCCAGCCATGCTCAGCGCGAATGCCAGGTAGATGCCCGGCAGGACGCAGAAGCAGACACCGATGAAGATGAGCAGGCTGACCAGCAGGGTCCACCCCCACAGCCCGAGGGCCCGACGGAGCCCGTAGCGCAGCGCGGTATCCAGGTTGCCCGGCTGACCGTTCGCCTGCTGCGTGATCACCCAACTGCCGGCGGCCCACCCGACGGCCTGCAACAACCCGACCAACACGCTGCCGCCGATCAGCACGACCAGGAGGCCCACCAGCTCGGCTGCGAAGTTGTCCGGCAGGGCGGTGGTCGCGCTGGTCTCGGCCTCGGCGGCCCAGTTGGCCGAGGGGTCCACCCCGAGAGAGATCACCGAGAGCACCGCCGCGGGCAGCACCTGGGTGAGCAGCATGATCGGCACCAGTTGCCGCCAGCCTCGGCGCAGCGCTCCCCCGCACCGGCTGAACCAGCCGGCGAGGCCGGCACCGGGCGGAGTGACCAGGGGGTCGTTCGGGTCGTACCCGTAACCCGGCGGGTACCAGTTGACCGGCGGCCCCGGATGCCACGGCTGCGGGCCGTAGGGCCCCGCTCCGGGTGGGTAGCCCCCGGTGGGCGGGAACACCCACCCCTGTGGCGGTTGACCGGCCGGGCCCCAGGCACCCTGCGCAGGATCCCAACCGGGCGGCGGACCAGCCGCGCCCCCGGCACCCTGCGCGGACTCCCAACCAGGCGGCGGACCAGCCGGCGGGACGCTCGGCTCGGAGCCGGGCGGCGGACCAGCCGGGCCAGGCTGGCCCTGCGTCGGGTCGGACGGGCCCGGCTCCCCCGGCCCGGAGGGTGGGGTGGACGAGGGTGGCTGGTCGGTCATGAACGCTCCTCAGCATCGGCTGGAACGGTTCACGATCTTCCCGGCTGCGCGCCCGTGCCGCCAGCCCCCAAGGCGGCGGCCGAGCGGTGCGAAACGGTCAGGCGATGACGCGTACGTGCTCCGCCTGGGGACCCTTCTGACCCTGGGTGATCTCGAACTCGACGCGCTGGCCGTCGTCCAACGCCTTGTAGCCGTCCATCTCGATCGCGGAGAAGTGAACGAACACGTCCTGACCGCCGTCGACGGCGATGAAGCCGTAGCCCTTTTCGGCGTTGAACCACTTCACGCTGCCCTGTGCCACGGTGCCACTTCCCTCACTGTGCGCGGCGCTGCCTGACCCGGCGCACCAAGCGGCCGGGCACCCTCGGACCACCGCCCCGGCAATCGATGACCGCCACTGAAGCAGGTGACCGAAATCGCACGCTACACGAGGACTGACAGCCGCGCACGACCACAAATCGGGCAGGGTTCTGGTCGGTTCGGCGCCAGCTTCAGGCGCGCCGGCCCGCCGGGTTCGGCGACCCGGCAGATTCATGGACGTGAGTGCCAGCAAGGAAGGCGACGAGGGCGTACGGCGACCCGGAAAATGGCGTACACCCGCTGTGATAGGCATGCGGGATGACCACCGACACGGGTTCGACCGCCGTTCGTCGGGCGCAGATCCGCCGGGGCCGACCGGAGGACGCCGCCAGGATGCGGGCGCTGCGCCTGGAGATGCTCGCCGACGCACCGTTGGCCTTCCTGGAGACCCTGGCGGATGCGGCCGCCCGACCGCACACCGAGTTCGCCGCACGGGTCGCGTACACCTCCGCCGGCCCGAACAACGCGCAGTTCGTCGCGGACCCCGGTGGCCGACTGGTCGGGCACGCCGGCGGCACGGTCACCCCGGACGAACCAGGGCTGACCGTGATCTACGCCGTGTACGTCACACCGACCTGGCGGGGCAGCGGCCTTCTCGGCGACCTGGTCGAGGGGGTGGCCGACTGGTCACGGGCCTGCGGCCGACCGGAACTGATGCTGGAGGTCGTGGTCGGCAACGACCGCGCCTACCGGGCGTACCAGCGGCTGGGCTTCAAGGACACCGGCGTACGGGTCCCCCACCCCACGATCCCCGCCCTGAACGAGCTACAGATGCGCAGACCAGCCTAAACAGAGAACCTTCCCAGGGCAGAGCCACTCTGATGCCCCTGAAAAAGCCGACAGCGATGCCGCGAACCGTGTCCGGGAAAGGGTTTCCGGGGCAGCCCGACCCGCGCAGGGATCAAGCCTGACCGCCCGGAGCGGGTCGGGCTGCCCCGGAAACCCCCCACCGCAACCACCTACACGTGACGCCGAGACTGCACGATCCGGAACCGATTCGCCACGTAAGCCCCGTCGGTCAACGCCGAGTTCGCCGCCGCGTTGGCCCCGCTGCCGTGGAAGTCGGAGAACGCCGCCGACTGGTTCACGAAGACCCCGCCGGTGAGGTTGCAGGACAGGTGCACCCCGACCTCGACCGCGACCGCCTCGGTGGCGTCCAGCACCGCCTCGTCGGTGGAGTAGACCCCGGCGGTGAGCGCGCCCTTCTCGCCGACCGTCCGGCGCAGCAGGTCCAGGCTGTGCGCGGTGGAGTCGGTGGCGATGGCGAACGAGATCGGCCCGAACCACTCCCGGCCGTACGTCTCCGCGTCGTCCGCCGCCAGCTTCACGATCGTCGGGGTGCGCACCACCGCGTCGGTGTACGCCGGGTGCGTCACGGCCCGCGACTCCAGCACCGGCTCGCCGACCTTGGTCACCTCGGCCAGTCGTTCCAGCACCCCGTCGTTGACGATGGCGCCGGTCAGCTCCACGCCTCGGGCCGGGTCGGCGGTGAGCTTGCCGACCGCCGCGGCGATGCCGCCGGCCACCTCGTCGAAGCTCTTGTGCCCCTGGTCGGTCTCGATGCCGCCGGCCGGGATGAGGATGTTCTGCGAGGTGGTGCACATCTGACCGCTGTAGAGGGTCAGCGTGAAACCGAGGTTGCGGCACATGCCGGCGAAGTCGTCGGTGGAGTCGATGACGACGGTGTTCAGACCGGCCTTCTCGGTGTAGACCGACGCCTGCCGGGCGTGCGTCTCCAGCCAGTCGCCGTACTCGGTGGAGCCGGTGAAGTCGACGATCTTCACGGAGCGGTGCAGGGCCAGGTCGCTGGCGAGCTTCTCACCGGGCGCCTCGGCCGCCAGCATGATCAGGTTCGGGTCGAACCCGGCCTCGGCGAGCACCTCCCGGGCGTACTTCACGGTGATGGCCAGCGGCAGCACCGCGCGCGGGTGCGGCTTGACGATCACCGGGTTGCCGGTGACCAGCGAGGCGAACAGCCCGGGGTACGAGTTCCAGGTCGGGAAGGTGTTGCAGCCGATCACCAGCGCCACCCCACGCGGCACCACGTGGAACGTCTTGGTCATCCGCAGCGGGTCACCCTTGCCGGCGGCCTTCTCCCAGCCTGCCGTGCCCGGGTGCCGGGTCATCTCGGCGTACGCGTACGCCAGCGCCTCCAGGGCCCGGTCCAGTGCGTGCGCGCCGCCGGCCTGGAAGGCCATCACGAACGCCTGCCCGCTGGTGAACTGCACCGCGTTGGCCAGCTCGAAGATGTGCTTGTGCAGCCGGTCGAGGATCTCCAGGCAGACACCCACCCGGGCCTGCGGGCCGGCGTCACGCCACGCCGGCAGCGCGGCGGAGGCGGCGCTCACCAGCTCGCCGGGGCCGGGGTGCGGGTAACGCACCGCGAGCTGCACCCCGAAGGGGCTCGTCTCGGTGGCGACCCGGTCGCCGGCGCCCGGCTGGTCGAGCGGGAAGTCACCACCGAGGTACGCCTCGAAGGCGGCCTTGCCGTCGGCGGCGGCGGTCTCGCCGTACACCCGGGGGCTGGGGGATTCGGGATAGGCGGACCAGTAGCCCCGCTCCGTGATCGCGGTCAGCGCACGGTTGAGGGTGTCGGCGTGCCTGTCGTACAGGGGATGCGGGGTCTCCGTCATGCCCGCCATCATGCCTGAGTCCCGTCCGCGAGCAGTAGCGCCAATGACCGACGGCACCGCGGTTGCCCGCGGCGGCAGCGGGTAACCGCGGGCCTCCGGCCAGGAACGCCGGCCACGGGAGGGCGGCGCGTGAGGATCACCGAGATCCGGTTGCACGGTGTCGCCGACAAGGGGCCTGAGGCAATCCTCGACCGACCGATCGTCGCGCGGGTCGCGGGCGACGACAACGCCGGCTTCTACCGGCCAAGGGCCGGCTACGGCGCCCCCGCGGACCGCGACGGGGTGACGCTTGAGGCGTACCGCTGGAGCCGGTTGACCGGCGGCACCGCCACCCGGACGTTCTCCCTGGTCCTGCTCCTACCGTTCATGCTCAGCAACATCGCGGTCTGGATGCTGCCGGTCACCGGTCGCGGCGGCCGTGCCGCGCGGGCGCTGTGCCGACTGCTGGCCGCGACGATGACCGCGATGTACGTGCTCTCCACCGTCGGGGTGTCCCTCGACCTGATCGCCTGGCAGTGCGCGGCCTACCCGAGGTGCCTGGAGGGGCGGCGGGAGCTGTCCTGGCTGGGCGGCGTGCCGCCCGGGCAGCGGCTCGCGCTGCTGGCCGTACCGCCGATCATCGCGATCGTCCTGATCTGGCGACTCGGTGCCCGGACCTGGCAGCTCCCCGAGGACGACGACCACGCGCCCGGGGTGGGTGCGGACCGGCTCGACGCGCCCGCCTTCTGGGACACCCGCTCGCTGCTGCGCCGCCTGCGCTCGGTGCACGTCGCGGTGGCGCTGGGCACGCTCGACCTCACCCTGCTGCTGGCTCTGGCGCCGCACGACGCCACAGTGCCCGGCTGGCTGCTGCTGGCCGCCGACGTGGCGCTGCTCGCCGGCGCGGTGGTGCTGCTCTGCCGGCCGGCGATCGAGCGGCGCGCAGAACATCACCAGCGACGTTCTCGGACGATCCGCTGGGCCGCCGTCGCGCTCACCGCACTGACCCTGGGGTACGCCCTGATGCCACGGCCGCCGTGGGCGGCCGAGGGGATGTTGCCGGGGTACGGGATGCTGGTCGCCGGGCTGTTCGCCGGGCAGGTGGCGCTGCTGGCGATGCTCGGCCTGGTGGTCGTGGTGCAGCGCCGATCCCTTCCCCGTCCCCTCTTCCTGCTGGCCGGGTTGGGCGCGCCGGTGCTGATCACCGTCGCGATCGGGCTGGGCGTCGCCTACTCCTCGGGCCTGACCTACGGGCTCGCCCGGCCCGGGTGCGCTCGCTCTGCGACTGGGCGGCGAGCCGCTGGCCCGTCCGGTGATCTTCGTGACCGACCTGGGCGCCCTGCTGATCGGGCTGTTCGCCACGGTGCTGGCGGTGATGGGCTTGGTCGCTTACCGGTCCGGCGCGATCCGGCTGGTCGGGGTGCTCTGGGAGCTGGCCACCTTCTGGCCGCGTGCCGCGCACCCGCTCGCCCCGCCGTGCTACGTCGAGCGGGCGGTCCCCGAGTTGACCCGCCGGATCGGGCAGCTCACCGCCGACGGCAACGCGGTGGTGCTGTCCGGGCAGAGTCACGGCAGCGTGCTCGCGGCGGCGACGATCCTCCAACTGCCCGACCACTGCCGGCGGCGAGTGGCCCTGCTGACCTACGGCGCCCCGCTCGGAAACCGCTACCGGCGGTTCTTCCCGGCGTACGTCAGCGACGAGATGTTGCGCGAGGTCGGCAGCCGGTTGGCCTGGCGGTGGATCAACCTGTGGCGGTACACGGACGCGGTCGGCGGCCCGGTTTTCGTCCCGCTCGTCGACGGACCCGACGACCCGGCCGCCCGGGTCGACCGTCGGGTACGGGACCCGAAGGGACTGCTCATCCCACCGACCGACACCGTCCCCCCACCGGTGCAGGGCCACCGGTTCACCCCGGACGACGACTTCCACGACGCGATCCGCGAGTTGGTCGGGCGGCTGGGACGCACGGGCGACTGACCGCCCGGGTCAGAGGGTGAGCTGCCAGTCGGTCCAGGCGTCCACCGGGCGGAAGCCGAGCTGCTCGTTGATCGCCACCATGTAGCTGTTGCTGGCGGCGTTGACGGTGTCGATGCTCCGCACCGCCGGCTCCCGGGTGAGCAGGTGGTGCAGGTTCTCCGCCTTCGCGATGAGGCCGAGTCGGTGCCCACGGTGGGCGGGGTCGACGATGGTGATCTGCTGGAACGCGTGCCAGTCGGCGGACGCGCCAACCTCCAGCAGCGTCCAGGCGACCAGCCGGCCGGACGCCTCGTGTCGCATCCCCAGGTGGTACCGCCGGCGCCCCTTGGCCTCCAGGGCCCGATCGGTGCCGCGGATGCGCTCGGCGTCCACCTGCTCCGGCTCCCACTGCATGTCACCGAGGGGCGCGTCCATCATCAGCCGGCCGTCCAGGTAGGCGACGTCCGTCAGGTACTCCTCCGGGGTGGCGCCCTGCCAGCACACCGACCGGTATCCCTCGGCTCGCGGCTGGGCCTCGACGAGTGCCGCGCGGAGCCCGACCCGGTCGATCTCGGCGATCTCCAGCCGGCGACGCACCTCGACCAACGCGGCCTGGGCGCCGGTCGACGCAGCGAACGCGGCGCCCGCCACGCTCCGGGCCGGCCCGTCGGGCAACGCGGAGACGGTCAGCCCGACGACCCGCTTGCGGCCGTGCTCGCGCAGCAGCCGTACGCCGTACTCGTGCAGTGCCCGACCGACGCCCCGGCGCCGCAGCTCCGGACGCACCTTCAGCTCGACGGTGGCGTTGTCGGTGTTGTCGAGCTGCGGCAGGTCCAGTTGCAGGAAGCCGGCCGGGACGCCGTCCAGTCGGGCCAACGCCCAGAGCGTCCGGGTGCCGGGCAGCGGCGTGTGGAACAGCGCGTCGAACCGGCGCCGGCAGAAGGGCGGTAGGTCCGGCAGATCCGCGTCGTTGACCGCCACCCCGATCCGGTACGCCTCGTCGACGGAAGTCCGGTCGGCGCCGTCGAACGACGCGATGGTGATGCTCATGCCGCTGAGGGTGCACCGGACAAAAGCGATCGGGCCAGCGAATTACTCGCTGGCCCGATCGAACGTGGTCGGGAGGGACACTCGCACAACGCCTCCGGCGTTGGGTCGCAAGAACTTCAAAAGTCTTCGGCGAAATGCCCTCCCGCACGGAGCATCTTGCGCCGTCCGGTTCCTGCCGTCAAGTCCGTAGCGGCGGGTTTTCCACACTCACAGCGAAAACCCAGTTACCGACTGATCCACTCTGACCCGGGTCCGGGCGGCCCGACGCCGGGCCGGCGCTTGATCCACTCGGGTTCATTGAAGTCGGGGTGTCCAGGCGGCCCAGATACCCCGACTTCCTTGAACCCGAGTGGATCAAGGCGGCCGAGACCGGCCGAGGCCGACCGCAGAGCCGCAGAGCCGGACGCGGGTCGGGCGGCGGGTCAGCCCAGGAGGCCGGCGTCGCGGGCGGCGCGCAACGAGGGCTTGATGTGGTGGGTCGGCCCGACCTGACCGGCCACCGCGTCGATGGTCTTCAGGCCTTCGCCGGTGTTGAACACGACGGTCTCCGCCGTCGGGTCGAGCCGGCCGGACTCGACCAGCTTGCGCAGCACCGCCACGGTCACCCCACCGGCGGTCTCCGCGAAGACACCGGTGGTGCGGGCGAGGTCGCGGATGCCCGCGCGGATCTCGTCGTCGTCGGCGTACTCCATCCAGCCGCCGGTGCGGCGGACCGCCTCCAGGGCGTAGAGGCCGGCGGCGGGGTCGCCGATGTTGAGCGACTTGGCGATGCCGGTGGGCTTGACCGGAATGATCGTGTCGGTCTCGCCGTGCAGGGCGACGGCGATCGGGTTGCAGCCGGCGGACTGCGCGCCGAAGACCTTCCAGCCGCCGGCCGGCGCCTCGACCAGACCGATCTCCACCAGCTCGGAGAACGCCTTGTCAATCTTGGTGAGCAGCTCACCGCTGGCCATCGGGATCACCACCTGCGCCGGGATCCGCCAGCCGAGCTGCTCGGCCACCTCGTAGCCGAGCGTCTTGGAGCCCTCCGCGTAGTACGGGCGGACGTTCACGTTGACGAACGCGGTGTCCTCGAACTCGTCGGTCTCCACCAGCTCGCCACAGAGCCGGTTGACGTCGTCGTACGAGCCGTCGATGGCGACCAGCTCGCCCCCGTAGACGGCAGTCGTGATGACCTTGCCCTGCTCCAGGTCGCTGGGGATGAAGACCACCGAGGGCACCCCGGCGCGGGCGGCGTGCGCGGCCACCGAGTTGGCCAGGTTGCCGGTCGACGCGCAGGCGAACCGGGTGAAGCCGAGCGCCTTGGCGGCGGTGAGCGCCACCGAGACAACCCGGTCCTTGAACGAGTGGGTGGGGTTGGCGCTGTCGTCCTTGACCCAGAGCTGCGCGGTGATGCCCAGCTCGGCGGCGAGGTGCGGGGCCGCCACCAGCGGGGTCAGCCCCGGGTCGAGGGTGACCCGGCTGGCCGGGTCCTGGCCGGCGGGGAGCAGTGCGGCGTACCGCCAGATGTTCTTCGGCCCGGCCTCGATCTGCTGGCGGGTGACCGTCGCCAGGGCGGCGGTGTCGTAGTCGACCTCCAGCGGGCCGAAACACTCGTAGCAGGCGTGCTGGGCGGCGAGCGGGTAGCGCGCCGAACAGGCGCGGCAGACCAGGGCGCGGGCGGGGCTGGCGGAGGTGTCGATGCCGGAGGCGGCGAGCGTCGACGTCATGTCGAGAGTCCTCTCATCTTTCCCCGCATCGCACGGTGCGGCGGGGACGGAATTGGCACCTGCCCCGCGGGTCGCTCAGCGGTGAGCGCGCGGGGTGGTTGCCGGGGCGTCGTCGGGCCGTATCCCTCAGCCCCTCTGGATGAGGTATGCAGTTGTGCCGTCGAGTCTAGGCAAAGCCGGTCGCGGCCTCCAGGGCGGATCCCAGGTAGTGGGTCAGCGGACGCTCACCGCAGCGGGGTCGATCACCGCGATCGGGTCCGTGACAGCGGTGGTCCGGGGCAGCGCCGAGGCTCGGGTCCGGGGGCGGGTGGCCAGGTTCGCGGCGACCAGGGCGGCGATCGTGATGGCGGCCCCGACCAGCTCGACGGGCTCCGGGCGGTAGCCGCGGGTGATCTGCACCGCGAACGTCGTCACCGGGACCAGGTTCATGAACAGCGCGGCGTTGGCGGCACCGAGTCGCTGCACGCCGGTGTTCCAGGCCAGGACCGCGATCACGGCGCCCAGGATTACCGCGTACGCCAGTTGCGGGGTGACCGCCACGAGGTCGGCGGCGGCCGGGACGTGCTGCCAGCCGACGGCGTCGGCGCCGATGCTCGCGGCCAGCATGGCGGCTGTGCCGGCGAGTGCGGTCAGCGTGGTGAAGCGCAGCGGCGACCACTCGCCGAAGCGGCTGGCACCGTGGGTGTAGATGCCCCAGCCGAGCACCGCGCCGATCATCATGAGCCCGCCGAGACCGAACTGACCAAGGCCGGTCAGGCTCCCGCGGGTGATCACCAGGCCGACACCGAGGAGCGCCACCAGGGAGAGGCCCAGCAGGAGCGGCTTCGGGCGTACGCCGTCCCGGGCCCAACGGACCAGTTGGGTGATCACCGGGGTGGTGGCCACGAAGAGCGCGACCTGCTGCGGGGCGGCGTGTTCGAGCGCCAGGTTGGTGAGCACGTTGAAGCCGGCGAAGCCGACCACTCCGAGCACCACCACCTCGCCCGCCCGGCCGCCTGGCCGCAGTGCGCCGGCACCCTCGCGGAGCAGCAGGATGGCGACCAGGATGACGGCGGCGAGAAGGTAGCGGGCGGTGGTCAGGTTGAGCGGGTCGACCCGGGTCAGCGCGCTGGCCAGGACCGGGAACATCACCCCCCAGGCGAGCACGGCGAGCAGCGGGTATGCGGTGGCGCGGGATCGCATCGTCAGCTCCAATGTTCGAGTATCGTCGAACCAACGAGACCGACCCTAGGAGCTTGTTCGACAATTGTCGAACAAGGGTTACACTGGTCACATGGAGCCGCACGAACCCGACCTGACCGCCGTACCGGTCACCAGCGTGCTGGCCGCACTCGCCGACGACGTGCGGTTGCAGATCGTCCGGGCGCTCGCCGAGGGCGGCGAGGCAGCCTGCGGCAGCTTCGACTTCGGCGTCTCCAAGGCGACCCGCAGCCACCACCTCAGAGTGCTGCGCGAGGCCGGCCTGACCCGCACCCGCGCCGCCGGCACCAGCCGACTGGTCCGCCTCCGCCGCGACGAGCTGAACAAGCTCTATCCCGGCCTCCTGGACGCGGTCCTCACCCCTCGCCCGCCGGCCTGACCCTCACTGCCGTCGAGCGCGCGCCGCCGGAGCCGCCTCGTCGAGGCCCGGCGACGCGCGGTACGCGTGCGGTCAGACGACCACCGAGCTGGGTGCGGCCACCGAGGCGGGCGCTGGCGCCGACGGGCGGTCGGTGCCACGCCGGGCAAGCAGCGTGTCGAGCGCCCAGGCACCCGGGCCGAGGGCTGCGATCAGCAGGAACGACCAGCAGAAGAGGGCGGACAGCTCACCCCCGTTCTTCAGGGGCAGCAGGTGGTCCGGCTGGTGCACCACGAAATAGGCGTACGCCATCGAGCCGGATGCCAGGAGAGCGGCGGGTCGGGTGAAGAGCCCGGCCAGCACCAGCGCGCCGCAGACCAACTGGATCAGTGCGGCCCACCAGCCCGGCCAGGTGCCGAGCGGTACCGCCTTGCCGGTCATGGGGTTGCCGCCGAACAACCCGAAGACCGAGGTCAGGCCGTGCAACGTGAACAGCAGACCGATCACGATGCGGAACAGGGACAGGGTCGGCCCGCCGAGCCGAGAGACGTTCATGGAACCTCCATTGAAGAGGATGGATGGATCCCGTCAATCGTGACGGATAAAGACATCGAAGTTCATAAGTTCTTTGCTGGTGGGAAAGTCCCCGACCGAAACATGTCGGCGCCGGGCCCGCGGTGACGAGCAGACCGATCGGCGAATGCGTCGTGCCGGCGCTCTGAGCTGCTGCTACGCAGGAAGTCGACCTCGGCACTGCGCTTGCCACCCTATGGGAGCGCTCCCGAATGTCGGTACAGCCTGGATTCCGGCGCGTACAGCTTGCCGACGCCTGCCGACCCTGCCCACCCTGCCACCCGGTGCGGACCGCCGGCCGACCCCGATGATCGACTCGGTTTCCTTGAAATCGCGGTATCCCCTGGCCAGGATGCCCCGAATTTCAGGAGAACCGAGTCGATCAAGCACCCGAGGGCGGCCGGGGTGAGCCGGCCGAGCCGGGGCGAGCCGGGGTGAGCCCGGCCGAGCCGGGGCGAGCCGGGCGGCCGGGGACGGGCAGCGGCGGGACGTCTCTGTGCGCGAGGATCGGCGGATGATCTCTCGGGGGACGGCAGCACGACGCCTGACCAGCACGGCGTTCGCGACGGTCGCGACGGCGCTCGCGCTCGGCGCCTGCGTTACCGACGATCATCGCGGCCAGGGCGGGGACGGCCCGCTCCCGCCGCCGACCGCGCCCAGCCCGTCGGCGAGCACCGACCCGCTGGCCGAGTGCCCGGCCTCCGGCGTCCGGATCCGGTCGACCGGGTCGGACGCCGCGATGGGCCTTCGCGCCCTCGGCCTGGAGCTGGTCAACTGCGGCGACCGCCCCTACCAGCTCAACGGGTACCCGATGCTGCACGTCTACGACGAGCAGCGCGAGCCGATCATGCTGCGCATCGTCAACGGCGCGAAGGAGATCACCTCGGGTTTCGACCAGCCGCCCCGGCAGGTCACCCTCGCCCCGGACGAGCGGGCCACCGCCGTGGTGCTCTGGCGCAACCTGGTCACCGACTCGACCGTGGTGGCCAGCAACGGGGAGTTCCTGACCGTGGCACCCGCCGCCGGGCAGCCGGCCCACGAGGTCGACCCGGACGGTCCGGTCGACCTGGGCAACACCGGCCGGATCGGCGTCAGCGCCTGGAAGAAGGCCGACCCGTCCACGCCGGTGCCGACCCGCCCGGCACGGCCGCCGGCGCCGAGCGCGGTGCCGTCGTCGGTCAGCCCACCCGACAGCCGGCTGTGAACCCCGCCCGTCAGGCTGTGAGCCCGACCCGTCAGGAGGTGAGCCCCGCCGTCAGGAGGTGATGTCCTTGCGGGTGAAGCGCCAGAACGCCAACCCCCAGAACAGCGTCGCGTAGCTGATCGCCGAGATGCAGCCGCGGACCACGTCGTCGGTCTGCACAGGGGTCGAGAGCAACCCCAGCCAGGCGGTGCTGAAGTGGGTGGGCAGGAAGTCGCGCACCGCGCCCAGGGCGGTGATCTGGTCCAGGATGCTGGACAGGATCCACAGCAGCACCGCACCACCCACCGCGCCCAACGCGGCGTCCGTGGTCACCGACAGCAGAAACGCCAGCCCGGCCACCACCAGGAGTACGACCGCCAGGTAGCCGAGCACCGCCAGCAACCGGAGCAGCCCCTCGGTGGGTTCCAGCTCGGCGGCGACCGTGCTGCGCAGCGGCGACCAGCCGTAGCGCAGGGTCCCGGCCAGCAGCGCCGTGCCGGCCAACAGGATCAGGGCCAGCCCCGAGTACGCGAGCGCGACCACCAGTTTCACCGCCAGCAGCCGGGCCCGGGGCACCGGAACCGCCAGCAGGTAGCGCAGGCTGCCCCAGCTCGCCTCACTGGCCACCGTGTCGCCGCAGAACAGCGCGACGACCACCACCAGCAGGAACGACGCCGACACGAAGATCGAGAAGAGGGTGAAGTTGAGGCCACCCGAGGTGGCCAGCTCGACCAGGCTGGAGAACTCGTTGCGACCGTTGTCGTCGTCGCCGCCCGAGTCGAACTGGAACGCGATCAGGATGATCAGCGGCAGCAGCACCATGAACCCGAGCGCCAGCTGGGTACGCCGCCGGGACGCCTGCCGCCGGAACTCCGCCGCGAAGGGCATGGTGGCCGACGGCCGGTAGCCGCGGGCCGCGCCGGCCGGGTCGGTGACGCCCAGCGGCGTCTCGACGGAAGAGCCTGCCATCACCGGTCACCGCTTCCCCGAGAGTTCTCGCCCACCAGGGCGAGGAACGCGTCCTCCAGGCGCCGCCGGGGCACCACCCGGTCCACTCCGATGCCGGCACGCACCAGCTCGGCCACCACCTCGCTGCGGGCCGTGCCGTTGGTGTCGACCACCAACTGACCGTCGCTCTCCGGCAGCACCCGGACCCCGTGCAGCCGGTCCAGCACCGCGCGTGCCGCCACCGGGTCGGTGACGTCGAACAGCACGCTCGGCGACTCGCCCACGATCTCCTCCACCGGCCCGGACGCCACGATCCGGCCCTTGTTGACCACCACCGCGTGCGTGCAGGTCTGCTCCACCTCGGCCAGCAGGTGGCTGGAGACCAGCACCGCCCGCCCGTCCGTGGCGTAGCGCTGGAGCACCCGGCGCATCTCGGCGATCTGCGGCGGGTCGAGCCCGTCGGTGGGCTCGTCCAACACCAGCAGCTCCGGAAGACCGAGCATGGCCTGGGCGATGGCGAGGCGCTGACGCATCCCGTGGCTGTAATTCTTGATCTTCCGGTGCACCGAGTCGCCCAGCCCGGCGATCTCCAGCGCCGCGTCGAACTGCGCGTCCTCCCACGGTCGTCCGGTGGCCCGCCAGTACGCCTTCAGGTTGTCCAGGCCCGACAGGTGGGGCAGGAACCCGGGGCCTTCCACCAGCGCGCCGATCCGGGACAGCACCGGTGAGCCGGGCACCAGCCGACGACCGAAGACGTAGATCTCACCGGCGGTCGGCTGGGTCAGACCCATCAGCACCCGGAGGGTGGTGGTCTTGCCGGCGCCGTTCGGCCCGAGCAGACCCACCACCTGACCCGGGTGCACCTCGAAGTCCACGTTCGACACCGCGACGAAGCCGTCCGCGTACTCCTTGCGCAGTGCCCGCACGGCCAGCGGGGTGTCCGCGTACTCCGGATGCACCGAGCGGTCCTGGCGGCGGTGCCGGCGGCGGACCACGGCGACGACCACGACGAGCCCGACCGCGATGGCGGCGAGCAGCCCGGCGAGCACCCAGCGCCAGAGCGTCGCGGCGGTGGGGATCGGCTCGCCGCTGACCGTGGGCAGGGTGACCGCGCCGTCCACCGCCACCGTGTAGACGGTCGGCTGGGCGGGCGTGGTGTACGCCTGGTCGGAGGTCGCCACGACGAGGCGCAGCCGGTGGCCGGCCTCCACCCGTCGGACGATCCCGGGCAGCGTCACGGTGACCGGGCGGGCGTCCTGCACCTGCTGCGGCAGGCCGGTGAGCCGGATCGGGGCGACCAACCCGTTCGGCAGGGTGGCCGCGCCGTCCGGGTCGACGTCGTAGAGCTTGACGAAGAGCACGGCCTCGCCGGTCGGCGACGCGGCCCGCACGGTGACGGTTGGCGCACCGGCCACGTCCACCGCCTCGGTCAGCGGCGTCGACTCGAACCGGGCGTGCTGGCCGGGCACGTCACCGGCCACACCGTCGAGCAGCGAGGCGAGCCCGCCGGCGAACGGGATCGAGGAGATCGCGGCCGGGTTGCCGTTGGGCGGGTTGGCGATCGGCTGGGCCGGCCCGGCGACCGGGATCTCCCGGCGGGCGTTGCCGGTCAGGCCCGGGTAGTCGGCGCGGCGGAAACCGGTGGCGACGAGGCCCCGGTCGAGCGCGTCGAAGCCCGCGATCCGCGACCAGGTGAAGTCGTCGCCGGGCGTGTCGCCCTCGCCCTTGACGTAGTGGTCGAGCCACTGGACGGTCAGGAACTTCACCCGGTCCTCGTCAGAGCGGGGACCACTGCCACCGTCGTGCCCGCCGGTGAACCAGGCGACCCGGACCGGGGTGCCTGCGGCGGCGATGCCGCGGGCGTTGGCGTCCGCCTCGCCGAGCGGGAAGAGAGTGTCCGCCTCGCCCTGCACCAGCAGGGTGGGTGCCTTGATCCGGTCCAGGACGCCCGCTGGGCTGGAGCGGCGCAGCAGGTCCACGGCGGCCTGGTCGGCCCGCCCGGTGGTGGCGATCCGCAGGTACGCGGCGCACACGTCCGCAGCGAACCGACCGCAGGACGGGTCGGCGGCACCGGCCGGGACGCCACCGGGACCAGTGCCTGGGCCGGCGCCCGGCCCGGGGCTGGGCGGGCCGGCGGAGGCCGGTGCGCCCTGCGGCTGGGCGGCGGTCGCGCCGGAGAGCCCGGCCGGCCCGGAACCCACGTTGCCGCCGCCACCGAAGAACAGGCCGGCCCAGCCCTTCTTGAACACGCCCTCGGTCGGCGCACCACCGGTGCTCTCCGGCAGGAAGGCGCGGGACAGGTCGTTCCAGGTGATCATGGGGACGATCGCGTCGACCCGAGGGTCCTGGGCGGCCAGCAGCAGTGCCAGCCCGCCGCCGTACGAGCCGCCGACCACACCGACCTGCGGGTCACCGGCGGCGTTGGTGCGCACCTCCGGCCGGGCGGCCAACCAGTCCAGCAGCCGCTGGGCGTCGCGCACCTCGTGGTCCGGGCTGTCCAGGTGGATCTCACCGCCGCTGCGGCCGAAGCCCCGGGCCGTCCAGGTGAGCACCGCGTAGCCGCGCCCGGCGAACTCCTCCGCGTCGGAGCGCACCGACTCCTTCGTGCCGCCGAACCCGTGTGCCAACAGCACCGCCGGCACCTTGCGTCCGGACGACGCGTCGTCCGGCAGATAGAACGTGGTGTCCAGCTCGACCGGTTGGTCGCCGGACGGTCCGGAGCGGACGGTGAGCATCGCGTTCTCGGTGCGTACGCCCGGCCCTTGGGGCCACACCGCCCAGGTCACGGCGGTGGCCAGGAGCACGACGACCGCCGCTGCGGCGATCGCGCGACGGCGGGTGGGCAGGGCACGCCGGAACCACGCGGCCGGCGACGGCGATGTCATGCGGCACACGGTACGGCCCGCAGCCTGAGCGTTGGCTGAGATCCGCCGTACGTCCGTCCGGTTGCCCCGATCGGTGTCCGGACGGGTGCGAGCGCGCAACGTCCGACGCGGCCCAGTGAGTTGACTTCGGATTCCGTGAATTCCGATCTTTACCGGATATCCACCTCGATCCCTCCATGTCACACCCCGCCGACGAAACAGAGCGGGCTGAGAGCGTGGACAAATGCTGACATTGCTCGAACTGACGCGAACCTGACTCGCTGGCCGAGGTCTGACCAGTGGAGGTTCGATTAGTTTTCCGGTCCGGTACACGGGACTTTTCGGCTGACCCGAGACCGCGCCAATTCGCGCTTCCCCGCCGGAGGAGACACACATGACAGTCCCCGCGCCGCGGGCCCGTCGACGGCCGTCCACGCTGGGCCGACTGCTGCCGCTGCTGCTCGTCGGGGCACTACTGGCACCCGTGGGTGTGCTCGTCACGTCCGCCTGGCAGCAGACCAGCGACGACCGGGCCCTGGCCACCCGCGAACGACTCGGCGTGCAGTACCTCGGTGCCCTGGCCGGGGTCACCGACGCCCTCGTCGAGGCTCAGACCGCCGCGGTCAACGGTCGACCCGTTGCCCGGGAGGCGTTGGACCAGGCGGTCGAGAAGGCCGCCGCGGTGGACGCCCGGATCGGTGTCGAGTTGCTCAGCCAGGAACGCTGGGCCGGGGTACGCGCCAAGCTGGAGGCGCTGCGCGGTCGCAGCCCCGCCGACCCGGAGTCCGCCTACACCGCGTACAGCGAGGCGGCCGACCTGTTGCTGGCCCTGCACCGCAAGGTCCGGGAAAGCTCCGGGCTGGTACGCGACCCCGCCGCCGACTCCTTCTTCCTCCAGGACAGCGCCGGCCAGGAGTTGCCCGAGGCGGTGGTGGCCGCCGGCCGGCTCGCCGACCTGGGCACGCTGATCGCCCGTCGGCCCGCCGCCGAGCGAACCCGTGGCCTGATGGAGCTGACCGGCCTGCGGGTGACCGCCCTGGCACCCGCCAACGACGTCGTCGACAACCTGCGCTCCGCCGTGGACGGCTCGGAGAGCACCGACCTCGGCGCCAATGTGCTGACCCCGCTCGACACCTACCAGCGTTCGGTGGAGGCGCTCGCCGCGTTCTCCACCCCGGCCGCTGGCACCGGGGCCGTGGACGAGGCTCAGTTGGCTGCCGCCGGGCTCAACACGCACCGGGCTGCGCGCCAACTCCAGCCGGTCATCCTCGCCGAGCTGGACGCCCTGCTGGTGGAGCGCATCGACTCGCTCGACCGGGACCGCTGGTTGACCGTCGCGGCGGGGGTCGTCGCCGTGCTGTTGCTGGGCTGGCTCGCCGCGCTGCTGATCAGCGCGGGCCGCCGAGCCCGACGCCGGGCCGCCCTGGCCGCGACTCACACGGAAGCCCCCGACACTCCGTCCCGGGGCGATTCCTGGCAACCGGCCGCTCCCGATTCACGAGAGCTGCAACCGGCCGGCGCGCTCCAGGGCCCGGAGACCGCGCAGTGGGGGGCCTTCGATGCTGCTCGGTAGGCTCCGCATCCGCGGCAAGCTCGCGCTGCTCGTGGTGATCCCGCTGCTCAGCATGGTCGGCCTGGCCGTGCCCGTGATGCTCGACCGGGTGGCCGCGGCTCAGCGGGCCGGCGACACCGCCGACCGGGTACGACTGGCCAGCCGGGTCGGCAGCCTGGTCCAGGACCTCCAGCAGGAACGCATCCTCTCGGTCGGTCTCCTGCTCGGCCGGGTCGAGCGGAGCGAGTTGATCCGCAAGTCCGCCGACGTGGACGACCGGGTCGCCGACCTGCGGGCCGACAGGAGCGACGCGCTGACCGACCGCGTCGACCGCGCCCTGGACGGTGTGTCCGGCCTCAGCGACCTGCGGACGGCCGTGCTGGCCCGGGCCGCGAACCCGGGGCAGGTGATGGAGGCGTTCGGTCCGGTCAACGTCGGCTTGATCGACTCGCTGCGGCTGGCGTTCGGTGTGGACACCGAGACGCAGGCCGGCCGTCAGGTGCTCGCCCTCGACGGGCTGCTCCGCGCCGACGAGGGCCTGGGCGCCTGCGCCACCCTGAGCGTGCTGGTCAAGGTCATCGGCAGCCCGGACACCAGCGCCGCGTACGTGGCGTGCATCGCCGCGCTCCAGGTCGACAGTCGGCGCTTCCGCGTCCTGATCACGCCCGAGCAGCTCGCGGTGGCCCAGCTCAACGACGCGGCGGTGGCCGCACGTACCAGCCCCGACTTCCTGGTCACCAGCGCCCGGGACCCGGCCGGCGCGGTCCGCGACGTGCCGATCGAGGCGCTCTTCCCGGCCGTCCGCACGATGATCCGACTCGGCCAGTTCGTCGAGAAGAAACTGGTCGCCGACGTGCTCACCGAGGTGACCGCCGAGCAGCGGCGGGCGCTGACCGCCGCGTACCTGGTCGGTGCCGCGGCGGTGCTGATCCTGATGCTGGTGGTGATGCTCAGTGCGGCGGTCGCGCGGACGGTGGCCCGACCGCTGACCCGCCTCACCCGCTCCGCCGACCGGGTCGCCCGAGTCGCCGAGGCCGAGCTGGTCCGGGTCAGCGACGACGAGACGGAGAGCCCCCAACCGGTCCGGTTGGAGCCGGTGGACATCCGGGCCAACGACGAGATCGGCGACCTGGCGCGAGCCTTCGACCGGGTGCAGAGCACCGCGGCGCTGCTGGTCGAGCGGCAGGTCGCCGGCCGACGCAACGTCGCGCAGATGTTCGGTCACGTCGGGCGGCGCACCCAGAACCTGGTGGGCCGGCAGATCGCCCTGATCGACCGGCTGGAGCAGCAGGAGGTCGACCCCGGTCGGCTGGAGCACCTGTACCGCCTCGACCACATCTCCAGCCGGCTGCGGCGCAACGCCGGCAGCCTGGTGGTGCTCTCCGGCGCGGCCGGGGCCGACGCGCACACCGCGCCGGTGCCGCTGGCCGACGTGGTCCGGTTGGCGCTCGGCGAGATCGAGGACTACACCCGGGTGGAGGTACGGGTGCCGGCGGGCATCTCGGCCGCGCCCGCGGTGGTCGGTGACCTCATCCTGGCGCTGGCCGAGTTGATGGAGAACGCCACCGCCTTCTCCCCGCCGCACACCCGGGTCCTGGTGTCCGCCGAAACGTCCGGCCTCGGCGCGCGGATCACCGTGGTGGACCACGGCATCGGCATGGGCGAGCAGCGGCTGGTCGAGGAGAACGCCCGACTCACCCGCCGGGAACGGCTCGACCTGGCACCGACCGAGGTGCTGGGCCTGTTCGTGGTGGGCCGGTTGGCCCGTCGCCACGGCTGGGAGGTGGGCCTGACCGCCACCGGCGGCGGTGGGGTGACCGCACACCTGGAGATCCCGTCGGCGTCTCTGGTGCTGCGCCGCGCCGACCGGGCCGGTGCCGCCGTGGCCCGGGCCGCCGTGCCGGAACGAGACCGGCGTACGGCCAGCGCGGCGGTTGCCGCCCAGGACGCACGGGCCCTCGCGGCGGCCGTCGCCGCTCCGGCCCGCTTCGACTCGGACCTGCTCAGTCGAGCGACCCGCAGCCTGGAAGCCGGCCCGTCCTGGAACGCGTTCGGCCCCGGCCAGACCGAGCAGGCCCCTGCCCCGCCCCAGGCGCCCGAACCGTCGGGCACGCCCGCCGGGCCGCGGGTCCGGCAGCGGGTGCCCGGGGCCAGCCTGCACGCCACCGCCGCGCCGACCCGGCCGGTGGACGCCACCGGCGCGGACCCCGCCGCCGCCCGCGCGCTGGTCGAGGCGTTCCAGGCCGGGGTACGCCGGGCCGAGTCGGCCGGTGTCAGGTCGACCCTGGTGGACCCGAGCGTCACCGTGGACCTGCCGAGCACACCCGGCGGCGCCGGCCCGACGGTGACCGACAACGCCGACCCGTCGGACGGCCTGGCGGGTCGGCCCCGGCTGAGCCGACGGGTGCCGGGGGCGAACCTGACCGCCATTCCGGCCTGCCAGCCGCCCAGCACGCACCTCGGTGACCCGGCCGAGGTCCGAGATCAGATCAGCGAGTTCGAGGAGGGCGTCGCCCGCGCTCTCCGCGAGATCAGCCCAGACCACCGGAACGAAGAGGGATCATCACGGTGACCAGCCCCTTCCTGCACGACAACGTCGACCAGAACCCGACCGGCGCCGTCGGGGACCTCAGCCCCGAGGCTCGTACGTTCAACTGGCTGCTGGATTCCTTCACCTCCAGCACCGCCGGGGTCCTGGAGGCGATCGCGGTCTCCTCGGACGGCCTGCTGATGGCCATGTCGTCGATCAAGGATCGGTCCAACGCGGAGCGGTTGGCAGCGGTGGTCTCCGGGATGACCAGCCTCGCCGGTGGGGCGGCCAGCTGGTACGCGCTCGGCGGCCTGAACCGGGTCATCGTCGACATGGCCGACGGCTACCTGCTGATCAGCGCGATCAGCAGCGGTTCCGTGCTCGGGGTCGTCGCGGACCGGTCGGCCAACCTGGGCACCGTCGCGTACGAGATGACGCTCTTCGCCGGGCGGGCCGGTGGCGCCCTGACCCCGCGCTTGATCGTCGAGCTGAAGAACGCCGTCCAGCAGTGACCCCCGAGGTCGCCGGCGAGGATCCGGACCCGGACCCCCGGGTTCGGATCCGCCCGTACCTGCGCACGCCGTCCCCGGCCGCGGAGAGCGCGGTGGCACCGGCGCTGCCCGAACCGGAGGAGGGTGGTGGTGCGCCGGCCGGTCCGCGTCCATTCGTGCTCACCTCCGGGCGGGTGGCGGGTGCCGACCCGGCGATCGGGCTGGAGACGCAGGTGACCATCCGCCCGGACAGCGGCTGGTGGAGCAGCCCTCCCGGGGTCCTGATGGCACCGGAGATCCAGGCGATCATCGCGCTCTGCGCCGAGCCGATCTCGGTGGCCGAGATCTCGGCCCGGACCCGGCTGCACTTCGGCGTGACGCGGGTCCTGGTCGGCGACCTCCGGGCGGCCGGGCACCTGGACGTGCACGTCACCGACACCGACGACGCTCTCGACCCCAACCTCATCCTGCGAGTGATTGATGGACTCCGTGCGATCTCCTGAATGGCCGGTCGCCCCGCTCGGCGGGGTCGCCGCGAACAGCGCCGCCGCCCGGTACGGCACGACACCGGGCACCGGGCCGGTCGTCGGTCGGGCCGTACCGCCGTCGAGCGCACCGCCGCCGCCGTACCAGCCTCCGTCCGGTACGAGGGCGTCATCGCCACCGGTCGGAAGACCCGCCGCGCCGCCGATCCCGGTCAAGATCCTGGTTGCCGGCGGCTTCGGGGTGGGCAAGACCACCACCGTGGGTGCGATCTCCGAGATCGCGCCGCTGACCACCGAGGCGGAGATGACCACCGCCGGGATCGGCGTGGACGACCCGGGTGCCCGGTCCTCCAAGACCACCACCACGGTGGCGATGGACTTCGGCTGCGTGACCATCGACCGCAGCCTCAAGCTCTACCTGTTCGGCACACCGGGGCAGTCCCGGTTCGGCTTCATGTGGGACGACCTCGCCCGGGGGGCGCTCGGCGCCCTGGTGGTGGTGGACAGCGCCCGGCTGGACGACTGTTTCCCGGCGATCGACTTCTTCGAGCGGGCCGGGCTGCCGTTCGTGGTCGGGGTCAACGCCTTCGACGGGCGGCTGGCCCTGGAACTCGGCGAGATCCGTTGGGCGCTGGCCATCGGCGACCACGTTCCCCTGGTGCAGTTCGACGCCCGGGACCGGCTGTCGGTGCGGGACGCCCTGCTGGTCGTCCTGGACCGTGCGCTGGACCGGGCGACGCGGGACAGGAGGGCCTGAGCTGACCGGCTCCGGCCGTGGCGGGAAGGAGTGCGAAGGTGCGGGGTGACCTGGACGAGACGCTGGCCCGACTGGCCCGGCGCGAGGATGCGCTACGCCGACGCGTCAACGACCGTGACGACAGCACACCGCCGCCGGCCCAGCCCGGGCCCGAGCGCGGCGACGCCCGCAACGCCGGGGCGGGCCGGCACGACCCCCGCCACGCGGGGGCGGATCCCGAGGGCGACGTGGCCGGCTGGGGCCCGGTCGAGGAGGTGGCCGAGGCGATACGGCAGGTCGTCGGCGCCCACCCGGGGTTGACGGTGACCGTGCACGTGGAGCACGCCGGGCGGACGTACCCGATGCGGGTCTCCTGGGACGGGCCGGACGTGACGGTCGGGCCGGTGCCCCCGGTGGCACCGGTGGCACCTCCGCCGACCTGGCCGTTGTCCGGCCGGACGGTGCCCGCCTGGGCGCCCGGCCCGAACGGGCTGACCCCGGACCCGGCGGCCCGGCTGGCCGAGCTGATCCGGCGGGACCCGTCGTTGTTGGACGAGCTGGATCCGCGGCGCTGACCGGCGAGGCTGGCTGTCGGCGGCTACGGTCGGGCGGTGGCGCAACCCGACCTGACCTTGACGGCGAGCCTTCGACCGGCCGCGCTGGACGCCCGACGGGGCATCGTTCGGCTGCACCCGGAGGCGCTGACCGCGCTGGGGCTGCGCCCCGGCGACCCGGTCCGGCTTGTCGGCCGCCGGGAGACAGCCGGGATCGTGGCGGCGGCTGCGCCGGGATCGAGCAGCGCCCTGCTGTACGCCGACGACCTGATCCTGGGCAACCTGGGCCTGCGCGACGGCGGTCAGGTGCTCCTCACCCCGGTGCCGCTGACCCCGGCGGCTCGGGTCGTCCTGGCCGGGCCGGTGGAGGTGGTCGCGGCGGTCAGCCCGGAGATGCTCCGGCTCGCCCTGCTCGGCAAGGTGCTCACCGCCGGCGACGACGTGTCCCTCTTGCCGCAGGACGTGCTGCCGGACGCGTCGGTGCGCAGCCTGGTCGAGGCGGCTCGACGCAGCCTGGCCAACACGGTCGGCTTCGCCTGGACCAGCACCCTGCTCACCGTGGTCTCCATCGAACCGTCGGCCGGCGCTCTGGTCACCATGAACACGGTGGTCGCCTGGGAGCATGGCGCGACCACCCACGGCGGGCCCACCCCGGTCGACAGCACGCCGGCCCGGCCGCGCGGAACCGGTGACGCGGCCCCGGCGGCCGACGCACCCAACGACGCTCCGGACGTGGACGAGCTGCCCGGGCTACGGGCCCAGGCCGAGGAGCTGACCGAACTGCTCGACCTCGGCTTCCACCACCGGGAGGTGCTGGGCCGGCTGGGCACCACCATCTCGTTGGGCGTGCTGCTCGTCGGCCCGGCGGGCTCGGGGAAGTCGGCGCTGGTCCGGGCCGTTGCCGCCCGGGTCGGTGCCCGCGTCCACCCGCTCTGGGCACCCGAGGTGGCCGCGTTGACCAACCAGGCCGCCGCCGACCGGTTGCGCAGCGCGGCGACGACGGCCCGAACCGGCGGGCCGGCGGTCCTGCTGGTCAGCGACGTCGAGGCGCTCGCACCGGCGGAGAGCCCCGGCCCGGTGGCGACGGTGTTCCGCCAGGTGCTCACCGAGAGCATTCGGGCCGGTGTCGCCGTCGTCTGCACCACCAGCCGGCCGGAGGCCGCCGATCCCGCACTGCGCGCGCCCGACCTGCTGTCGCTACGGATCAGCATCCCGCTCCCCGATCAGGCGCTGCGCCGCGAACAGCTCACCGCGCTGACCCGGCAGGTGCCGCTGGCCGATGACGTGCGGCTGGACGAGGTGGCCGGCCGTACCCCCGGGTTCGTCGCGGCCGACCTGGCCGCGCTGGTCCGGGAGGCCGGGGTACGCGCGGCGCTGCGCCAGAAGTCCGCCGAGACGCCGACGGTGGCGATGGCCGATTTCACCGCTGCCCTGGAGGTGGTCCGGCCGACCACGATGGCGGCCTCCACCCTGGATCTGGCCTCGGTGACCCTCGACGACGTGGGCGGTCTGGACGAGGTCAAGCAGACCCTGACCGAGTCGGTGCTGTGGCCGCTGACCTACCCGGACACGTTCGCCCGGCTCGGGGTGCAGCCGCCGCGCGGCGTGCTGCTCTACGGGCCGCCGGGCTGCGGCAAGACCTACCTGGTCACCGCGCTGGCCGGGTCGGGGCGGGCCAACGTGCTGTCGGTCAAGGGGGCGGAACTGCTCTCCAAGTGGGTCGGTGAGAGCGAACGCGCGGTTCGCGAGCTGTTCCGTCGGGCCCGGGAAGCGGCCCCCACGCTGATCTTCCTGGACGAGGTGGACGCGCTGGCGCCGGTACGCGGCCAGGCCACCGACGGTGGCACCACGGACCGGGTGGTCGCCGCGCTGCTCACCGAACTGGACGGGGTGGAGACGCTGCGCAACGTGGTGGTGGTCGGCGCGACGAACCGGCCGGACCTGGTCGACCCGGCGCTGCTGCGGCCGGGCCGGTTGGGGCGGCTGGTCTACGTGCCACCGCCGGACGGGCCGGCCCGCTCGGAGATCCTGCGGGCCGCGTCCCGGCAGGTGCCGCTGGCCCCGGACGTCGACCTGTCCGCCCTGGGCGACGAGCTGACCGGCTTCTCCGCTGCGGACTGCGCGGCGCTGGTCCGGGAGGCGGCGCTCGCCGCGATGCGTGAGTCGCTCGCCGCCGCCACGGTCACCGCCGAGCACGTCGCGACCGCGCGAGCGCGGGTACGCCCGTCACTCGACCCGGCCCAGGTCGCCTGGTTGGCCGCGTACGCCGCCAACCGGGAGTGATCAGAGAAGGACAACCTTTCGTCGCACCCCGGGCGTTCCTACGACGTCACATTCCTCAGTGGAGTCGTCCACTGCGACGTCAGGCGGTGTTCCTTGCGCAAGCTGTCCTCTCTCCTCCTCGTCCCCCTCGTGGCGGCGGCGACCCTGGTCTCGGTCGGTGCGGCGGCGACCGCTCATCCGGCGAAGCCGTTCCCGGCCCGGATCGCCCTGCCGAACGGTTTCACCCCCGAAGGGTTGACGATCGGTCACGGGACGACCGTTTTCGTGGGATCTATTCTGGACGGAGCGGTGTGGCGGGGCGACTTACGCACCGGTCGCGGCTCGGTGCTGATTCCCGGCATCCCGGGCACAGACAAGGCGGGCCTCAAGCTCGACCCGCAGGGCCGACTCTGGACCGCCGACTTCTCCGGAGGCGGCGCCAGCGTGTACGACGCGGGCACCGGCGCCAAGCTGGCCCACTACCAGTTCACCGACGAGCCCGGCAGCTACGTCAACGACCTGGTGATCACCAACCGGGCGGTCTACTTCACCGACTCGGTACGGCAGGTCCTGTACGTCGTACCGCTGGGTCCGGGTGGTCGCCTGCCGGCCCCCACCGCGTTCCGGGTCCTCCAGCTCACCGGCCCGGCCGCGACGCCGGACGTCTATCACAACGGGATCGTGGCGCTGCCGGACGGGGATCTGCTGGTCGCGCAGATGCTCAGCGGCCAGCTCGTACGGGTCGACCCGCGTACCGGCGGCAGCCGCCTTGTCGACCTCGGCGGCTACTCGGTGGAACGGGCCGACGGGCTGGTGCTGCGGGGGCGCACCCTCTACGTGATCCGCAACCTGACCAACGTCATCGCCGTGGTTCGGATGAACGCCGGGTACACCGGCGGGGTGGTCCAGCGGGAGATCACCGGCCCGCAACTGCGGTCGCCGGCTACCGGTGATCTGCTCGGCTCAGCGTTGTACGTGGTCAACGGCCGGTTCGACGTGGAGTCGACGCCGAGCACCGACTACGACATCGTCCGCGTGCCAGCCTGATCCAGACGGTCGGCGGTGGCCCACTGCGGTCACCGCCGGCCGGCTCGGGGTCAGTCCGTGGGGAGGAGCGGACCGAGCGGCCCAAGGTCCAGGTTCAGGTCCTCCGGAGCCAGCCCGAAGTGTTCGCGCAGCCCGACCATCTGCTCCTCCAGGGCCATCAACGTCACTCCGATGCGTTCGACCTGCTCCTCGGTGAGGTCTCCGAGGTCCACCCGGCGCAGGGCCTGCCGCTCCATCAGCTGCCGCAGCAGCTCCACGACGGTGAGCACGAGGCTCGCCAGCCCCCGCTCGACCGACTCCCGGTCGACGGAGATCCGGCGGTCCAGCGGGGTCACCCGGGGCTGCCGCCACGAATCCGCACCCAGCGCGGCGGCCAGCTCCGTGGCCTCGTCCCGCCCGGTCATGCGGTGTCCTCCGTCTGCGTCAGCGAGCCGACCGACGCGACGAGCGCGCGCAGCGAGATCCGGACCAGGTCCACGTCGGCGATCGCCAGGGTGATGTCACCGCTGATCACCACGCCCGTGGCGAGGACCCGGTCAAGCAGGTCGACCAGTGCGACCGGCCGGTACGCCAGCGGATCGTCGGCGCTGTTCGGCGCGAGCGCAGTGGTCACCCCGACTCCCGTACGGTGAGCGCGGGTTCCGGTCGTTCCACGACGAAGGAGTAAGCCGGCCACGGGCCGGTCAGCTCCAGGTGGAGCCCCGGGTGTCGACCACCCAACGAACCGACCATCTCGGTGAAACTGGGCAGGATCGCGGCGTCGACCAGGTATGCCCCGTTGAGCACCATCGGGGCGGACGCCCCGGAGAGCCGCCGATCCTGCGGGGAGTGCCGCCGGCCCGCCACGGCCACCTCGCACAGGGCATCGTGCACCGCGTCCGCTGCGGCACCCGCCACCTGTTGACGTTCCTCCCGGGCGGTCAACTGCGCACGTCGACGCCGCAGGTACGCCGTGCCCACCCCACCCGCGCCGGTCGTCTCCGCGCCCACGGTGGCCGCCCCCGCCACCAGGTAACCCTTGACGCCCCACTCGTCGCGCCCGGTCAGCCGGTCCAGCGTGGCGACAAGTTCGGCCCGGCGGTCGGCGAGGGAACCAACCACCCGCTCGTCGTCGCTGTGCACCGTGGCGAGCCGCGCCGGCACCACCGGCCCCCGACGGGCCAGCGCCTCGACCACCGCGTGGTGCGCTCGGGCCGCCCGCTCCAGCCAGGCCAGATCCTCCAGGTTACGGCGTAGTGGCTCCTCGCCGTACTCGTCCAGCGAGGCGGTGCTGACCACGGCGACAAGTCCGGCGGCAGGCACCGCGCGGACCGGGCCGCCCTCCATCCCGCGGATCGCCGCCAGCGTCGCCGGCTCGGTGTCGCGGACCACAGCGTGCAACCAGGCACCGGCGGCCGGGACGCGCAGATCGGCGGCTACCTCAACCATCCCACTCCTCCAGTTCGGCATCCCGGCGTCGCGCCCGGCGCCGTCGCTCCGCTTCGACCTCCTGCGGGTCGCGCGGCCCCGGCTCGACCGGGAAACGAGCACGTGAGCTGAGCCACGGGTCGTGCTCCCACCAGTCGATGCCGATCTGGCGTGCGGTGTCGACCGACGCGATGACCAGCCGCAACTTCAGCGTCAGCAGTTCGATGTCGAGCAGGCTGACCCGGATGTCACCAGCGATGACGATGCCCCGGTCGAGCACCCGCTCCAGGATGTCGCCCAGATTGGCCGGCTCGTGACCGGCGGGTAGGACCTGGCCGGAGTTCTGTACCACCGACGGCGGCTGCGCAGCGGTCATCTCAGCCCACCTCACTCTTCCCGCGTTGGTAACGCCGCACCCGCCGATAACCGAGCAGGCTGCCCTCGATGTCCAGCTCCACTTCGTACAGACCAAGAAGGTCGGTGGAATTGGGGATCCGGCGTGCCTCCACGACCTCCACCCCGACCAGCCAGCCGTCCTCGGTGGCCTCCAGGGACGTGGTGACGGACGGCTCGCGGCCGGTCAGCTCGACCAGTTGCCGCAGACCCGCCCGGGCCGCCTCGGCCGCCGAGACGGGCTCCACGTACTCGTCGTCGGGATAACCCTGGGCGGTCGGGTCACGCCGCCGGGCCTGGGCGTCGTCGGTCATGGCGCACTCCTTCCTCGCGTGCCGGGCGACGCCGGGCCGGACGCCGCCTCTCACCGGCCCCGCTGGAGCCCCCGGTCAGCCGGTCCAGCACCCGCTGCTCGGCCCGGTCGCGTTCCTCGGCGCTGAGTTCACCGGCCGCCACGGCGGCGTCCAACTCCTCCAGCTCGCGCCGGACGTTGACCGGGTTCCGCTGTCGCGACTCGGCCTCCCGGGCCACCACGTTGACCACCGCCGTCAGGCCCCGCACCGGCGCGTACGGCAGGGTCAGGAGCGCCCAGAGCAGGTCCACCCGTCAGCCCGCCAGCTGGTGCGCGCCGACGAAGTCGTACGGGGCGAGCGGCCCGAGCAGCCGCAGCCGCAGCAGACCCCTGCGGTCCTGCGCGTACTCCTCCAGCGCGTCCACCAGCGCGGCCTCCCGGTCGGTGTCCACCAGCAGGGCCACGTGGGCCGCGTCCATCTCGTGACTGGGCGGGCGCAGTTGCGTGGAGACGACGAACTCGGCGGAGGTGTCGAGCACCCTCCGGTTCTCCGACTCGCGGCGCAGTTCCACCGCCTGACTGATCAACTCCCCGAGCCGGATGCGCGGCTCACGGGTGGCCGCCTCGGCCCGACCACGCACCTGCTCGGCGAGCCTGGCGGCCGCCGGGTTCTCGTCGAGAATGCCGCGCAGCAACGCCCGCTCGTCGAAGCGCCCGTGCACGACGTACTGCACCCTGCCCTCGAACTCGGCCAGCGCGGCGGCGAACCGGTCGTGGTGCGGTCGGAGCAGGTCGAGCACCGCGTCCGAGCCGGTGACCACGGTGCCGAACCGTACCGGCAGCACCGGCGCCACGGCGGCCGTCCCGTCCAGCAACTCCTGGTACGCCCGCAGGTCGGCCGACCGGCCGAGCGGCGCGTCCAGCGGCACCGCGCTGACCAGGGCGGCGACATCTCCGTGCCGGATCACCGTCACCTCGCCGGGCGGGTCGCCGACCCCGGCGGCGTCGGGCGTCGCCTCCACGTCGGCCGGCACCAGCCCGTAGACGAACAGCCCTGTCTCGTCCGCCATCTCAGCTCCTCCCGAGGTCGCGCACGTTGCCGGTGGCGTCCCCGACCGCGCCGGTGACGTCCCGCACCGACCCGGTGACGTCACGGACCGCACCGGTGACACCTCCGAGGAGGCCGGCCAGCCCTTCGCCCTCGTCCGGGGAGATGTCCAGCCGGTCGACCGCCTCGGCGAACCGCAGGTACGTCTCGATGCTCGCGACCACCACCCGAGCGTTGATCTCCAACAGGGGGATGCCGACGACCCCGACCGTCACCTGCGCGTCGATCACGACACCCTTGTCGAGCACCGTCTCCACCACGTCGGCGAGCCCGCCGGCAGAACCCACCCGTTCCAGGGCACCGCCGGCGGCCTCATCACCGGGCAGCACCGTCACTCCTCTTCCTCCCGGCGGCGGCGCACCACGGGTCGGCGCGGCGGCTCCGGTCCACGTCGGACGGGCGGCCGGGGCCGCTGCGGCTCCTCGCGGGGCTCCGGACGTCGAGCGCGGTCCGCCAAGCGACGGCGCGGTGGCGGCGGAGGTTCCTCGTCGGGCTCGTCCGCGTAGCCCTCGTCGTAGCCGTCCTCGTAGGCCTCGTACTCCTCGTCGTACTCCGGCTCGGCCGGTCGTCGAGGTGGCCGTTGGCGCAGTCGCCCGCCCGGTCGGCGGCGCGGCTCCTCCTGGGCCTGCTCCTCCTCCGCGTACTCGTCGGCCCCGGTGTCGGCCGGCGCCCCGCCGCGCCGCTCCCGGGCCGGCTCACGCTGCTCCTGCTCTTCGCGCAGGCCGGTCTCGTGGTCCTTGACCACCTGGGAGTCGCGGATCTCGCCGCGCCAGCCCTCGACCTGGTCCGGGTCGAGCGCCACCTCGGTCATCACGTGCCGGACGAAGTGCTTCAGCTCCAGCCGCACCCGCCGGCCCTGGGCGCGCCACAGGTTGCCGGTGTGTTCGAAGAGACCCTGCGGGTGGTACTCCAGCACCACGAGGATGCGGGTCAGGTCCGGGGTGATCTCATGGAAGGTGACGGTGCCGTCGACCGAGCCCTTCTCGCCCTTGGATCGCCAGTGGATGAGCTTGTCCGGCACCTGCCGGACGATGGTCGACTCCCAGGTCCGGTGCGACCAGAAGACCTGCGCCTTCCAGGTCATCTTCTCGTCCGAGTCGTTCTCGGCCTGCTCGACCTTCTTCATGAAGCTCGGAAAGTCGCCGAACTGCGTCCACTGGTTGTACGCGGCCCGTACCGGCACACCGACCTCGATCGTCTCGACGATGTTGGTGACCTTCTTCTTGGCGCCGCCCTTACCACCCTTGCCGCCCGCGCGGCCGAGAGCCGACATCAGCTTCTCCTTACCGCCGGCCACACCGGCGTGCACCATCGCCTTCACCGGTGAGCCGCCCTCGGCCAACTTCTGCGCACCCGTGGCTGTGGCGATCAGGCCGGGCCCGCCGCCCTGACGCGCGTACTCGCTCAGCCGACCGGTCGCACCGGTGATCCGTTCGGTCACCACACTCACGGCGCGGTCACCGATCGCGCCGGCCAGGTTGCGCACCTCGCCGACCAACTGGCCGCGCAGTTTGTCGCCAAGTCCCGCCGGGTTGTTCTGCGCCATGGTCACCGCCCCCGCCGCTGACCGGCGGTCGAGTCACCGCGGTCGTTCGTCGCGCCGCCGCCGCCGTTGCCGTCGGAGCCGTTGCCGTCGGAGCTGTTGTCGGCGGAGCTGTTGTCGGCGGAGCCGCTCTGCGTACCGGAGCGGCGGCGCAGGGCGTCAGCCGAGCCGCGCAGCCGCCCGGTGAGCGCGTCGACGCCGCTGCCGGCAGCGGCGGTCGCGGCTGCCCGACCGGCGTTGACCAGCGGCACTCCGAGCCGGCCCAGATTGCTCAGTTGGGGGGACGAGTGCAACGCGTCCGTGCCCCGCTTCAGCAGGCCGCCCGGGTCCCGGCTCGCTCGGCCGGCGGCGACCGCCGCAGCCAGGGTGAGCGCCGTACGCAGCTTGCGGCGGCGGCCCAGCAGGTAGCCGAAGCCCACCGCCAGTCCGATTCGTGTTCCGGCCTTCATGAGGTCTCCCTACGCTCCCCGGTCGATCCGGACGTCTGCCCGGTGCGGGTCGGAGCAGGGTTACCGGGGAACAGCGTGAACCATGCCCTCGATCAGACGTCCCGTATCTGCGGACCCGGCGGGCAGTACCCGGCCGTACTACTCCGAAACCGCTACGACAATTTTCGGGTATGCCGAGGAAGAGCATTCGGAAAGGCGGCACAACGGGGCCCAGACCGGACATCGCAGCGGTCAAGAGCAGGGAGAACGACAGAGAAGCCGAAAGCGCGAAAGGACCCCTAGAGCGCGGGCGGCGTCGAATCGAGGCAGATTTCGGCGCGCACCTTTCCGCCGTCCTCGCGCAGTTTCGCGCCGCATTTCTCGAGTACGGCGACCGCGCCGAAATTGTCCCGGGTCGTCTCCGCGACGACGGCCCTCATGCCGGCCCGCGCCGCCGCGTTCAACAGCTCGCGCAGGGCGACAGCGCCGATTCCCTGCCCCCGGGCCGAGCGCCCGAGCCACATGCCGGTCTCCACCGTGCCGGGCTCGTCACAGCGCGTCATCCGGACCATGCCCATGACCTCGCCGCCGACGAGGATCGCGTACATCTGGGAACCGGTCGGGCCGTCCAGGCCACCGAAGCTCGCCCGGTGAAACTCCCGGAACGCCTCCCGGCGGGCGAGCGACCAACCGGCGGGCGCCTCGACCGGAGGCATCACGTCATCCGGTTCGGCCTCGGCAGCCGCTACGGAGAGCAACGGCTCCAGGTTCTGCTCGTCCACCGGCTCCAGCCGGACCGCACCCGCCACGTGCCGCAGTCTGCCGGCCTCATTGGCTGAAGTCCACCCCATTGGGCATCCAGTGGCGGTCCGGTCAGCCGTACCGGCCGGTCGGGCGGCGTGGGTGTTCCTCCTCACGCTCTGTTGTCACCCGTGGGGGTAGAAAATCCGTGATCCGCCTACTCGAACTCGCAGAACACCACCGAGGCGTCGTCGGTGGGCTTGTGCCGGCGCAGCCGATCGGGGTGGTCGCGCTCGGCGGCCCGGACCCGGTCGATCAACGCGCCCGGCCCGTCGGTGCTCAGCAGGTCCAGCAGACCCGCCCAGTCGGTCAACCCGAACTGCTCGACCATGCTGGACGCGCCGTCACTGAGCAGCGCCGCCCGGCGTAGCGCCGCCGGGCCGTGCCGGGGCAGGTTTCCGGTCACCGCGTGGAAGGCCGCGTCGGGGTCGGCGGCTGCGACCCAGTAGCCGTGGGTGCGGTTCATCCGCTCCCGCTGGAGAGTCACGGCGTGCCGGAACCGGGTGACCGGGTCCGCCGCGCCGGCCGGCACGGTCGCGACCGTCTCCCGCAGCTCCGCCATGGCCCCGTCCAACCGGTTGTCGGTCACCACGCTGACCTGGCCGCCGGTGTCCAGGACCAGGGGGCTGTCGCAGAGGACCAGGTAGTCCACCTGGTCGCCGCAGTCACGCAGCAGGCAGACCGTGCTCGACGGGGTGCCGGGATGGTCGAGGTCGCACTGCCCGCCGTGGTCGGCGCGTACCGCGAGGATGGCCGCAGCAAGGTTGCTGGTCAGCCGGGCCGCCGGACGGACCGCTTCCGCCACCCCGATCCGGGCGGCCAGGTGCCGGACGTACCACTCCGGCCCGTGCACACAGCCGGTGTCGAAGCCGTCCGGCACTGTCGCGCCGTCCAGGACGCCGACCAGCGGACCGAACCGGAAGACCAGGTCCTCGTTGACCGGCCGGGCCGGAGCCGGCGCGGACGCGGAGCGAACCCGCATCATCCGCCCCTGCCCCGACGCGCCCATCGGGTCAGCGCTGTCGAAGGTCGTCGGCGGCTGCATGCGCCTCTCCCTGCACCTGACGGGCAGCCCGACGCGGGTTGACCTTCTCGGTCAGCGCGTCGACGTCGTTGCTCAACTCGGTGCGGGTGGTTTCGATCTCCCGCCAGATCCGATCCGGATCGCTGGACATGACCTGCTCCCTCCCGACTCCTTCACCGACCCCGCAGGGCGTCCGGCAACTCCCGGGCAGTCTGCTTCGTCCGGGGCAGAACCGCACGTGCCCGCTTCGGCTGGGTCCGGGGCGTTGATGTAGCCGTCATCCCCCGCTCCCCTCCTGAGTCCCGGGTCGCGTGGCGACCTCGGAACGCCTGCCGCCTACCCGCCTGGCCAGCCGACATGCGGTTCAGCCGTCCGGCGCGACGACCGCCACCGAGGCAACGGCGGGAGAAAAGGGACGAGTCAGCCGTGCGGGGAATAACGCGGTCAGCGGCGCCGGTTGCGGGCGCGCGACGAGCGCAGGCGGCGCAGCCGGCCGATCAGCAACGGCTCGGCGGCGAGGGCGGCCGGGTTGTCCAGCAGCCCGTTGAGCAGTTGGTAGTAACGGGTCGAGGAGACCCCGAAGGTGTCCCGCACGGCCTGCTCCTTGGCACCGGCGTGCCGCCACCACTGCTGCTCGAAGGCGAGGATGGCCCGCTCCCGCTCGGTCAACCCGGGCGGCGGATCAGTGGGGTCAGCGGGCGGCGCCGGCTCGTCGTCGGCCTCGACGGAAAACGCCAAATCGTCGTCGGCCTCGACGGGCAACGCCGACGCGTCGGTGGTCTCGATGGGCGGTGCCGGCCGGGGAGTCGGGACGGTCGGCCCGGCGCCACCCGCCGCGTCACCCGGACGAGCGTCGGTGGACGGCTCGGGGGCGGCCGGGGTGGTGTCGGCGGACATGTCGCTCAGCCTAGCCAGGGGCGACCAGGGACGCAGCAGGCGGCGCGGCCGGCCCCGCGCCGTCGGGAACCCCGACGGCCGGGCCGGCCGCGTCACGTCACTTCGGTCAGGTCAGGAGATGTCGCGGCGACGCATCGCCCAGAGCGCCGCCCCGAGGATCACCACCACCCCGACCGAGAGCAGTACGGACGACTGCTGCCAGGTGATGTCCAGAGTGTCCGGCTTGCACTCTCCGTAGTAGGTCGCGTTGCAGGAGTTCCAGTCCTGCAAGGTGACGGTCTTCGTCATCCAGGCCAGCGCGTACGTGGGCAGCAGGAAGGCCTCGGCCCAGCGGACGTTCGCCATCGACAGCAGGATGCCCAGGCCGAACTGGCCGACCACCATCAAGGCCACGACGCCGCCGAGTGCCATCGCGGTGTGCCGGCCCAGCGACGCCAGGGCGAACCCGATGGTGGTGAGGGCCAGCACCAACACCACACCGCGCACCCCGGTCAGCATGAACGACTGCCAGACACCGGAGGTCATCTTCTCGGTGCTGCCCCGGAAGGACGCGACCGCCCAGAACCCGGCGAACCAGAGCACCGCGGCGGGCAGCGTCACCGCCAGGATGCCGGTCAGCAGCGCGGCCAGCTTGGTGAGCAGCACGGTGAGCCGCTTGGGCCGCCAGAGCAGCAGGTTCATCATGCCGCCGGTGCTCCACTCGGCACCGACGAAGGACGCACCGACCACGAACCCGACGAGGGCGAGGATCGCCGCGAACGGGATCAGCGTCTCGTCGAACGTCTCCCGGAAGTCGAACGTCGAGGGCAGGAACCACTTCGCCTCGATCTGGTCCCGCGACGGCGGCGTGATCATCGAGCAATCGTCCGGGTAGCGGCCGTCGTTGGGCGTGCCGGCCTTCTTGGCCTGCTCGCACGCGACGCGCTCCTGCTCGATGTAGCGCACCTGCTCCTGGTACTGCTGGTCGGCCTGAACCTCGGCCCGCGCGAGCTGCTCCGCGCCGATTTTCTGGTTGCTGAAGAACACCCCGATCACGACCGCGGCCAGCACCAGCAGGCCGAGCAGGGTCATGTACCGGGTGAAACGCCGCTTGGTGAGCCGGCGCAGCTCCGTCCGAAAGAGGCTCACGCGCCCCACCCTCCCCCGGCGGGGCCGGGCTGACCCGTCCCGCCGACCTTCATGGACTCGTCGACCTGCCGGTGCTGACCGGGGACCGGCGCGGTGGCGGTCAGTTCGAGGAAGACGCTCTCGAGATCGACGGCGATCGGCGCCAACTCGCTGACATAGAGGTTCTGCTCGGCGAGCAGCCGCGTCACCGAGGCCGGCTTGTCGACGCCGGCCAGCATCAGGTGGTCGGGGTGCCCGGTGACCTGGATCCCCGCCCGGGTGAGCGTCTCGATGGCCGCCGGCAGGTCGCTGACCGCTTCCAGCCGGATCCGGACCGCACTGGACGAGTGCTGCGCGAGCACCTCGTCAACCGGGCCGAAGGCGACCCGCCGACCCAGCGAGATGATGGTGACCGAGTCGCAGATCAGCTGGATCTCGCCGAGGATGTGGCTGGACAGGACCACGGTCATGCCGGATTCGGCGAGGGTACGCATCAGCGTGCGCATCTCCCGGATGCCGCCCGGGTCGAGGCCGTTGGCCGGCTCGTCCAGGATGAGCAGCTTCGGGTTCTTCAGCAGGGCCGAGGCCACGGCGAGCCGCTGCTTCATGCCCAACGAGTACGTCTTGACCCGCTCACCGGACCGGTCGCGCAGCCCGACGAGTTCCAGCACCTCGTCTACCCGCGTGGCCGGCACCTCACCGGCACCGGCCAGCAGGGACAGCGTGTCCCGTGCCGTGAAGTGCGGGAAGAACTGCGGGCTCTCCACGATCGCGCCGACCTGGCCGGCGACGGCGGGCAGCGCGTCGGGCACCTCGTGCCCGAGCAGCGACATCCGCCCGCCGTCGGGCCGGATCAGGCCGAGCAGGGTACGCAGCGTCGTCGTCTTGCCGGACCCGTTCGGGCCGAGGAAGCCGTGCACCTGCCCCGCGTCGACCCGCATGTCGAAGCCGTCGAGCGCGTTGCGGGTGCCGCGTCGACGACTCTTGTACGTCTTACGTAGACCTTCGATCTCCAGGACAGCTGGCAAGCTGCACCTCCCCCGATGGGTGGGCGTGACAGGCGACACCATACGCGGTATGCAGAAGGCCGCAATACTTGGTATGCATCGACGCGCCGATCCGGCTGTTTCATCGACGGAGCGTGACCGCTCAGGCGCAGATGACCTGTACGCCGGCGGCGCGGAACGCCTCCACCACCGTCGGGTCGGCACCGGAGTCGGTCACCAGCGTCTCCACCCGTTCGACCGGGCAGATCCGGGCGAAGGCGTGCCCGCCCAGTTTGGACGAGTCCGCGATGATGACCACGCGCTTGGCCCGGGCCACCATCAGGTTGTTCATTGCCGCCTCGCCCTCGTGGTGGGCTGCGGCGCCGAGCTGCGGGTCGATCGCGTCCACACCGAGCAACGCGACGTCGAGGGTGACCTCACGCAGCAGCGCCCCGCCCAGCGGGCCGACGAGTTCGAACGACTTCGGGCGCACCACTCCGCCGGCCACCACAACCTTCATCCGGGACCGCACCAGCAACTCGTTGGCGATGTTCAGCGCGTTGGTCACCACGGTGAGCTGGGCGCCCTCGGCGTTGGTGTTGAGATCCGGCCGGACGGCGAGAGCCCTCGCGACCTCGGTGCTGGTGGTGCCGCCGTTCAGGCCGACCACGGTGCCCGGCGTGACGAGCGCGGCGGCGGCTGCGCCGATCCGCTGCTTCTCCGCCGAGTGCTTGGCCGTCTTGTAGCGCAGGGGCAGGTCGTACGAGACGCCGTTGGCGACCGCGCCGCCCCGGGTCCTCGTGATCATCTGCTGCTGCGCGAGCTGGTCGAAGTCACGCCGGATGGTGGCCTGGGAGACGTCCAGCCGCTCGGCTGCCGCCTCCACGCTGACCCGGCCGTTGTCGGTCAGCATCTCGAGCAGGGCGTTCCATCTGGCGTACCGGTCCACCGCGGCGGCCCTCCCAGCAAACTGCACGGACGGTGATTGATTGCGTGCACACTAGTGCGCGAAACTAGGCTGGCGCAAAAGACCGACCTGCGCGATCGGCTGGTCGGTTGCCATGGCCACCCGCGTTCGCGCAGAATAACGCGCGAAATGCGGGCCTAACGAGCCGTATTGCGCACCGGTCGCCCCTGCAAGGAGTTTCCCATGGCGTACGTGGACGCGGAGATCGCGAGCCAACCCGACTGCTGGCGGGAGGCCGCGGAGCTGGCCGACGTCGTACGCGGTGACCTGCCGCGCCCCGGTGAGCGGGTCGCCGTCGTCGGTTGCGGCACGTCGTGGTTCATGGCGATGGCGTACGCGGCCCGCCGCGAGCAGGCCGGCCAGGGCGAGACCGACGCGTTCCAGGCATCCGAGTTCCCCGCCGGCCGCCACTACGACCGGCTGATCGCGATCACCCGCTCCGGTTGCACCACCGAGGTGCTGGACCTGCTCGCCGCGCTGCGCGGGCGCACACCCACCACCGTCATCGTCGGCGACCCGGCGTCCCCGGCGGTCGACCTGGCCACCGCAACGGTGGCCATGCCCTTCGCCGACGAGCGGTCGGTGGTGCAGACCCGCTTCGCGACCACCGCGCTGGCCCTGCTGCGGGCCCACCTCGGCGACCCGGTGACCGCCCTCGCCGCCGACGCCGAGGTGGCGGTGCGCTCCCCGCTGCCGATCGACCCGGCCACCATCGGGCAGGTCACCTTCCTCGGTCGGGGGTGGACGGTCGGGCTGGCCCAGGAGGCAGCGCTGAAGTGTCGTGAGACGGCCACCTTCTGGGCCGAGGCATACCCGGCGATGGACTACCGGCACGGTCCCATCTCGGTCGCCGCGCCCGGCCGGCTGGTCTGGGCTTTCGGGGAGCTGCCCGAGGGTCTGCCCGAGGACGTGGCCGCCACCGGCGCGGCCTTCGTGCACAGCCGCACCCACGGTTGGCGCACGGTGCTGGGCAGTTGGTCCGCCGGTCGTACCCCGGTCGACCCGATGGCCGACCTGATCCTGGCGCAACGCTTCGCGGTCGCGCTCGCCACCAGCCGGGGTCTCGACCCGGACGCGCCCCGGCACCTGAGCCGGTCGGTGGTGCTGGCGTGAGCGCGAGGAGTGAGCCGGGTTCGCGAGCCCCGCAGTCGCGAACCGAGCCGGCACCGTGAGCCACGCCGTGGACGCGGACCGCGTGGTCGTCGCGCTGGACGTCGGCGGCACCGGCATGAAGTGCGCCCTGGTCCGGCCGGACGGCGTCGCGGTACGCACCGAGCGGCACCCCACCGACGCCTCCCGCGGCCCGACGGCCGTGGTCGGCACGATCCTCGACGTAGCCGTCGGGCTCGCCGACAAGGCCCGCGCCGACGGCCTCACCCCCATCGCGGTCGGCATCGCCGTGCCCGGGGTGGTGGACGAGGCACGCGGCGTCGCGGTCTGGTCGGCGAACGTGGGCTTCCGGGACGTACCCCTGCGGGACCTGGCGGTCCGGCGGCTCGGCCTGCCGACGGCGCTCGGCCACGACGTGCGCGTCGGTGGTCTCGCCGAGGCCCGGCTCGGCGCCGGGCGCGGCACCGGGCACGTGCTGTTCGTGGCGATCGGCACCGGCATCGCCGCCGCGCACGTCGTCGACGGCAGGGCCGCCGTGGGCGCCCACGGCGCCGCCGGGGAGATCGGCCACATCCTGGTCCGGCCCGACGGCCCGCGCTGCGGCTGCGGTCGACCCGGCTGCCTGGAGGCGGTCGCCTCAGCCGCCGCGATCGGACGCCGCTACGCCGAACTCGCCGGTGGGACAGCCGAACTGGCCGGTGCGACAGCCGACGCTCCGGTGACCGCCGCCGAGGTGGCCGAGCGGGCCGCCGCCGGCGAGCCACTCGCCAGCGAGGTCTGGCAGGAGGCCGTCGAGGCGCTCGCCGACGGGCTGGCCACCGGGCAGGCGCTGTTCGACGTGGCGACGATCGTGCTGGGCGGCGGCCTGGCCCAGGCCGGGGACCGGCTGTTGATTCCCCTGCGGGCAGCTCTGCACGAGCGGATGACCTTCCACCGGGAGCCGCGACTGGTCGCGGCGGCCCTCGGCGACGAGGCCGGCTGCCTCGGTGCCGCCCTGCTCGCCCTGGACGCCCTGGGCGTCCGTGACCACCAGGAGAAACGATGACCGCACGGGTGAACGGCCGCGTGGTGACCCCGACCGGTGTCATCCGGCAGGGCTGCGTCGAGTGGGACGGGGATCGGATCACCGCGGTGGCCGAGTACCCGTCGGTCCGCGACGGGCACTGGATCCTGCCGGGCTTCGTCGACATGCACACCCACGGCGGTGGCGGGCACACCTTCACCACGGGAGACGCCGCCGAGGCACGGGCAGCGGCCGACTTCCACCTCGCGCACGGCACGACCACGCTGCTGGCGAGCCTGGTCAGCGCGCCCTTCCCGCTGATGCGCGCGGCCACCGAGGCGTTCGCTCCCCTGGTCGACGAGGGTGTGCTGGCGGGCGTCCACTTCGAAGGGCCCTACCTCTCCGCGGCTCGGTGTGGCGCGCAGAACCCGGAGTACCTGCGCGACCCGTCGACAGACGAGCTGACCGAGCTGATCGAGCTGGGCCGGGGCGCGGTCCGGATGGTCACCCTCGCCCCGGAACGCGACGGCGCACTGGAGGCGATCAAGCTCCTCACCGCGCAGCGGGTGGTGGCGGCGGTCGGCCACACGGACGCGACGTACGAGCAGACCCGCGCGGCGGTCGCCGCTGGCGCCAGCGTCGGCACCCATTTGTTCAACGGTATGCGTCCCGTGCACCACCGGGAACCAGGCCCGGTGGTGGCCCTGCTCGACGCACCCACCGTGATCTGCGAACTGGTCGCCGACGGGGTGCACCTGCACGACGGGATGCTGACCTTCGCCGCCGCGACCGCCGGGCCGGACCGGGCCGCGCTGATCACGGACGCGATGGCCGCCGCGGGGATGGCCGACGGCGAGTACGAACTGGGCGGTCAGGCCGTCACCGTGTCCGACGGGGTGGCCCGGCTCGCCCGCGACGGCGCGATCGCCGGCAGCACCCTGACCATGGACGCCGCGCTGCGGCACGCCGTGGACGCCGGGATCCCGATCTCCGACGCCACCCGGATGGTGGCCACCACCCCCGCACGGGCCATCGGGCTGGGCGACCGGGTGGGCGCCCTCCAGGTGGGCCTTCGCGCCGACCTGGTGGTGCTGGACGCCGACCTGAACGTGGTCCGGGTGCTGCGTGGGGGCTCCTGGGTGGACTGACGCCGTAGCGTTCGAACTCGCTCGTAGTCGTCGGAACTCGCTCGTAGTCGTCGGGTGGTGACCGGGCCGCTCTGGTGCGGGCGCCTGGTGCGCAGCCTGTAGAGCTGCCCCGGATATGGGGCAGGGGGCGCCGGAAGTCCCGGCGATCGCCGAGAACCGTCCGCGCGGACCGCGCGGACGATCGATGTCGGCGCATGACGCATCAACCCTGCCCCACCCGTGGGGCAGCTCTACAGGGCGTCAACACCACGCTGCCGACTCTGGCGCTGCCGGAGCGAGCGCAGGTCGGGCCGTTCGTGGGGCGAAGGTCAGTTGAGGCTGGGGACTTCGACGCCGAGGATGGCCTGCTCGTCGGGGCGGTGCACCAGCACGTCGGCCAGGTACGACTGGACTGCGTGGCGCATCCCGACGTCCCGGCCGGCCTGCTCGGAGAGCAGCCACTTGTGCTCGATGATCTGCGCGAACAGCTCCTGCGGCTCCAGCTTGCGGCGCAGGTGCGCGGGAACGGCCCGGACCACCGGCTCGAAGACCTCGGTGAGCCAGCGGTGCGCGGCCTGCTGCTCGTCGGTCAGGTCGCTCTCCGCCCGATAGGCGTCCAGGTCGTTGAGCAGCTTGCGCGCCTGGTTCTCCTCGGCGTCCAGACCGGTCAGCCGCAGCAGCCGCCGGGTGTGGTAGCCGGCGTCGACGACCTTCGGCCGCACCAGGTAACGCCCGTCGTCGATGGACGACATGGCCACCTCGGCCACGTCGAAGCCCAGCTCGTTGAGGCGGCGGATCCGGCCCTCGATGTCGTGCCGGGCCTCCCGCTCGACGGCCTGCTCGTAGGTGATCTCGTGCCACAGTCGCTCGTAGCGCTGCACGACCTCCTCGCAGACCACCTCGGGGTCGATGGACTCGTGCAGCAGGCCGGCGGCCTGGAGATCCAGCGCCTCACCGAAGATGTTCACCCGGGCGATCTCCAGGTCCTCACCGCGCTGACCGTTGGAGAGTGAGTTGTGCAACGCCCCCGTCTCCGCGTCCACCAGGTAGGCGGCGAACGCGCCCGCGTCCCGGCGGAACAGCGTGTTCGACAGCGAGCAGTCGCCCCAGAAGAAGCCGGTGAGGTGCATCCGCACGATCAGGGCGGCGAGCGCGTCGAGCAGCCGGCTCATCGTCTCCGGCCGCAGGGTGTGCGAGAACAGCGCCCGATACGGCAGGGAGAACTGGAGGTGCCGGGTGATCAGCACCGATTCGAGGGGTTCCCCGTCCTCGGTCTGCCGGTCGGCGACGACCGCCACCGCCTCGACCGAGGGAAAGTCGATCCGTTCCAGGGCCCTGAGCAGGTCGTACTCCCGCTCGGCGATCCGCTCGCGGGTCTCCTTGAACGCGTACACGAAGTCACCGAGCCGGACGAACCGGACGATGTGTCGGGAGATGCCCTGCGGCAGGGCCACCAGGTGTTGGGCAGGCCACTCCTCCAGCGGTGTCGACCAGGGCAGGTCGAGCAGCGCCGGGTCCACGAGGGCAGACGTGATCCGCACGGGCACAAGCATGACGCCTCGCCCCCCGCATCGCCTCACATCGTGGTTGGGCCCACAGCGCCGAACACCCCGGCCTCGCGCCGGGCCGGTAGCGTGGTCGCGTGCTCAAACCCACGGCGGTACGACGTGACCTGCGGCTACGGCCTGTCCGCCCGGCCGGTTGGTGGTTCGACGCGCTGCTGCTGGTCGGGTTCGGCGCGTTGACCCTCGCCCTCGCCGGAGGTGCGTTGCTCGGTCTGGACCTCGCGGTCCGGGAATGGGCCTACGCCCACCACCCGGCGCCGATCTACTGGACGGCCCGGGTGTTCAACTTCCTCGGCCAGGGTGGTTGGCTGCTGATGCCGATCGCCGGGGCGCTCGGCCTGGCGGTGGCCTGGCGGAGCCGCACGGTCCGACCACTGCTGCTGCTGGCGGGCGCGTTCGTCCTCCTGTATCTGACGGTCGGGCCGCTCAAGATCCTGACCGACCGGGCCGCGCCCAGCTCCGATCTGCCGCCGACCCGGTCGGTTCGGATCTTCAACGACCTGCCGCCCACCGAGTACGACCTTTCCTACCCGTCTGGGCACGTCGCCAACGCGATCGTCTGGTACGGGGTGATCGCCGTGCTGCTGACCGCGCTGACGGCGGGGCGACTGCACCCGACCGTGCACCGGCTGATCCGATTCGCTCCCCCGGCGATCCTGCTGGTCACCACGACCTACCTGAACTTCCACTGGCTCACCGACGGCGTGGCGGCCCTGCTGCTCGGGATCTTCCTGGACCGGCTGCTGCACCGGGTGCCCTGGGACGACATCCCGCTCCCCGGCCGGCTACGTGAGTGGGACCGGCCGTTCACCTCGTACCCCTAGGGTTCCGGCCCGTGGACCAACTGTCGCGGCGGCTCGGCGTACCCGACGCGGTTGTCATCGGGTTGGGCTCGATGCTCGGCGCGGGCGTCTTCGTGGTCTTCGGCCCGGCCGCGGCGGCGGCCGGCGGCGCCGGGTTGCTGCCCGCGCTGGTGCTGGCCGGCTTCGTCGCCTTCTGCAACGCGACCAGCTCGGCGCGACTGGCGGCCCGCTACCCGGAGTCCGGCGGCACCTACGTCTACGGTCGGGAGCGCCTCGGGCCGTTCGCCGGGTTCCTGGCCGGCTGGGGCTTCGTGGTCGGCAAGACGGCGAGTTGCGCGGCGATGGCGTTGACCATCGGGGCGTACCTGTGGCCGGGGCAGGCCCGGTTGGTCGCGGTCGGCGCGGTGCTCGCGGTGACCGGGGTGAACCTGCGCGGCATCGGGAAGACGGCCACCGTCACGAGACTGCTGGTGGCGCTGGTGCTCGCGGTGCTGGCCCTGGTCACGGTCGTCGGGGTGGCGGGCGGTCCGGTGCACCTGGATCGGCTCGGCGAGCCCGGCGGCTCCGCCCGGGGTGTGCTCACCGCCGCCGGGCTGCTCTTCTTCGCCTTCGCCGGGTACGCCCGGATCGCCACGCTCGGCGAGGAGGTCCGCGACCCGCGACGGACCATCCCCCGCGCGGTGCCGCTGGCGCTCGGGGCGGTGCTCGTGATCTACCTGGTGCTGGCCGTGGTCACGCTCGGCGTGCTCGGTGCCGACCGGCTGGCCGATTCCGCCGCGCCCCTAGTCGACGTGGTGACCACCGCCGGGCTGCCCGGGCTGGCCTGGCTGGTCCGCGCCGGGGCCACGATCGCGGTCGTCGGGGTGCTGCTGTCCCTGGTCGCCGGGGTGGGCCGGACCACCCTCGCGATGGCCCGCCGCCGTGACCTGCCCGGCGCGCTGGCCGCCGTGCACCCCGTGCGCCGGGTACCGCACCGCGCCGAACTGGCGGTCGCCGCCGTGGTCATCGTGGTCGTGCTGGTCGGCGACGTACGCGGGGCCATCGGCTTCTCCAGCTGCACGGTGCTCGTCTACTACGCGATCACCAACGCGGCGGCGCTCACGCTGGGGCGGGAGCCCGGTCGACGGCTGCCGGTGCGGGTGCTCGCCGGCCTGGGGCTGGTCGGATGTCTGTTGCTGGCGGTCAACCTGCCCGTGGCCAGCGTCCTCGCGGGCTTCGGTGTGCTCGCCGCCGGTGCCGCCTGGTACGCGCTGCGCCTCGCGCGCCGGTGACCTGAGGCGGCCACCGGCGCGCGGGGGTCAGCGGCTCAGGCGTCGATAGCGGCGCACCGCCAGCGGTGCGAACGTCGCGATCAGCAGCACCGGCCACAGCACCGCCAGCAACAGCGCGTGCTCCGCCGGCCAGGAGTCGCCACCCAGGCCCGGGTTGCCGAACAGCTCGCGGATCGCCGCGACGGTGGCCGACAACGGGTTCCACTCCGAGATCGTCCCGATCACCGACGGCATCAGCTCGGGTGACACGAAGACGTTGGAGACCGCGGTGAACGGGAACGCCGCCGGGAAGACGATCACGCCGACCGTGTCCGGGTTGCGGACCAGCAGCGCCAGGTAGATCCCCACCCAGGTGATCGCGACCCGCAGCAGCAGGAGGAGCCCGACCGCGAGCAGGGCCTTGCCCACCCCGAGTCGCCACTGCCAGCCGACGAGCAGGCCGCAGACCAGCAGGGTGGACATCTCCAGCATGGCGCGCAGCAGGTCGGCGGCACTGCGACCGGTCATCAGGGCGGACCGTGCCATCGGCATCGACCGGAACCGGTCGACGACACCCCGGCTGAGGTCCAGCGCCACGCCGGTCGCGGTGGCCCCCAGCCCGTAGAGCATCGTCATCACGAAGACCCCCGGCAGCAGGAACTCGCGGTAGTTGCCACCACCGGGCACCTGCATGCCGCTGCCGAACACGTACCCGAAGACCAGCACGAACATGATCGGCAGTGAGAAGTAGAGGATCACCTCCTCCGGCTGGCGGACCACGTGGATCATGTTGCGCCTGGTCATCGTCCAACCGTCGGCCACTGCGGTGGTCATCCCACGTCCGCCTTTCGTCCGGCCCCGACAGGTTCGCGCGTCTCGTCGGGCCGATGCCCGGTCAGGTGCAGGAACGCCTCGTCCAACGTGGCGCGCCGCAGGCCGATGTCCTCGACCGCGACCCCCGCGTCGTCCAACGCCCGCACCACGTCGACCAGCCCGGCGACCCGGTCGGTCACCGGCACGCTGAGGTGCCGGATCTCCGGGTCACGCTCGGGCTCCGCGCCGCAGATCGGCGCGACGATGCGGGCGGCCAGGTCCAGGTCGGCCGCGTCACGCACCACCACCTCGATCCGGTCGCCGCCGGTCATCGACTTCAGCTCGTCGGGTGAGCCCTCCGCCACCACCCGACCGGCGTCGATCACCGAGATCCGGTGGGCGAGCTGGTCGGCCTCCTCCAGGTACTGCGTGGTGAGCAGCACCGTGGTCCCCTCGGCGACCAGAGCGCGGACCAGGTCCCACACCTGGTTGCGGCTGCGCGGGTCCAGGCCGGTCGTCGGCTCGTCGAGGAAGAGCACGCGCGGCGTACGGATCAGGCTGGCGGCGAGGTCCAGCCGACGGCGCATCCCACCCGAGTACTCACCGGCGGAGCGGCCCGCCGCCTCGGCGAGCCCGAACCGTTCCAGGAGTTCGGTGGCGCGTTGCCGGGCCTCCCGTCGGCCGAGCCGGAACAGGCGGCCGAACAGCTCCAGGTTCTGCCGGCCACTGAGGGTCTCGTCGACTGCGGCGTACTGCCCGGTCAACCCGATCCGCGCACGCACCTCGTCCGGCTGGCGCAGCACGTCGAACCCGGCCACCGTGGCCCTGCCCGCGTCGAAGCGCAGGAGCGTCGTGAGGATCCGTACCGCCGTCGTCTTTCCCGCGCCGTTGGGCCCCAGCAGCCCGTAGACCGTGCCGGTCGGCACGGCCAGGTCGAATCTGTCGAGCGCGCGGGTGGGGCCGTACCGTTTGCCCAGACCCTCGGCGACCACCTCGTATGTCGTCATGCCCCCACGGTGCGGTCAGGCGCTGACGGGTCACGCACCGTCCGCTGACGGCACCGCACCGGGCCCGTTCGGGGCTCCGGCCTTCTCCGCCTCGGTGATCTCGTCGAGCACGTGGAGGATCTCCGAACGGGTGGCCTCGCCGACGTACCAGCCGGTCAACCCGCCGACCAGCGCCTCCCCGCAGAGCCGTCTCGCCTCGACCAGATCACCGTGCAGCCGCGCCACCTGGGCGAGGCCGAGGCGGGCGCTGGCCACGAACTCGGGCGCTCCGCTGCGCTGCGCCAGGAGCAGCGCACCGGCGAAGTCGTCCCTCGCCGCACCGAGGTCACCGGCGCGCAGCCGGATCTCGCCCCTGGTCCGCAGCATGTCGGCCTGGTCGACGGCCGAACCGAGCGCCTCGACCATTCCCATCGCCTCGTCCATGTGTGCCCCCGCCGTCTCCGGGTCACCCTGCCAGGCGGCCAGCTCGCCGAGCGCACCGAGCGTGATCATGCAGCCCCACCGGTCCCCGGTGCTCCGGAAGCCGTCGAGCGCGGTGTTCAGCGCGGTCCTGGCCCGGTCCCACTCGCCACTCCACATCAGCGCCGAGCCGCTACCCATCGCGCCGAGCGCGTTGATCCACGGGTCCGGGCCGACCAGCCGCCGCAGCTCCCCCATCAGCTCCTCGACGTGCTCGGCACCGCCGGACGGCGGCCCGGTCGAGATCCCCGACAGGTACAGCAGGAACGGTTGTCGGGGTGGCCGGTCGAGGCTGCGGATCACGGCCCGCTGCGTTCCGAGCGACGGCAGGTGGCCGGCACCGGCGAGCGAGGTGTTGTAGACGCAGAGGACGAACTCCTCGCTGAGCCCGGGCGGCGCTTCCGCCCCCAGCAGGTCGAGGACGTTCGCGGCCAACCGGGCCGCTTCCCCGCGCATACCCCGCAGCCACCAGTAGAACGACAGGGCCGCGACCAACCCGGCCGCGTCGGGCGCGTCACCGGCCGCGGTGGCACGGCGCAGGGCGGCATGCAGGTTGTCCCGCTCGGCATCGAGCCGCCGCAGCCACTGCAACTGCTCGGCTCGCCGGAGGTGGTCGCTGGCGGTCCAGGCCAACTCCAGGAAGTACGCGGTGTGCGCACGACGCAGCTCGTCGGCCTCGCCGGCCTGGGCGAGACGCTCCGCGCAGAAGGCACGCACCGTCTCCAGCATCCGGTAACGCCCGCCGGTCAGCTCCACGAAGGACTTGTCGGCCAGACCGCTGAGCGCGTCGACGAACTCGGCCGGGGGCAGGCCGGAGACCCGCCCGGCGGCCTCCAGCGTCGCGCCCCCGGCGAAGACGGTCAGCCGGCGGGCCAGTCTGCGTTCGGCATCGTCGAGCAGATCCCAGCTCCACTCGACCACGGCCCGGAGCGTGCGGTGTCGGGGCGACGCGGCCCGGCTGCCCATGGACAGCAGCCGGAACCGGTCGTCGAGACGGGCGGCCACCTCCGCGACGGGCAACGCCCGCAACCGCGCGGCGGCCAGCTCGATCGCCAACGGCAGGCCGTCGAGGGTACGGCAGATCCGCAGCACCACGTCGACGTTGGCCGCCGTGACGGTGAAGTCGGGTGCGACGTCAGCGGCCCGTTGGGCGAAGAGGCTGACCGCGGCGTAGTCGTCGGCGTTCTCCGTCGACACGGTCGACGGCGGCAGGGTGAGCCCGGACAACGGGCACAACGCCTCGCCGGCCAGCCCGAGCGGCTCGCGACTCGTGGCCAGCACCCGCAGCGCCGGGCACGCGCCCAGCAGTCGTGCGGCGAGCCGGGCCGCGTCGGCGATGACGTGTTCGCAGTTGTCGAGCACGAGCAGCAGCGGCCGCTCGGCCAGCGCCTCGACCAGTCGGTCGGTGGACTGCCGGCCCGGCTCGGCCGGAGCCCGCAGACCCGCGTCCCGCAGGCCGAGCGCGCTCAGCACCGCCTGCGGTACGTCCGACCCGTCGGCCAGCCCGGCCAGCTCGACGAAGTGGACCTCGCCGTCGACCCGGCCCGCCGCCTCGATGGCCAACCGGGTCTTGCCCGCTCCCCCGGGGCCGGTGAGGGTGACCAGCCTGCGTTCTTCGAGCAGGGCCAGAACACGTTTGAGCTCCTCCTCCCGCCCGACGAACGTGGTGAGCTGGCTCGGCAGCGCCTGCTCGGTCGACGGGCGGACGGCCGAGCTGTCGTCAACGCGCAGCAGCACGGTCGAGTTGTCGTCGCCCCGCAGCAGCACGGCCGAGCTGTCGTCGCCGCGCAGCACGGCCAGGTGGATCGCGGCCAGCGCCGCCGACGGGTCGACGCCGAGCTGCTCGGCCAGGCTGCGCCGGGCGTCCTCGAACTCGGCCAGCGCCTCGGCCGGCCTGCCCTGCGCGGACAGGGCGCGCATGAGCTGGCCTCGCGGCCGCTCCCGCAGCGGATGCGCCACGACCAGTTGCCGCAGCTCCGGGACCAGGTCCGCGTGCCCGCCCAGCGCCAGGTCCGCCTCGATCCGATCCTCGACGGCGGCCAGCCGCAGCTCGTCGAGCCGGGCCGCCTGCGCTGGCACGCCGGCCACGTCGGCGACGTCGGCCAGGGCGGGACCACGCCACAGCTCCAGCGCCTCGCGCAACACCGCCGCCGCGCGGGGCCGGTCACCGCCGGCGAGCGCCCGGCGCCCGGCCTCGGCGAGCTGCTCGAACCGGTACGCGTCGACGTCCGCGGGATCGACGGCGAGGCGGTAACCGGCCGGGTGGAACTCGACCGGGTTGTGCTCGGCGGGCAGGACCTGACGCAGTCGCGACACGAGGGACTGAAGCGCGTTGGCGGCGCCCCGCGGCGGGTGCTCGCCGTACAGTCCGTCGATCAGCCGCTCGGCGGACACCACCCGGCCCGCGTCGAGCAGCAGCAACGCCAGCAGCGCGCGCAGCCGCGGACCGCCCACGGCGATCTCACGCCCGTCGGCCAGCAACACCTGGGTCGGCCCCAGGACGCGGAAACGCATGGCACTGATTGTCACTCAGTGCCGACCCGGCGAACCGGTCCGCCTGGCTGACGGCACCGGTGCACGTCGGCGGACCGTCACCCGGAGCGTGCCGCGCTGGCGTCCGGCTCGTCCCGGACTCCAGCGTCGTCCGGCGCCACCGGCCAGTGCCCGTCGTCCGCGCTGGGCGGAGGCGGCACGGCACCGACGGCGGGCGACCGGGGAGGCGACACCGGGTGGGCCGCGCCGGGGGCCGAGGCGGCGACCTCCTGATCGCTCGGCCCGGGCGGCGCGGTGTGCGGCCCGGTAGTTACGGACGGCCCGCCAGGTGCGGACGACGGCCCGGCCGATCGGGCGGGTGCGGGTGGCGGCCCAGCAGGCCTGGCAGGGGCGGAGGGCGGCCCGGCCGGCCGGGTGGGGGCGGCCGGGATCGGCACGGGCCGGGGCGTCGAGCCGGGGTGACCGTGCGACACCGGCGTCCTTCCGGGGGCGGGTGGGGCGCACTGACTGGTCAGCCAGTCCAACCCGCGTCGGCGCGCGACGACGGTCAACCGGTCGCCCGCGAAGATCACCTGGCGTGGGTCGAGGTCCTTCCACCAGATCGTCCTGCCGCCGCCGGCCGGAGTCCGGGCGATCAGCCGGACCTGCCCGTCCCGGTTGACCATGTCCAGGGGTCGGCCGTCCAACTCGGAGCCGGCGGCGACCGGCACCTCGGCGACCGGCAGCGCGTGCCGGTCGACCGGAATGGTGGTGATCACCGCCCGTTCGGTGAGGGCACCGATGAAGGCCGGGGCAGCCAGGTAGGAGACCGACCGGGAGACGCCGAGGGCGAAGGTCTCCTCCACCCGCTCGGCGAAGTCACCGTCGAAGAACCGCAGCACCACCCGCAGGTCGCCACGAAGATCGCGGGCCGCGAGCGCCGCCTCCAGGTTGGCCACGTCGTCGGTGGACGCCACCACCAGCGCCTGGCAGTCGGCCACCGAAGCGGCGACCAGCGTCTCCGGCAGCGCGGCGTCACCGACGATCAGCGGCACCTCCAGCTGACGGGCCAGGGCGGCGCCACGCGGCTCCGGGTCCTTGTCGATCGCCACCACCTCGACGTCGTACTCGCGGAGCTGGGCCATCACCCGGGTACCGACATTGCCCAGGCCGATCAGCACGACGTGCCCGACCCGCGCAGGTTGCAACCGGCCCGTGTGCAGGGCCAGCCGGGCGTTGACGATGCCGTCCACCACGACGGCGGTGATCAGCGGAATCAGCGCCAACCCGGCCAGGTTGAGCACCACCTGCATGATCTGCGCGCCCGCTGGCTTGGTGGTGTCCGGATCGGCGCCGCTGAGCGTGGTCACCAGCGTCAGGTACAGAGCCTCCAGCGGGGAGGCCCCCTCGGTGCGGGAGATCAGCGCCCCCAGCACCGCGATCACCGCGAGCACCAACATCACGGCGACACCGATCTTGCGGGTCGCGAAGCCGCGGACCGCGCCCAGCAGCACCGCGACCGGACGGCGTCGCCGACGGGCCCGGACCAGTCGACGGGCGGCGACCTCGGTGCCGGGTGGCTGCCCCGTCGCCTCGGCGAGCACCAGGTCCGCGCCAGCCTGCTCGGCCGGAAGCAGCTCCACCCCCTGCGCCTCGGTGAGGTGAGCCAGTGCGCAGACCACGTCCTGCGGTCGGACGTCAGCCCGGCGGGCCACCCGCAGGGTCTTGTCCCGGTGCTGGAAGGTGCTGGCGTCGACCTCGCCGAGCGCGGCGGCGACGAACGCCGGCGCGGCCATCTCGGCGTCGGAGAGCACCTCGACCGATGCCTTGAGCAGCTTGCGCACGCCGTCGGCGAGGGTGCCGTTGAACATCCGCAGCACCTGACGAACCCGCTGGTCGACGGCCTGGGCACAGAGCGCGGCGTGCAGGTTGCCCACGTCGTCCTGGTGCAGCAGGGCCAGCCCGGCCGCACCGGCCAGGCCGGCTGTCTCGAAGGTGGCCACGTCCAACCGATCCGAACGGACCACCCGGACCCCCCGCAGCGCCGCCACGTCCGGGCCGTTGCTGCGGTAACGCTCCGGCACCACGACGGTCACCCGGGCGCCACCCGCCGGCAGCTCGGACTCGAGCATCGCCCGGGCCACGTAGTAGGCGAGGGCGTCCTTCCCACAGATCACGTAGTGGGGGCGTGGATCACCAGCGGAGCGCAGCCGCCAGTTCCACTCGACCGCCCGTCGCGCCCGGTCCCGCCACGGCTCCGCCATGCCCGGATCGTAATCAGCACTGCCACGGTGGGCGACCCCGTCCGGATCATCCCGCGTCCAGGAATGCCCGCCCCGGCGACGGGTAGAGCAGCGACATGCAGACGTTCCTCCCGTACCCGGACTTTCTGGCCAGCGCCCGCACGCTGGACCAGAAGCGGTTGGGCAAGCAACGGGTGGAGGCCATCCAGGTGCTGCGCGGGCTCACCCGACCCGGGTACGGCTGGCGCAACCATCCGGCGGTGAAGATGTGGGCCGGGTATGAGGAGGCGCTCACCCGCTACGGGCTGGACATGTGCGCGGTGTGGACCGAACCGGGCCGGGCGGACACCTGCGCCACCACGATGACCGTCGACCTCGCCGCCGCCTGCGGGGCGGGCGTCGTACGGACCCAGGACGAGCTGGCCCGGGACGGCGAGCTGCCACCGTGGCTGGGTCGCGACGACCTGCACCTGAGCCACCGCTCGTCGCTCGTGCGCAAGGACCCCGGGCACTACCGGCCCCTCTTCGGTGACGACGTCCCAGCGGATCTGGAGTACGTCTGGCCCGCCTCCGACCGCGCGCGCCGCTGCCTGGAGTAGGGGAGACTGGGCCGAGAGAGGCAGGTGCCCATGGCGTTGTCGCAAGTGGTGGGTCGGCTCATCGGCGTACGCCAGCACGTGGTGGACCCGGGCGGCGGTGGCGCGGACCGCGTGCCGGGACCGACGACGGCGGTGGTGGTCGGGGGCGGCATCGCCGGCATGTCGGCGGCGGTGGTGCTGGCCGAGCGGGGTGTGGCGGTGACGGTGCTGGAGGCGGCGCCGACGCTCGGTGGCCGACTGGGTGCCTGGCCGGAGGCGCTCGCCGACGGCAGCCAGCAGAACGAGCACGGTTTCCACGCGTTCTTCCGGCAGTACTACAACTGGCGGTCGATTCTCCGGCGGGTCGACAGTGACCTGGGTTTCCTCAAGCCCATCCCGGGCTACCCGATCCTCAGCCAGCAGTGGCCGACCGAGGAGTTCGGCAAGCTGCCGCCGGCACCGCCGGCGAACCTCCTCGCGTTGCTGTTGCGCAGCCCCAGCCTGCGCCTGGCCGACCTGCGTCTGATGGATCGGGACGCCGCGCTGCCGCTGCTCAGCTACGACCCGGTACGCACCTACGCCGAGTTGGACGCCACCACCGCCGACGAGCTGCTGGCCTCGCTGCGACTGCCGGACCGGGCGCGGGCGATGCTGTTCGAGGTCTTCTCGCACTCGTTCTTCAACCACGAGGCGGAGATGTCGGCTGCCGAGATGGTCGCCCAGTTCCACTTCTACCTGCTCGGCAACCCGGAAGGGTTGGCGTTCGACTGCCCCGACGAGGACTACGCCACGGCGATCTGGGAGCCCCTGACCCGACACGTCGAAAAACACGGCGGCCGGGTGCTGACCAGCTCCGCCGCGACCGGTGTGCACCACGACGGCGACGGCTGGCGGGTGACGACCACCGACGGCGGCAGCCACCCGGCCGGTCACGTCGTGCTTGCCGTCGACCCGCCGGCGCTCGCCGCGCTGGTCGCGGCCTCCCCCGACCTGACCGGGCAGGCACCGGAGCTGGCGGCGCGGATGCCCGCCTTCGGCCGGCCCGGCCCGCCGTACGCGGTGGCACGGTTCTGGTGTGACGGGGACGTGGCCGCCGAGCGGGCGGTGTTCAGCGGGGTGTCCCGGCAGCCCACTCTGGACTCGGTGACGCTCTACCACCGGTTGGAGAACGAGCCGCGGCGCTGGGCACGGCAGACCGGCGGGTCGGTCATCGAGCTGCACGCGTACGCCTGCGAGCCCGGCGTGCCGGCCGAGGAGCTGGCCGAGCGGATGCGCCGCGAGCTGGTCGCGCTCTGGCCGGAGGCCGGCGACCTGCGGGTCCGCGAGCTGCGGGCCCGGGTCGAGGCGCAGGCCCCGGCGTTCACGCCGGGCAGCCACGCCTGGCGACCGGGGGTACGCACCGACGCGAGCGGCGTCTACCTGGCCGGGGACGGCATCGCCACGGACTTCCCGAGTGCGTTGATGGAACGCTCCGCGGCGACCGGGATCATCGCCGCGAACCACATCCTGCGCGCCGAGGGCGCCTCGGCCGAGCCGGTGCGCTCGATCCGACCGCGTGGACTGCTCGCCGGCCGCAGCGGACCAAAGCGACAAAAAGCGACATAAGCACCGGCCTGCTGCCGTACGCTCAGAATGATCAACCGTCGATCGACCGGGCGGGAGGGCAGCGGCAGATGTCACCACTGCACCGCGTCGGCGCGGAGAGCGGCCCGCCGAACGACGAGATCGGCCGCGACGACGCGTACCCCCTGATCCGCGACGAACGGGCGTGCATCGTCACCGCGCTGCGGCTGGGCTGGTGGATGGCGGACGCCTACCACCACGGGCAGCACGTGGAGCTTGGCGCTCCCGTCGAGGCCCGCCCGGCCGTACCACCGGCCAAGCTCTCCAACCTCACCGAGATGTCCGCCCACCGACGGATGCGGATGTACCTCGACGGGGTGGACGTCGCTCTGGCCCAGATCGCCGACCTCACCCGGCACAACGGGCCGGTGCCCGACACGGCTGCCGCCCGGGCCCTGCTCCCCGACCTGGAACGGCCCGACCCCGCAGACCCGGTGCCCCTGCTGCTCGCCCTCGACGACCTCAACGTTGACGTGCTCCGCTGGACGATGGCCACCAACCACAGGGTCGGCCTGGCCTACCGGCTGGGTCGATCGGTGGCCGACACCGTCCGAGCCGGCGACGCCGCCCAGTTGCTGAGGCAGTTCGGTGGGCGGCAGATCCAGATCCGCCGGTGGTTGGACGAGCTGGCCACCGTCCTGCCGCCGTACTCGGCCGCGGTGGTGCGCCGGTCGCTCGCCGCCTGGTCGAGCGCGGTCGACCGGGCCGGCCACGGGGACCCGGCCGTGCCGACGCCCGCCGAACTGAGCCGGGCCCTGCGTGGCCAGGGTGACCTCTGGCGTGACGTGCTCACCGGCGGCCTGCACCCGCGTGACCTGCTCGACGAGGAGGACTACGCGGTGATCGCCAGGAACCTGATGATCCGGGACCGGCGGCTGGTGGCGCAGGCGGCACGGGGCATCTTCTGGCCGGTGCTCGTACCCGTGCTGTTGGTGCTCTTCGCAGTCGTCGGGGTGAGCGCCGCCGCGGCCGCCGGCTCACCGACCACCCGGGCCACCGTCGCCCTGGTGGGCCTCGGCGCCGGGCTGGCCGCGATCTGGCGGTCCGTCTCGGGCCCGGCGCTGGCGGTCGCCGGTGAGGTCAACCGACCCCTGCTGGACAGCGAACTCACCGTGCGGATGGCCCTGCGGCTGAACCGACCACTGACCACCGCCCACGTCTCGGCGGACGTCGCCACCCCCACCCGCCGCCAGCGCCGTTCCGACGAGGCCAACCGATCGAAATCCGTTGCCCGCCTGTCCCGTCCCGGCCTACCGTGATCGCGCAAGGTCAACCACCACCGCGGGAGCAGCTCATGACGATGTCGCACGTCACCACCGTGCCGTCGACGCTGTCGGGCGGCGGTTGCCGAGCGCAAGGTCCCCGGGCGGGCCGGCCCGACTGACGCGTATCCGTACGCGCTGAGCCGCCCCGTCCGACAACCGGACCGGGCGGCTCTTCGCTGTCCGTCGCCATCTGGAAAGGAGTCCCGGTGGACGCCGTCCTCGTCATCAACGCCGACCTCGGCCCGCTGCACCGGGTCACCGTCCAACACGCCGTACGGATGCTCTGCCGTCGGGTGGCCGAGATCCACGAGGCCGAGCCCGACCGGGTGATCGGGATCTTCCCGATGCCCCGGGTGGTGCGGCTGGTCCGCTTCGTGGTCACCCGGTGGAGGTTCAACGCCGGGCCGGCCTGGTCCCGGGCCGGGGTGCTGCGCCGCGACGACAGATGCTGTGCGTACTGCGGTGGACCTGCCTCCACGATCGACCACATCCTGCCCCGCTCGCGCGGCGGCCGGAACACCTGGCGGAACACCACCGCCGCCTGTTACGCCTGCAACCAGCGCAAGGGCGACCGGACTCCGGCGGAGGCGGGCATGGCGCTGCGCCGGGAGCCGGTCAACCCGGGGTGGGGGGCGCTGGCCGGGCGGTGACGGACCGGCCGGCGGGAACGGGGGGCCGCGTCCCGGGTACGTCCCGGGCGCGGCACCCGCCGGCCCCCGTTCAGGCGGCGCGTTCCTTGACCTTCGACTTCGGGCTGCCGCTGGGGCAGTGCACCCGGATCTCGCTGCGGTGCTCGGGGGAGACCAGCTCGACCTGGATCTGCTTCGCGGGACCCGGGTCGTACGCCTCAGCCCGAAACCCGGGCGCGAGCGTCACCGCGAGCACCTGGACGGACCTGTCGACGCAGCGGAAGGTCACCGTCCCGCCCCGTGCGTCCGCGGACGCACCCGAGCCAGGGGTGGGCGTCGGCGTCGGCACGGCCCGTGTCGGGGTCGGCCCTGCGGTGGTGGCGATCGGGCTCGGCCCGGTCGGAGAAGCCGACCGGGAAGCGGGCCCGGTGGTCCGGCCCGGCGGGACGGCCGCCGGTCCCGTGCCGGATGCGACGAGTGGCTCCTCACTGCTCGGCATCCCCACCGTGGTGGTGCCCGGGCCGATCCCGGTCGAGGGCCCCTTCTGCCCCTGTCGGCGGTTGTGCGAGTCACCGAGCGACCCGGCCATCGCCACCGCGGCGATCACCGCGCCGCTGACCGCCAGCACGGCCCGCCCCCGACGCCACGCCCCTCGCCGGGACGTGGACCCGACGGCCGTCTCGCCCGTCGACCCGGTCGTCCCGGTCGACCCGATCGACCCGGTCGACCCGGCGAGCGTGTCGCCGGGCTGCGCGGTCCCGTCAGCCGCCAGGCCGGTAGTGCCGGCAGAAGCCTCGGCCACGGCAGCCGCTGGGCTGGCGGCGGCGGCGAGCAGGATGCGGGCCGCCTCGACGGCCGGCGGCCGATCGGCGGGGTCGCGGGCCAGGCACCAGCGGTAGAGCCGGTGCACCTCGGGCGGTACGCCGTCGACCGGGGGCAGTGGGTCCGGCTCGACGTGCGTGTGCGCGCGCAGCATCCCGGTCTGAGCCTCGGCGGGCCACGGCAGCCGGCCGGTGAGCACCCGGTGCAGCAGCAGGCCGAGGGCGTACACGTCGCAGGCCGGCAGCACCTCGCCGGCCTCCAGTCGCTCCGGGGCCAGGTAGGCCGGTGTGCCCAGCAGCCGCCCCTCGAAGTCGATCTCCGACTCACCGGCGGCCGCCGCGATGCCGAAGTCGAGCACCTTCGCGCCGGTGGGCGTGAGCATCACGTTGCCCGGCTTGATGTCGCGGTGCACGAGATCCTGGCTGTGCGCGGCGGCGAGCGCGGAGGCCACCTCGGCGCAGACCCGCAGACCCGCGCGGGGCGGCAACGGCCCGGCCGCCAACCGTTGTTCGAGGGTGTGGCCGTCGAGCATCTCCATCACCACGAACGGGACCTGAGCCCCGTCGACCAAGGACTCGCCAAAGTCGTAGACGCTGGTGACATGCGGGTGCGAGAGACGGGCCGCGGCCTTGGCCTCACCCCGGATCCGCTGCCGCGCGTTGTGGTCCGTGGCGACGAGCACCTTCACCGCGACGTCCCGTTCGAGCACCTCGTCGTACGCCCGGTGCACCGCCGACATGCCACCACTGCCGAGGCGTTCCAGGAGCCGGTAGCGGCCCGCAAGCAACTGATCACGCTGCACGACCGACAGCCTGCCGTACGGACCGGCAGCGGGCCACCCCGGATCGAGGTGTTGCGATGAGTGGGGCGGGGAAGCGGCTACCGCTGCTGGCTGAGATCCGGGTGGTTACGGAGGAAAGCCTCGCCCCGGCGGGCGTTGCGGAGGACCGACACGATCAGCACCACCCAGATCAGCACCAGCAGCCCGCCGATCACCACGAAGAACGGCGCGAACCCCAGAAGCGCCTGACCGACGCTCGTCATCGCGAGACCGGCGACCAGCGGCACGAACCAGCGCTGGCCGGAATACTGTCGGGCGGTCTCCGCGAGGAGGGCCGGGTCCTCGCCGACCTCGGGTGTGCCGCGTCGAACCTGCCGCCCCAGCCGACGACGGTGCGACCAGCTCACCGACAGCAACGGGGACCGTCGAGCGGCCCGGTGACGCCCGGTGCGTACGGCCCAGACGATCGCGGCCACCTCGAGGACGATGCCGAGAACCACCAGCACACGTCCGAGGTTGGTCGCCCAGCCCGGTGGGTCACCGTCGAAGATGCCGGTGTTCTCACCACCCATCGCGACACCGACCGCGAGCCCGCCGACCACGGCGGTCAGCAGCAGGAAGAGAATCAGACGCAGTCTCCGTTGCCCCCGCGCGGTCCGGCCCGGATCCGTTGCCGCCATGTCCATAGTGGTCCCCCGATCACTCGTGACGCGGGAACTACCCATCGACGACGACGGTTCAAACCGGTCAGTCGTCGGCCGGTGCCCGCCAGGCGAAGCGGGGCGTACGCCGCTCGGTCATCGCCGCGACCCCCTCCCGGGCCTCGCCGGTGGTCGCCACCTTCCGGTGCCACCAGGCGATCCGCGCGGGCCCGGCACGGTCGTCGATGATCTCCTTGGCGGCGGCCACGCTCAGTGGGGACCGCTGGGCGATGGTCGTCGTCAGCTCGTCCACCCGCGCGGCGAGCCGGTCGGCCGGAAGCACCTCGTCGACCAGGCCGACCCGCAGGGCGCGCTCGGCGTCGATCAGCTCGGCGGTGAACAGCAGATGCTTGGCGGCGGACGGGCCGACCAGCCGGGCCAGCCGGCGCGTCGTCGGTGCCGGATAGACCAGACCGAGCCGGGCCGGCGGTACGCCGAAGCGGGCGTCGTCCGCAGCGATGCGCAGGTCGCAGGCGACCGCAAGCTGAGCCCCGCCTCCGACGCAGGCGCCTCGGATGGCCGCGACGGTCGGCTTGGCGAAGCTGGCCAGGCGTTCCTCGGCGGCCACCGCGATGCTGGTGTCGCCGGCGTCCAACAGCTCGGCCAGGTCGCCGAGGTCGGCACCTGCGCAGAACGCGTCGCCCGCGCCGGTGAGCACCAGGGCCCGTACGCCCGGGTCGGGCTCCAGCCGGTCGAGCAGTTCGGGAAGCTGACGCCACATGGCGGCGGTCATCGCGTTGCGCCGGGCCGGGTTGTGGATCACCACGGTTGCGACCGGTCCGGTCACCTCGACGGTCAACTCCGCGTCCGACACGTCCGCCCCTCTCCGCTGCACCGGTCCGACGACGCCGATCTGGCGCGCCGACGCCGTGCACCCCGTGCGGCGACCCTAACGGCGCGGCGACCGGTCCGGTCACGCGGACCGCCGCAGCAATCTTGGACAGTTTCCGTTCGGCGCTGACGGAAAGTGTCCAAGATTGCCGACAGACCGCACAGGTGAGCCCGGCGACCACCGTGAGGGGTGGCCGCCGGGCCCACACGCCGGGTCGGGTCAGGTCAGGTCAGGTCAGGTCAGGTCAGGAGACGGTGACCGCGGTGTCGTCGACCACGAAGGACGTCTGGAGTGACGAGTCCTCGGTGCCGGTGAACCTCAGGTTGACGGTCTGGCCGGCGTACGCCGCCAGCGAGAAGGACTTCTGGCTGTAGCCGGTCGCCTTGTTCAGGTTCGAGTAGGTCGCCAGCGTGGCCAGCACCGTGCCGCCCGAGTTCAGCACCTGCACGCGCAGCGTGTCGTACGCGACGCTGGTGGTGGTCTCGGCCGAGTCGATGTGCAGCCAGAAGCTGACCGTGTACGACGAGCAGCCGGCCGGCAGGCTCACCGACTGGGCGAGGGTGTCGGTGTGGCTGCTGCCGTACCCGCTCAGCCACGCCTTGTACGTGCCGGTGCGGGCCGGCTGGCTGCTGGCGCTGGTGATCACGCCGGAGCTGGCCGACCAGCCGGTCGCACCGGACTCGAAGCCCGGGTTGGCCAGCTTCTGCCCCGGCGCGGTGCAGCCGCCGCCGGTGCCGTTCACGGTGAGTCGGTAGGTGGCGCTGCGGGTGACCGAGCCGGCGCCGTTCACGGTGATCGAGTAGGTGCCCGGCGGGGTGCTCGCCGAGGTGCTGATGGTGAGGGTGGACGAGCCACCCGAGGTCACCGAGGCGGGGCTGAACGCGGCGCTCGCCCCGCTGGGCAGGCCGGACGCGGAGAACGTGACCGTCTGCGCCGAGCCACTGGTGGTGGCGGTCGACACGGTGGTGGCGGCCGAGCTGCCCGGGTTGACCGAGCCGGCGGTCGGCGACAGCGCCACGGAGAAGTCGTTGCCGGTCGAGCAGGGCGCGTCGTTACCGGCGACGTTCACCGCGGTCCAGGCGGCCTGCACGGCCTTGTACTCGGTGGAGCAGCTGCCGTGCAGGTCGGTGGCCGCCCGCAGGCTGTAGGCGCGGGCGGTGTTCGCCGGGTTGCCGGTGTTGACGTACGACGTGTTGGAGGTGAAGTAGACGTCCAGTGCCCGGAACCAGATCTTCTCGGCCTTGGCCCGACCGATGCCGGTCACCGCGGGGGCGGAACCGCAGACCGGTGAGGTGCCGTACGCGGTGGCGCCGGTGCCCTCGGCCAGGCTGAAGTAAAAGTGGTTGGCGACGCCGGACGAGTAGTGCACGTCCTTGTTCTTCGTGCTGCTGGACCAGCAACTGTCGGACGAGCCGTCCAGCGACGGGTTGTACATGTAGCGCAGCGGCGTACCGTTGCCATTGATGTTGATCTTCTCGCCGACCTGGTAGTCGCCGGGGTCGGCCGAGGTGTTGGCGTAGAACTCGACCATGTTTCCGAAGATGTCGCTGGTCGCCTCGTTCAGGCCACCGGACTCACCGGAGTAGGTCAGGCCGCCGGGGACCACGTTCTCGGTCACGCCGTGGCTCATCTCGTGGGCTGCCACGTCGAGCGCGACCAGCGGACGGGAGTTGCCCGAGCCGTCGCCGTACGTCATCCGGGAGCCGTCCCAGAAGGCGTTGACGTAGTTGTTGCCGTAGTGCACCCGGCTCGGCACGCCGGTGCCGTTGCCGAAGATGCCGTTGCGGGCGTGGGTGTTCTTGAAGTAGTCGAACGTCTTGGCGGCGCCGAAGTGCGCGTCCACGCCGGCGGACTGCCGGTTGGAGGTGGCACCGGTGCCCCAGGTGTTGTCCGCGTCGGTGAACGTGGTGCAGCTCGACGTGCCGTTGTTCATGTCGCAGGTCGACCCGTTGCCGTGGGAGGGGTCGATCAGCTGGTAGGTGCTGCCGGAGAGCGTCGTGTCGATGCTGACCGGGCCCGAGTAGAGGCTGTTGCCCGTGCCGGTCACCGACTCGATCTCGTCGTACGCGCCGACGGCCGCACCGGTGGTGGCATCGGTGATCACATGCAGCCGGGACGGGGTCTGCCCGTCGGGCTGCCACCCGCTGACAACGGTCTCCCAGGCCAGTCGACCCTGCCCGGAACTGGCGTCGACGAAGAGCTCCGGCGTGCCCACCGCTTCGGCCCTACCGGCGAACCGGGCCTTGGCGGCCTTCTTCGCGGCCGCCGCGGTGGTCCTGGCCGAGGTGGCGAGGGTCAGCGGCGCGGCCAGCCCGACCGAACTGCCGGCGTACGTGCCGTTCGGAGCGGTGTGGATGACGAAGTCACCGCCGTACACCCGCAGGCCCTGGTAGGTCCTTGTGTAGCGGGTGTGGGCGGCGCCGCTGCTGTCCACCTTGGTGCTGTGCACCTGGTAGGACTCGGCGTTCGAACCCTGGACGGCGCCGGGGTTCGTCCGTAGGACGGTTGCCGCTCGGGCCGCGGCGGAGGCGTCCGGCGCGGGCGAGGTGGGCGGGGCCGCGTGCGCCGTGGTGACGACGCAGGTCAGCAGGCCGCTGGTGAGCAGCACTGCGCTGACGGCGGCAAGAGCTCTTTTCACGTGCCCTCCTGGAAGGAGAAGAGTGTGACGGGGGTAGTCACGCATGTACATTCAGCTACCTGAGGGCAGGAAGGGCGTCTCGGACCGCTTCCAGACATCGACAGTGACCGAACGGACGAGGCCCTTGACAAGGGAACCAATGCTGCGCACCCTGCGTCCGACGACCATGAGACCCACCTCCACAGTCGGCGTCACGATCGCGCTGCTGGTCGCCCTCCTAGCCGGCTGCACCGGCGTCGACCGCACCCCCACCGCCCCGAGTCAGCCCTCGGCCACCCCGAGCCAGCCCCCGGGCACCACGGCTCCCGGCCCGACCGGCACCCCGCTTCCGACCATCGCCCCCACCACCGGCGGCCCCGGGACCAGTGGCGCGGCCGCCCGGGTGATGTTGCGTACCTCCGGCGGCTTCGCCGGCCGTGGTGACGTCGTGACGGTCGAGCCGGACGGTCGGTGGACCGCTGTGGACCGGGCCGGCAGCCGACGTACCGGTCGGCTCGCCCCCGCCGACCTCGGCCGGCTGACTGCTCTGGCCGCCGACCCCCGGCTCCCCGCCGAGGCGCGCCAGACGGCCAGCCCGACCGGCTGCGCGGACGTCTTCACCTACCGGGTCACCGTCGGCACGATCGAGACCGGGTACGTCGACTGCCCGTCCGAGGCGACCCCGCCGCCGGTCACACAGGACGTGGTCAAGCTGCTGCTACGGGCCACCGGCACTCACACCAGGTAGTCCGGGGGCAGGCCGGTGCCCCGCAGCTCCAGCGGCAGGTGGGCCACGTCGTTGACGGCCAGCAGGTTCGGTGGGCCACCGGGGCTGTACCGGATCACGGTCAATCCCGCGTTGTGCAGGTTCAAGCCCAGCCATCGCCGCTCCGGCGCGTCGAGGGCGTGCCGCACCAGCCAGGCGATCAGGAAGGTGTGCGTCACGACCAGCTCACGGACCGGCCCGCCGTCCGGAGCCTCCCCGGGGAACGGGCCGGTGAACCGCCGCACGGCCTCCGCCGTCACCCGCGGCCCGTCGGCCCGCTCGGCTGCGGAGAACCGCGCCAGGAATGCGGCGTACGCGGGCGGCAGGCCGGTCGGGTCCGTGTCGTGTGGAAGGTGGTCGCCGGCCAGCTCCGTCGCGTACACCGGAACCTCGGGCGGCGACCCGGTGACCAGCTCGGCGGTCTGCGCGGCCCGGCGCAGCGGCCCGTGGTGGACGGCGGCGAACCGGCGGCCCCGCAGGCGCTCGCCGAGCAGCGTGGCCTGCTGCCGGCCGCGCTCCGTCAGGCCGGTGTCCGGTTCACCGGCATCCGACTCCGGCATCCCGGTCCGGTCCTGCTAGGCGTGTCGGGCGAGGTACAGCAGCCGGGGCACCATGCCGCCCACCTCAACACACCGGGAGGTGCGGGCTCCACCCCGCACCTCCCGGGCCTGCGGCCGTCAGGTCAGTCGGTCTGGCCGGACGCCGCCCGGGCGAAGGTCACCGACACCCACAGCCAACCGGCCGTCACCGCCAGACCGAATGCCACCATCACTGCCGGTGCCGGTCGGACGATCAGGGCGACCCAGGCCACCGCGAAGAAGATGCCAACTCCCAGGCTGTACGCGGCTCGGCCGCCTGCCCCCTGCCGTGCGGACCGACGGCTGGCCACCACCGTCGCCGCGATCAGCGACACGAAGGCGACCGCCGCCACCAGGAAGTGCAGGCCGCCGTGCCAGCTGATCTGACCGGCACCCCGGGGCGTGCCGACCGGGAACCCGTCGGCCGGGTCGGCGCTGAAGATCGCCGCCCCGATCAGGCCCAGCCCGTACAACGCGAGCAGCCGGGGAAGCCAGACCGACCCGCCGCCTTCGCCGGTACGGCGTCGCAGCGCGTCGGCGGCCAGCGCACAGAGCACTCCGCTGACCAGGAACGTGACGATCTGGATCCAGCCCAGCTCGCCGGTGCTCAGCACGCTGACCGGGTGCCGGCGGAAGTCGAAGCCCTCCCGGGTCGACGCCTGCACGATGGCCGAGCCGACGAAGATCGGGCCGGCCAGCACGCCGCCGATCAGCAGTACGCGGTCCCGACCGACGGCGGCCGGTCGTACCAGCGGAAAGGGTGCGGCCTGGCTCATCGCCGACTCCCCTACGCCCGCGGGAACATCTGGCCGATGCGGATCCGGTTGCCGAACGGGTCCCGGATGCCGAAGTCGATCCCGTACGGGCGTTCGGTCGGCTCGTCGGTGATCTCGACACCCTTCGCCACGAGATCCTCGTGCGTCTTGCGGGCGTCGTCGGTGGTCATGAAGAGGTACCCGCCGAGGGCACCCTTGGTGAGCAGCTCCCGGACCTGCTCGGCGGTGGCCGGGTCCAGTGCGGGCGGGCCCGGCTTCTCCAGCAGGATCTCGCGCTCCGGGTCGCCGGGCAGGTTGACCGTCAACCACCGCATGAAACCGAGGTCCTGGTCGGTGTTGACCTCCATGCCGAGTTTGTTGACGTAGAAGTCAAGCGCGGCGTCCTGGTCGAGGACGTAGATCTGGGAGCGGCTGATCGCGTTCATCGTCATGCCCATGACGCTAGAGGCAGACCGTGACCTGCGGCTTATCCAAAACTGCTGGGTCGGGTCCACGCTTTGGCGAAGCACGACGGCACGTTGGCCGCCGCGACGCGGTGCCGCCGGAAATCCGAGGGAGACTCCCCGACGATCTGCCGGAACGTCCGGCTGAACGTGCCCAGGCTGCCGAAGCCGACGGCGTAGCAGATGTCCGTCACGTCACGGTTCGTCTCCACCAGCAGTGCCATCGCCCGCTCCACCCGGCGGCGTTGCAGGTAGCGGTGTGGAGTCTCACCGAACGTGGCCCGGAAGGTCCGGATGAAGTGCGCCTCAGAGACGAGCGCGATCCGGGCCAACGCGGGGATGTCCAGCGGCTCCGCGTACGCCCGGTCCATCGCGTCCCGGGCACGCAGCATCGCCCGGTTCGACTCCTCCACCGCGCGGCTCATCGGCCCCCGTCCCGCCCTGCTCGTTGCCCGGCCCCAGGCTACCGCCGGGCACCCCGTCGCCGGGTCGGGTGGCACGCCGGCCGGCGAAGGCAGCGGCGACCACCAGCAGAGCGACCACGCCGAGCAGTGCGCCGAGCAGCACCGTACTGCGCACGCCGTGGCTCGGTAGCGCGAGACCGGCGACCAGGGCGCCGCCGGTGATGCCGACGTTGACCGCGGCAGAGACGGTGGCGGCGGCGAGGTCGGAGCGCCCGGGCGCAACCTCGAGCACAATGCCACCGAGCACCGCGGTGAACGCCGCGAACGCCAGCCCGGCCAGGGCGAGCAGGCCCACGGCCACCGCCGGACGGTGGCCGACCGCGTACAGCCCGAGCAGTGCCACCGACTGGAGCGTGACGGTCGCGGCCAGGGCGAGCCACGGGCTGCGGTCCACCACCACTCCGACGGCGAAGATCCCGAGCACGCTGGCAACGCCGCGCACCAGCAGGATGACCCCGACCGCCGAGGCGGCGAAGCCGCTGACCTCGGTGACGAAGAGGGCGACGTAGGTGTAGCCGGCGATGGCACCGGCGGTCGCCAGGATGGCCACCGCGACCAGCAGCCAGAAGCGGTAGACGTCGGGTGTCGCGCCCCGGGCGGCGTGCCCCTCGTTGGGTGGCGTCGACGGCAGGAGCGAGGCCACCGCGACGAGCACGATCGCGCCGAGCCCGGCCACCGCCAGGAACGACACCCTCCAGCCGGCGCGTTCGCCCAGCCAGGTGCCCGCGGGCACACCCAGGACCAGAGCGACGCTGCCGCCGGCGAACACGATCGCGACCACCCGACCGCGTAGTCCGGGTCGGAACAGCTCGGCCGCGGCCGGCACCACCACCGCCCAGAACAACGCATGGGTCGCCGCCGTCGCCATCCGGGCTGCCAGCAGCAACGCGAACGAGCTCGCGAACACCGTGATCGCGGTGCTCACCACGAAGCCGGCCAGGAGCGCGGACAGCAGTCGCCGACGGGGGATTCTCCGGGCCAGCGCCGTCAACGGGATCGAGGCGACGACCACCACCGCGCCGTACGCGGTGACGAGCATGCCCACCTGCGACGGCGAGACGGCAAGGTCGGCCGCCATCGGGAGCAGCAGCCCGATCGGCAGCGCCTCGGCCGTTGTGTAGAGGAACGTCCCTCCGGACAAGCCGATCAGTGCTCCCACTGCCCGCCTCTGGCCCATGCGACCCTCCCATTGTTTCCAGCTAAATCAGCTACGCCAGAAACAAGCTAGCGATCACCCTTGTCGACGGTCAACTGGTAAAGTTGGTTTTGATGGAAACAGCCGAGGACGTCACGCGGATGCACCTGGTGGGCGGCAACCTCGCCCTGGACTTCGTCAACACCCGCTCCGGCCCACCCGTCGGGCTCCCGGACGACGACGTGCTGACCGGCTATCCGGAGCTGGTCGCCTGGGGGGTGCACGCGGGCGCCCTCACCCAGACAGAGGCGACAGCACTGCGCCGGCTGTCCCGCAACGATCCGGACGGCGCCCACGCTGCCTTCTCACGAGCGCTGCACACCCGCGACTACCTCGACGAGGTGTTCCGGCCACTGACCACCGGAGGGGCCCCGAGCGCGCCCGCACTGGCCCGGCTGCGCGACGACGAAGCGGACGCGCTCGGCCACGCACAGCTTGAGGGCGACAGCACGTACGCGTGGGTCTGGCGGGATGACCGCTCGCTCGCCCGGCCTCTACGGCCGGTGGTGCACGCAGCGGTCCAACTGCTCACCACGGGGGCACTGCACCGGATCAAGGGATGCGGAGGCTGTCGCTTCATCTTCAACGACGAGAGCAAGAACCGCAGTCGCCGCTGGTGCAGCATGGACGACTGCGGAACTGCCGAGAAGATGCGCCGCTACGTCGCCGCGCGGCGCACTCGGGCAACGCGCTGAGCGGGCTGCGCCGGTGGGCAAAGCCTGGTGGAATTGGAGCCCCCGAGCAGTGACGCGGGGTGGCGTGCGTGCTAGGCGTCACCCCTGTGGCGTTAGCCAACACGGTGTTTGCCTCGACGCTTGGGCCGCCTCTCCTCGCCGACTCGAAAAGATCCATATACCTCGTGCTACGCCAGACGACACACCACCAGGCCACGCCGGCCGGCGTTAAGCATCCCTGCCCGGTGCGGCAGACTGTTCACCATGACGCCGGCCCCGATTGCCCCTCAGAGGCTTCCCAGCCTAGACGCCGTGCCACATGCAATTCCCTATCAGGGCAGCAAGCGGCAGTTGGCTCATGCCATTGTTCCACTGCTACCCGCAGACACCGCACGGTTGATAGAACCCTTCGCCGGCTCTGCGGCTGTCTCGATCGCAGCTTCCTACCTTTCAGTGCCAAAGACAGCTGTAATCAGTGACGTAAATGAGCCACTGATGGCCTTGTGGCAGCGAATTCTGGCGGAACCGGCGGCCCTGGCGGATGACTACGAGATGCTGTGGCAGGCACAGCTCTCCGACCCGCGAAGCTATTTCGAAGATATCCGCTCCAAGTTCAACGCGACGCACGAGCCGCATTTCCTCCTGTACCTTCTCGCGCGATGCGTCAAGGCGGCAGTCCGGTACAACCGCCACGGCGCATTCAACCAAGGCGCCGACAATCGCCGACTTGGCGCAAAACCAGCCACTATGAGAGCGCGCCTCGCCGCAACGTCGAAAGCCCTCACTGGCGCAATGGCACTCACACGAGACTATACGGATGCTTTACGATCTGCCGATTTGCCCGATGTCGTTTACATGGATCCCCCTTACGAGGGGGTATCGAATACCCGAGACCACCGTTACATGGCGGGCCTCTCTCGTGAGCGTTTCGTCGAAAATCTGAGTGACGCAATCGCCCGCGACGTGTCATTCATTCTTTCGTACGACGGCACCACCGGCACGAAGTCCTACGGGAAGCCCCTGACGGAATCGCTGAAATTGACACACCTTCACCTCTATGCCGGCAAGTCGTCCCAAGCCACCCTAAACGGGAACACGGCACATACCGTGGAATCGCTATACCTGTCGCCAGCCCTCGTCTCCCGACTTGGCGGCGTCGGACAAGTGATGGCGCGACTTGTCCCGGCCGAGGCGGAACCCACGCCACTATGGGCGTGACCCCGCCTGCCGCAACGGCTAGAGTCTCCATCCATGTCAAGCCCTTACCCGGAGGCCTTTACGGCTTGGGTCCTGAGTCTGCCTCTCAGCCTAAGGGCAAAGAGGGCCGTCGAGCGTATGATCAGTCAGGGTTATGTAACTACCGCAGATCTTAACCAGATGGGCTATGACCATCCTCCACGTGCGATCGCCGACATCAAGGATGCTGGCGTAGAAATAAAAATGAACATGGTCTTTGTGGCAGGCCGCCGAATGGCCAGATACGAACTCGTTCCTAAAATCAGTGACGGATCCATGACGGGCCGCCGCGCGCTTCCTAAAGCCTTCAAGGAAGGCTTATGCGCGCAATGGTTCCACCGCTGCGCTGTTTGCAATGGCAAGTTCACGACGAGGGAACTTCAGGCAGACCACCGGATTCCATACCGAATCTCGGGTGAGTCGCCAGAGCTTTCACTCGAGGACTTCATGCCCCTGTGCCCGTCGTGCAACAGGGCCAAGTCCTGGTCATGCGAGAATTGCCCCAACTGGGAGCGCCGCATTGCTTCTGAATGCGAGACGTGCCTTTGGGGATCACCGCAGGAGTATCTGCACATCGCAACCGTTCCAGAGCGGCGACTGCACCTGAGCTGGTCCGGTGAAGAGGTCCAAGAGTTTGACCGGCTGTCTGCTCGGGCGCGGGCGGAGGACGCAACCGTGGCCGAAGTGGCGAAGGGTATTATCTCGACGAGGTCGGGGAACGCCTAGCAGAAGCAGACCGCTTCGATGGTGGAGCCCATCGCGAAACTATTCTTACCAAAACGACGGGTTGATCGAGTTGAGCAACTGGGCTTGTTACGGCAACCTTGCCAATAAGGCTCGACTTCTCCCTGTACGGTAGCCCGCGAAAACAACGACTAGTACCGTACAGAAACAACGGTGAACCGACGCTCAGGCTCTCCAGAGCCTTCCGGTGACGGATGCTCTACGGTGTTCTCCAGGTACGTGCGGTTCCTTGTCAAGGTCGCGTTGACACGGGTACCGCTCGGCGAAGCCGGGGTGGGGATGCGGCGCGTGCACCTCGGGCAGCCCCGCCTGGCGGCAACACCGGCCCGAGGGGTCGCAGAGGCTCCGGGGTCAAGGGCGGCCCGCAGGGCCCGGCTGGCTCGCCAAACTCGCCCGCCGTCGGGGGCTCCCCTGCGTCCACGTCGTCACCGCCTCGCACGTCGTTCAGGCCGTCGCTCGGCACGCCGACGTGAAGATCACGCTCAAGGTCTACGCCCACGCCAACCTCGACGCGATGCGTCAGGCTCTCGGCAAGCTCTCGTGAGAGCCGTTGCTGTCAACAGGTCGACTCGTGGCAGTGCCCATCGGGCAAAGCCTGATGAAATTGGAGCCCCCGGCCGGGATCGAACCGGCGACATCTCGCTTACAAGGCGAGTGCTCTGGCCAGCTGAGCTACAGGGGCGCGTGCGTCGAGGTCAGCATAGCGAGTGACGTCCGGATATCCCGCTCGCGATGCCTCCCGAGCACGGGAAACGTCAACAACCCGACGCCGGTACGCCTTGCGGCCGCCTTGCCGTGTGTCGATTGGTGTCCGACAGTGCCGGAGTGACCGGAATGCGTAATCCGTAGGTCACGTTCGACGCTCCCCGACCTTGGCAGCAGGGGGAAACACGTTTACGGTTCACACACGGACGACTGCCCGGCGCCCTCGCGACCGAGCCGCCGTCCGCTGACCGGCACGGATACGCGCCGGTTGCTCCTTCACTCGGATCGTCCGGCACGTTCCTGCCGGTGAAAGGAAGCGCTTCACCATGGCTACGGTCACCTATTCCAAGGCGTCCCGGGTCTACCCGGGCCAAGAGCGTCCCGCCGTCAACGAGCTGGACCTCGAGATCGGCGACGGCGAGTTCCTCGTCCTGGTCGGCCCCTCCGGTTGTGGCAAGTCCACCAGCCTGCGGATGCTCGCCGGTCTGGAGGACGTGGACGCCGGCTCGATCTACATCGACCAGCGTGACGTCACCCACCTTCCCCCGAAGGCCCGCGACATCGCGATGGTCTTCCAGAACTACGCGCTCTACCCGCACATGACGGTGTACGAGAACATGGCGTTCGCCCTCAAGCTGCGCAAGACCTCCAAGTCGGAGATCGACCGGCGGGTCAAGGAGGCAGCCGGGCTGCTCCAGCTGGAGGAATACCTCAGCCGTAAGCCGAAGGCGCTCTCCGGTGGTCAGCGTCAGCGTGTCGCGATGGGCCGGGCGATCGTCCGCGAGCCGCAGGTCTTCCTCATGGACGAGCCGCTGTCGAACCTCGACGCCAAGCTGCGTGTACAGACCCGTACCCAGATCGCGTCCCTGCAGGCCAAGCTGGGCGTCACCACGGTCTACGTCACGCACGACCAGGTCGAGGCCATGACCATGGGTCACCGGGTCGCCGTGCTGCTCGACGGTGTCCTCCAGCAGGTGGACACCCCGCGGGCGCTCTACGACACCCCGGCCAACGTGTTCGTCGCCGGCTTCATGGGCTCTCCCGCCATGAACATCAAGACCGTTCCGCTGAACGAGCAGGGCGCGGAGTTCGCCGAGCTGCAGATCCCGCTGACGCGCGAGCAGGTCGCTGCGGCCCGCGCCGAGGGTGGCGACGGCAAGGTCACCGTGGGCTTCCGCCCGGAGGACTGCGAGCTGGTCAGCCCGACCGAGGGCGGCATGCCGGTCGTGGTCGAGCTGGTCGAGGACCTCGGCTCGGACGCCAACGTCTACGGTCACGCCGCGCTGGGTGGCAACTCGGAGCGCTTCGTCGTCCGCACCGACCGGCGCACCATGCCGAACATGGGTGACACCGTGTTCGTCAAGCCGGTCGCCGGTCGCAGCCACGTCTTCCACGCCGCCACGGGTGGCCGGATCTGACGTAACGCCGTACCGAATGGGGCGGTCCGCTTCGGCGGGCCGCCCCATTCGTCGTTGCCGGCGGTGGATGAGCGGCTCAGGGCTCGTTGATTCCGGCCTCTTCATCCGTGGTCCTGGCAGATCTGACGACGAGGCCCCCTTCCGCGCTGGCGGAAGGGGGCCTCGTCGACGTGGTTACAGCTCGGCGGATCGTCGGCGGGCGACCTCGGCCAGGGTGACCGCGGCGGCCACGCTGGCGTTGAGCGACTCCACCTCGGAGATCATCGGGATGCTGACGGTCAGGTCGCAGGTCTCGCCGACGAGGCGGGACAGCCCGCGCCCCTCGGAGCCGACGACCACCACCAGCGGACCGACCGCGGCCTCCAGGTCGTAGAGGTCGGTGTCACCGTCGGCGTCGAGGCCGACCACCATGAAGCCGGCGTCCCGGCACGCCTTCAGCGACCGGGTCAGGTTGGTCACCTGCGCCACGGGCACCCGCGCGGCCGCGCCGGCGCTGGTCCGCCAGGCGGTCGCGGTGATCCCGGCGGCACGTCGCTCGGGTACGAAGACACCCTGCGCGCCGAACGCGGCGGCCGACCGGATCACGGCACCCAGGTTGCGCGGGTCGGTGACACCGTCCAGCGCGACCAGCAGGGGCGCCTGCTGCTCCAGGGCGGCGGCGACCATGTCCTCGAAGGGCTGGTACGCGAAGGCCGGCACCTGCAGCCCGACGCCCTGGTGCAGCACCCCACCGGTCATCCGGTCCAGCTCGGCCCGGCTGATCTCCAGGTTGGCGATGCCCCGGTCGGCGGCGGTCCGGATGATCTCGTTGATCCGGTCGTCCATGTCGATGCCCTGGGCGGTGTAGAGCGCCGTCGCCGGCACGTTGGCGCGCAGCGCCTCCAGCACCGGGTTGCGCCCGACCAGCAGCTCCGGGGAGTCCTTGGACGGGTTGGACTTGCGCCCCGGCGCGACCCGGGGGCCGGACCGGCCGGTGGGCTTGCCGCCCCGACCGCCGCCGCCGCTGGCGCCCCGGCCGACCGGTACGCCCCGACCGCCGCCCCTGCCCCAGGTGGTGTCCTTGCTACCCGGCTGACCGATCTTCGGGGCGCGCCCCTCCTCGGCAGCCGCCCGGCGCTCCTTGTCCTGCTTCCAGGCGGTGCGCTGGGGCAGCTTCTCGGTGCCCGAGTAGCCCTTGTGCCAGGGACGCTCGTCCGCGGGCAGGGTGCGACCCCGCCCGGCCAGGGAGTCCTTGTTCTTGCCACCGGTGCCCTTGGGGGCGCTAGCCTTCGATGTCAGTCGCCGGCCACGGCGCTGCGAGTTGCCGGCCATCAGTCCTGCTCTCCAATAGTCCAACGGGGGCCCTGGGGGGTGTCCTCGACCACCACGCCGGCCAGCTTGAGCTGGTCACGTACCGCGTCGGCGGCAGCCCAGTCCTTGCGGCCCCGGGCCTGCGCGCGCTGCTCCAGGGCCAGCGCGATCAGGGAGTCCACCACGGCACGCAGATCACTCGATCGGCCGCCACCCGTCCACACCGGGTTGAGGGGGTCGATCCCGAGGATATCCAGCATTGCCCGTACCACGGCCAGCGTGGTGCGGACGGTCACATCGTCACCGGCGCTCAGCGCGGTGTTGCCGTCCCGGAGGTGCTGTTGCAGCACGGCCAGCGCGGCGGAGGTGTTGAGGTCGTCGTTCATCGCCGCGACGAAACCGGCCGGCAGCTCGCCGGGCTGCCCGGCACCGACCCGCTCGGCCGCCCGCTGCACGAACCCCTCGATCCGGCGGTACGTGGTGGCCGCGTCGCGCAGCGAATCCTCCGAGTAGTCGATCAACGAGCGGTAGTGCGCCGCGGCGTAGTAGTAACGCAGCTCCACCGGCCGCACCCCGAGCGAGTCCACGTACGCCAGGTCAAGCGCGTTGCCGGCGGACTTGCCCATCTTGGCCCCGCCGATGCTCAGCAGCCCGTGGTGCACCCAGTAGCGCGCGAACGGCAGCCCGGCGGCCTTGGACTGGGCGATCTCGTTCTCGTGGTGCGGGAACGTCAGGTCCAGTCCACCGCCGTGGATGTCGAACTCCGGGCCGAGATACCGCCAGCACATCGCCGAGCACTCGATGTGCCAGCCCGGACGACCGAGCCCCCACGGCGACGGCCAGTAGGCGTCCGCCGGCTCGTCCGGTTTGGCACCCTTCCAGAGCGCGAAGTCGCGCGGGTCCCGCTTGCCCCGGTCCGGGGCGTCCCCGGCCGACTGCATCGCGTCCGGGGACTGACCCGACAACGACCCGTACGCCGGCCAGGACGCCACATCGAAGTAGACGTCGCCGGAGCCGTCAGTCGCCGGGTACGCGTGCCCGTCGGCGATCAGCTTCGTGATCAGCTCGTGCATCTCCGGGATGTGCCCGGTGGCGCGCGGCTCGTAGGTGGGCGGCAGCACGTTCAACGCCCGGTACGACTCGGCGAGAAGCAGCTCGTTGGCGTACGCGATCGACCAGAACGGCCGGCCCTGCTCACCCGCCTTGACCAGAAGCTTGTCGTCGATGTCGGTCAGGTTGCGGATGAAGGTGACCTCGTAGCCGGCGGCCAACAGCCAACGGCGCAGCACGTCGTAGTTGACGCCGGAACGAAGGTGACCGATGTGCGGCGGCGCCTGAAGAGTGAGACCACACAGGTAGACCCCCACCTTGCCGGCTTCCCGCGGGACGAAGTCCCGCACCGATCGGGTGGCGGTGTCATACAGGCGTAGCGTCACCGCACAAGGGTAGCTGTCCGTGCCTGTCCGGGTCCGCCGGTGCCGGGTCGTACGCTGCCAGGCGTGGATGCGACCGCACGCTCGGGTGAGACTCCGGCCAACCCCGGTGCGCCCGCTGACGCCGTCCCTGGCCAGGTCGGCGCGGCCGGGCAGGTCGGCGCGGCCGGACAGGTCGGCGCGGCCGGACAGGTCGGCGCGGCCGGACAGGTCGGCGCGGCCGGACAGGTCGGCGCGGTTGTCGGGCGGGCTGACGCCGTTGCGGGACGGGCCGCTGAAACGTCGCAAACTCTCGACCGGGGTCTGCGGCTGCTGCACCTGGTCGCCGACGCCTCGGGCGGCCTGACCGTCACCGAGGCCGCCAACCAGCTCAACATCGGTCGGGCGGCTGTCTACCGGCTGGTCAGTCCGTTGATCGGGCACGGCATGCTGCGCCGCGACGGCGACGGCAGGCTGCGTCTCGGGGCCGGGTTGCTGCACCTGGCCCGACGCGCCCAGCCACTGCTCGCCGAGGGTGCGCTACCCGCGCTACGCCGCCTCGCCGAGCAGGCCGGCGCGACCGCGCATCTGACCGTCGTCGAGGGTGGCGAGGGTGTGGCCCTGGCCGTGGTCGAGCCGAGCTGGACGTCGTTCCACGTCGCATACCGGGCCGGAGCACGGCATCCCCTGGACCGGGGGGCGGCCGGACGGGCCATCCTGGCTGGTCGAGCCGGGGACGCAGCGCCGGTGAGCAGTAGCGGGGAGTTGCAGGCCGGGGCGTACGGGGTGGCTGCGCCGGTGCTCGGCGTCCCTGGTTTGGAGGCCAGCGTCGGCGTAGTCGCGCTCGCCCCGCTGGACGTCGACAAGATCGGTCCCCAGGTACTGGCCGCCGCCACGGCCATCACCAGCGCCCTCCGCTGACGAACGAGCCATCCACCTACTCGCCCCCTGGCGCGAACCAGCACGAAGCAACGCGGACCAGCGCGGACCAGCGCAGACCAGCGCGCGCCTGTCTTGATCGACTCGGGTTTCTGAAAATCGCGGTATCCCAGTGCCGACGTCACCCCGACTTTCAAGAACGCGAGTGGATCACGAGCCCCGAGGTCCCAGTGACAGCAGCGCGATCACCAACTGCGTCACAAGCTTCGCGGGTGGCGGGTCGTCTGAGCCCGGCTGGGCCGGCGCGGGTGGCGGCTCGTATGAGCCCGGCTGGGCCGGCCGGGCGGGATGGCCGCGACCTGGGGAGCCCACGATTTCCAGGGCCATTTCCTGCACGTCTGGACCCGCGATCCGCAGGCGCGGCCGGCGGAAGTACGGGCGGAGTACCGGTCGGCGGCGCGGTCACGTCATACCACGATTGTCGCGCGGGCTTTCGGTTGTCCACAGGGCCGGGCGGCCCGCCGGGGCAGGTTGTCCACAGGGGTTTCGGCGGTCCACGGGTGGTCGGCAGGCTGCTCGGCATGCCACCACGTCCGCACCGCCCCGACGCCCTGACGTGGCGGGTCTTCCGCGGCTCCGACGCTGTCCGGGACGGCCTGCTCACCGAACATCAGCTGCGCAGTGCCGCCTGGGTGCGGCTGCGCCACGACATCTATGCCGACGCTCGGCTCGACCGGGACCACACCCTGGCCTGTCGCGCCGCACTCCTCCGACTCCCGTCCGGGGTGGTGATCGGAGGCCCGTCAGCCGCCTACCTGCTCGGTGTCGAACACGCCGCAGCCTTCACCGACGACGTGCACATCCTCGCGCCCCGGCAGATGCGGATCGGCCCGCAGCGCGGCCTCCGCGTGCACGTCAACGCCATCTCCCCGCTCCTAGATGACGAACTGCCAGCTCTGGCCGCGCCGCCACCGGGCTCGCGCCGTCCGCCAGCCTCAAGGCGTCCACCAAGCGCGGGGCCTCCACCGAGTGCAGGGCCTCCACCAAACGCAGCGCATCCACCGAGTGCAGGGCCTCCACCAAACGCGGCGCCTCCACCAAACGCGGCGCCTCCACCAAACGCGGCGCCTCCACCAAGCGCAGCGCCTCCACCAAGCGCAGCGCATCCACTGGAAGCAGGACGCCCACCAGGCCTGGGGCATCCACCCGGTGTTGAGCATCCATCTGGAACGGAACGTTCAGCAGGAACGAGGCTTCCACCAGAAACGGAGCGCGCACCAGGAACGGAGCGCCCACCAGGAACGGAGCGTTCAGCAGGAACACGGCGTCCGCCGGACGCAGAACAACCGCCAGACGCAGCGCGCTCGCCGCATGGAGGTCGATCACGTGACGTAGCGCGCCCATCACCAACAGGGCTCCCCGTGGGGGCAGGGCGCCCGCCGACCGTGGGAGCACCGCCACGGCCCAATCGGCAACTTGCTCGACCGGCAGCGGTGACGGCCAGAACGGGCCACATGGCGATCACCACAAGGGGCAGCATCGCGGCCGCCAGACCGAGCGACGGGCGTGAAGGGGGTGTCACGCTCCAGCCCAACTGGGACCCGAACGGCCCGATCCCCCGTTCCGACCCGGGACGGGCCGCCTGGGAAACGGCGGTGTGGCTCGACCCGATCCGTGCGGTCGCCGTCGTCGACTCGCTGCTTGGGCAGGGGCTGACCAGTCGCGACACACTGGCCGCACTGGCTGCCCGCAACGCCGACCGACCTGGTGGACGGCGGGCACGGTGGGTCTTCGACCTGGCGGACGGCGGAGCCCAGTCCCCACCGGAGTCGCACCTGCGCGTACGGCTGATGCTCGGTGGGTTGCCACGTCCGGTCGTTCAACATCCGATACGCCTGGTCAGCGGCGTTGTCCTGCACCCCGACCTGGCGTGGCCGGAGTATCGGGTCGCAGTCGAGTACGACGGCAAGTGGCACTCCGACGCTGATCAGCTACACCGCGACCGCCATCGGCTGAACCTGCTGGTCGGGGCGGGTTGGCTGGTCCTACATGTGACGAGTCGACGGCTGCACGCCGAGTTTCCGGCGGTGCTCAACGAGGTGCGCGCCGCGCTGGTCAGTCGCGGATGGCGACGGTGACCCCGGACCTGCCCTTGATCGACTCGGCTTCCTGGAAACCCGTGGCATCCACCGACCCCCGACACCCCGCCTTCAAGAAACCCGAGTCGATCAAGGCGGGAAGCGGAGCCGGGCACACCGACGGAGCCGGGCACACCGACACTGCCGGGCACACCGACAGGGCCCGGCCGACGATTGTCGACCGGGCCCCGAGGCGGTGCTTTACGGGCGGGCGTTCGGCTTGAGCGGGGTCTTCACCGCCGCGTAGGCGTCGACGATCCCGTAGCCGTAGAAGCCGTTGAAGTTGACTCCACCGGCGCAGTAGGCGTCGTAGGTCTCGTCCCGGCCCTCGTTGCGGTACTGCTGGAGGCGCGGCTCCGGGCAGGCGTGCTCGGCTGCCGTCCGGTACAGGTGCTGCTCGACCAGGTCCGGCGACATCCCGAAGCCGCCCCGGCGCTCCGGCTTGCCGTACCGGCTGACGATCAGCGCGGCGACGCCGGCGGCGTGCGGGGACGCCATCGAGGTGCCCTGCAGGTAGGTGTAGTAGCCACACTCACCGTTGGCCTTGCACTGCTTGAAGACCGACTCCTCGAAGCCGGCGACGATGTTGCCGTCGGCGTCGACCGACTCCTCTTCCTGAAGCACGTGCTTCGGGTACGTGGAGAGGATCATGTTGGCGTCGGTACGGAACGTGTCGGTGCCGAAGCCGTCCCGGAACCATCCGCCCGGGGCGGCGACCGAGATCTGCTCGGTGCCGTAGTTGGAGAAGTCCGACTTCTTGCCGGACGGGCCGACCGACGACACACCGATCACGTGCGGGCCCTCGGTGGGCATGTCCCAGCAGCTGTTGTTGTCGATTGGTCGGGGGTACGGGTCGGCACCGTAGTCCGGGCTCGTGACGTCCGTCCGGGGTGCGCCCAGGTCCTCGTTGTTGTTGCCGAGCGCACCGACGAGGGTGACGCCCTTGTTGTGGGCGAAGATCAGCGCCCGCTTCATCGCCTTGATGATGGCGCGCTGTTCGGCCTGGTCCTCGGGCGAGTCGGCAGGGTTGGCGGTGCAGTTGTAGAGCCACGGGTCGACGTAGAACGACATGTTGACCACGTCGATCCCGGAGCGGCCGGCGTAGACGAGGGCGTTGACGACCGGGTCGAGGAAGAAGTAGCCGGAGTCCTGGCCACCCTTGAGCTCGACCAGCGAGACGTTCGGGGCAACGCCGGAGAGGCCGAAGCCGTTGGCCGCGGCGCCGATGGTGCCGGCCACGTGGGTGCCGTGCCCGCCGTCGTCGGTGCCGACCGGGTCGAGGCAGCTCGGCACCTCACAGGGGCCGTCCACGTCGGTCAGGTCCGGCGCGAAGTTGCGCGACAGCGACCAGTTGAAGTTCGGCGCGATGTCCGGGTTGCTGGCGTCGACGCCCGTGTCCAGCACGCCGACGGTCACGCGACGGTCGCCCGGCTCGATCTTGCGGGCCTGGTCGGCCCGGATCATGTTCAGGCCCCAGAGCTTGTCGTCGAGCGGGTCGAGCTTGGTGCCCTTCTTGGCTGCGGCACGAGCAGCACCGTTAGCGGTAGCGGCCGTGAGGTGCTCCTGCTCGACGCGGTCCAGCTTCGGCTTGCGGCCGATGGCCTTCTGCTCGGCGGCACCGAGCAGCGTCGGGGCGGCGTTCGCCCTGGCCGCGAAGTCGGCCCGGTCGCTGGTGACCTGGAACATTCCGACCTCGTCGGACCGCGAGACCACAGTGCCGCCGGCTGCCCGGATCGCGGCGACCGCCGTGTCGGCGGCGACGCCGTCCTCGGCGACGACGGTGAAGGTGCGGGCGTTGCTTGGCGCGGCACTGGCCGGTACACCCAGCCCCGAAGCCGTAAGTGCCAGCACTGCCGCAGTTGCGACCGTGCCGACGGTGAAGCGCTTGCTCACCACATCAGATCCTCTCGTTGAGGGACGTGGCAGCCATCACACAACAACGTTCGGGTTTACGCCAGGTGAACGCCCGTTATGGCGTTGAATCTCTCCTTCATCCACCCAGTTCGACGGCAGCGCCGCCCACGCCAGCGCCACCCACCCCAACACCGCCCAAGCCAACGCCAACGCCACCCACCCCAACACCGCCCACGCCAACGCTGCGGACATCACCCACGCCAGCGCCGACGCCGACACCGCTGGCACCGGCCTCGTCAGTGCCGACACCACCCGCACCGACGCGAAGACCACCCACTCCGACATGCAGATCAGCGAGCGCGATCGACAGTTCGGCCAAACTGGACACTTCGGCATCGGGTGTGCACCCGACGGGGCGAGGCAGCCCCTGCCGGTTCAACCACACCGACCGCAGACCAGCCCGCTGGGGTGCCACCACGTCGTGTTCCCACGAGTCTCCGACGTACACGATCTGCTCGGCCGGCACTCCGGCCGCCGCAACCACCGCTGCGAAGAACTCCGGGGCCGGCTTCTTGGGCAGTCCGTTCTCGTGCGCGTACACCTCGAAGGCGAACTCACCGGCGAGCCCGCACCGTTCGGTGCGGCTGTTGCCGTTGGTGGCGAAGCCCAGGGTGTACCGACCGCGCAGCGCGGCCAGTGCCGGCGGCACGTCCGAGAACGGTCGGGTGAGGGCGAACCGGCGGGCGAAGAAGAGGGCTGCGGCATCGTCCAGGTGGTCGTCCAGTCCGGCGCGGGCCAGCGACCGGGCGAGCGCGGCCCGGCGGATCTCCGCCACCGGTGCGGCCTTCAACTCGCCGAAGACCGCGCCCCAGTCCGACTCCAGTTCGGCAAGCGACACCTTGGCCGCCGCCGCCGGAGCGAGCCGCCGCATCTCGTCCAGGACGGCCACCAGCCCGCCGGTCACCGCCGGCCGCAGATCCAGCAGGGTCTCGTCGGCATCGAACACCACAGTGGTCAGCACGCTGCCCACTGTCTCATCGACCGCCGAGCACCAACACGACCACCGGCACCGGCACCGGCACCCGCACGACCTCCGACCACCGGCACCGGCACGGGCACCGGCACGCCAGCAAGGTCACCGAGCGTCGAGCACCAGCTCCGGCTCGGGCGAGACCGGCGCGGACGCAGCCGGCGTCCCGCGCAGTTCGTCGAGGCGCACCAGCGCGACCCCGGCGACGATCATCGCGCCTCCGAAGAGCTGCCAGCCGGTGGGCAGCTCGTTCAGGAACAGCCAGGCGATCAGCACCGCGAAGAGCACCTCGGTCAGCCCAACGAACGACGACAGCCGGGGGCCGAGGATCCGGGTGCCGGCGATACCGGCGAGGTACGCGATGACGGCGGCCACCAGCGAGAGCCCGGCGATGGGCAGCAGCCAACTGGTGGGCTGCCCGGCGAAGGTGACCTCGCCGAAGGTGGCGTGCAACGGCAGCAGACCGGTCAGCCCGACGAGGAGCAGGACGGCGGCGCCTACTGCCATTCCGCCGCTGGCCATGGCGACCGAGGGCAGTCGGGGGTCGACCCGCCCGGCGAGCACGAAGTATCCGGCCAGGCCGAATGCCGCGCCGAGTCCCCAGAGCACACCCACCGGGTGGAAGTCGGCGGTGCCGGCGAGGTCGAGCACGAACGCCAGTCCGGCCAGGGCGGCCACCGAGCCGGCCACGGTGAGTCGGCGGGGCCGCTGCCCGTGCCGCAGCCACATCCAGCCGACGACGAGGATGATGCCGAGGTATTCCAGCAGCAGCGCGACACCGACCGGCAGGTAGCGCACGGCGTTGAAGAAGCAGACCTGGGCCAGCGCCACCCCGAGGAGGCCGAACAGCCCGACGGCCGTGGCGTTGCTCCGCAGCACGTTCCACCTGCCCCGCAGCGACAGCAGGGCGGGGATCGCCAGCACCAGGGCGGCGATGCCGACCCGGGCGATCACTGCGGACTCGGCTGACCAGCCGGCCTCGATGAGCGACCGCGCGAAGGTGCCGGAGGTGGCGAAGGTGACTGCGGAGAGCAACGCCAACGCGGCGCCGGCAGCAGGTCGTGAGTGCATGTCGCGCTCCTCGGGACGGCACCGTGTCATGAGCAAACTATCCTTGTGCTGATGACGTTAGGCGGAAGCCATGACAGGAGTCAAGATGCTATTTGCTCATGACACTGAATGTTCCCTGATCGCCGCCGCCGCGCTGGTCAACACCACGGGTCGCGACGGCGAGCTGCTGCCCGACGTCGCCGCGTTGGACGCGTTCTTCGTCCGCTACTCCTACAGCGGGCGACACGAGCACACCGACGCCGAGTTGCGGGCCGTCCGGGAGTTGCGGCCCCAGCTACGCCGCATCTGGTACGCCGAGCCACCCGAGATCGTCGCGCTGGTCAACGGCCTGCTGCTGGAACACAAGGCGCTGCCCCAGCTCATCGAGCACGACGACGAGCCCTACCACCTGCACGCCGTACCCCGGGACGCGCCCCTGGCCACCCGGATCGCGGTGGAGGCGGCGATGGCGATGGCCGACCTGGTTCGCGCTGGCGAGCTGAGCCGGCTGCGGATCTGCGAGTACCCGGACTGCGACAACGTGGTCGTCGACCTGTCCCGCAACCGGTCGCGGCGATTCTGCGAGGCCGGCTGCGGCAACCGCGCCGCGGTGACCGCCTACCGCGCCCGCCGGGCGGCCGGTCGCTCCTGAGCGGTGGCGGCCCACTCCTCGGCCCGCAACTCGTACTCCACCTCGCCGTGCTCGGTGCCCGGGATCGGGTCGTCCCACTGCAGGTGGAACGTCCGCAGATAGCGCAGCCCCGCCTTCGCCATCACCCGCCGGGACCGCTCGTTGACCGTCATCGTCTCCGCCCAGACCCGACGCACCCCGACGGTGTCGAACGCGTACCGCACCAACGCCCGCGACCCCTCCGTGGCCAGCCCCCGCCCCCACGTCGAGCGCCGCAGCCGGTAGCCCAACTCGGCCTCGGTGCCGTCCGCCGACGGGTCGAGCGCGCACCAACCCAGGAAGTCGCCGGCCTCCCGGTCGAGCGCCGCCCAACGACCCAGCCCGGGATACCGCTCGTACTGGGCCAGCAGCCTCGGCAACTGCTCGTCGCGAACCGTGGCCAGCGGCGTGGCGACACCACCGCTGAGGAACCGCATCACCTCGGGATCGCTGTCCAGGTCGACCAGCGCGTCCACGTCAGCCATGGTCAACCGCCGAAACCGCAGCCGCTCGGTGCAGGGCAGGTCACTCATAACGGGATCATCCCGCCGCCCCACACCACCGTCGACCCGTTTACCCGCGCCGCCCGCGCCGCCCGCGCGGAAGATCCGCGCAACATCGGGGAAGTTGCTGCTTCAGGCCGCGACGAAGCAGCAACTTCGGTGAAGTTGCGGGCAAGAGACCCCGCGACCACCGTCGCGGGCGAGCCGGTCGTTTCAGCGCGGGGGCGCGACCACGAAGAGCCGCCAGGAGTACGCGTCGACCACCAGCACGGGCCCGTCCGAGTCCTTGCTGTCTCGCACCCCGACCACGTCCCCAAGATTCGTCGCCACCTCGACACACCAGTTGTCCTGGTTGCTGCGGCTGCTCTTGCGCCATCGAGCGTCGGTCAACTCCACGACTCGGCCACCTCGTTCAGAAAGTCGATGGATGCCTGCGGTGGCAGGGCTTCGCCCAAGGTAGCCTCCCAGACCCTCTGCAACCGCGCCAGATCTCGCGGCTGGTCCAGCTCCTGGCCGCGAACCTGGCACTCCAGATAGGCCAGCTCGGTGCTGTCGGGCAGGACGGCGAGCGCGAACTGCCCACCGAGCCCCGGATACTCCTCGGCGGATTGCGGGACCACGTGCAGCCGGACCCGCGGGTGCCCGGTGGCGATGCTGGCCAGGTGCAGCGTCTGGTCGCGCATCACCTTTCGCCCACCCACCCGTCGTCGCAGCACCGCCTCGTCCAGCACCGCCACGATCTGCGGCGCACGCTCGCTCTGCAACACGTCCTGGCGGTTCATCCGGTCGGTCAGCCGCCGCTCGACCTCTTCGGGAGCGAGCAGGCCGCCAGCCTCGAAGACCGCACGCGCGTATCCCTCCGTCTGGAAGAGCCCGGGCACGTAGCGGGGCTCGTACCACCGGACCGTGCGCGCCTGCTCGAAGATCGCCTGCCAGCCACGCAACCACGGCTGGGCCCGGTCCAGGCTGACCAGCTCGGTGGACATCCGGCCGAAGAGGCCGCCGGTGTCCAGGGCGCGGTCGACGAGTTCCAGGTACTTGGCGGTGGGCGCTTGCTGGCCCAGCTCGACGGCGCTGACCATCGACGCCGAGTAGTTGACCGCCTTGGCCAGCTCGTCCTGACTCCAGCCCCGCCGAGCCCGGGCCCGGCGCAGCTCCGCGACCAGGAACGCCGCCGCCGTCATCTGTCCATCGGCCATGCCGTACCGCCCTCCACCCCGCTGACGATCAACTCCAGCCGGCCGCCAGCGGCGGCGCCACCCGAAACAGGGCGACTGTGACGACGCGGCCAAACCCTTCCGACCGTAGTCGCCTGATCACCAGACTGTGAAGTGCGGCACCGCTCCCCGTCCCCCGGGTCTGTCGGTGCACACGGGACCGCCCGCTCCCCCGGCCGGGCGGTCCCACCTCCCAGACCCCGTCCAAGCCCACCACCCAGACCCCGAAGCCCACCACCCAGACCCCGTTCACGCCGGCCACCTCGACCCCGTCCACGCCGGCCACTCCGACCGCGCAAGATCGCGCAAGATCGCGGAAACAGTGGGGTCCCGAGGTGCGGAGGCCACTAGATCCAGGATCGAGCACGATCTTGGCGCAGCTCGGCCCGGCGCAACCCAGCCCGGCCCGGCGCAGCGCGACACGAAAGGCCACAGCATGTCCCGGACCGCCCCGGACAACCGCGCCACGACGCCCGGTCGGCCACACCTGCCGTTGCGCCCGCTCTGGCTGTGCCGGGTCTGCGCCGCACCCTGGCCCTGCCCGGTCGCGCGGCTCACCCTCCGCCAGGAGTACGCCCACGACCGGGTCGGGTTGAGCGTCTACCTGTGCGCGGTGCTGCACGAGGCAGCCGCCGACCTGTACCGGCTCAACCCGCACGACGGCCCGGACCCGGCGGCGCTCTTCACCCGCTTCCTCGGCTGGGCGAGACCACGGCACCTGCGCTGAGCCGGCCTGAGCAGCGCCGGACGGGGCAGGCAGCCGGATCAGGGGTGGGTCATCCGCAGCAGGTCCAGGGTCTCGTCGAGCTGGGTCTCGGTGAGCTTGCCGGAGTCGACGTGCCCCCGGGAGATCACCACCTCGCGGATGGAGGTCTGCTTGGCCAACGCCTCCTTGGCGATCGACGCCGCCTCGTCGTACCCGAGGTAGCGGTTGAGCGGGGTGACGATCGACGGCGAACCCTCGGCGTACGCCAGGCAGACCTCGGCGTCCGCGACCAGGCCGACCACCAGCCGGTCGGCGAACAGCCGGCTCACCGCGGAGAGCAGCCGGATCGACTCCAGCAGGTTGCGGCCCATCACCGGGAGCATCACGTTCAGCTCGAAGTCGCCCTGCGAGCCGGCGAAGCCGACGGTCGCGTCATTGCCAATCACCTGTGCGCAGACCTGCCGCATCGCCTCGGCCACCACCGGGTTGACCTTGCCCGGCATGATCGACGACCCGGGCTGGAGGTCGGGGATGCGCAGCTCACGGAGGCCGGCACGAGGGCCGGAGCCCATCCAACGGATGTCATTGGCGATCTTGTAGAGGCCGACCGCCACGGTACGCAGTTGCCCCGAGGTCTCGACCAGCGCGTCCCGGGCGCCCTGCGCCTCGAAGTGGTTGCGCGCCTCGGACAACGGCAACCCGGTCGCCTCGCGCAGCTTGTCGATCACCGCGGCGGCGAAGCCGAGCGGGGTGTTGATCCCGGTACCGACGGCGGTGCCACCCAGCGGCAGCTCGGCCAGTCGGGGCAGCGAGCCCTCCAACCGCTCGATGCCGTAGCGGACCTGCGCGGCGTACCCGCCGAACTCCTGGCCGAGCGTGACCGGGGTGGCGTCCATCAGGTGCGTACGCCCGGCCTTGACCACCGTCTCGAACTCGGCGGCCTTGGCCTCCAACGCCGACGCGAGGTGAGCCAGCGACGGCAGCAGATCCTCGACGATGAACTGGGTGGCAGCCAGGTGGATCGAGGACGGGAAGACGTCGTTGCTCGACTGGGAGGCGTTGACGTGGTCGTTCGGGTGCACCGGCGAGCCCAGCTCCCGGCTGGCCAGGGTGGCGATCACCTCGTTGGTGTTCATGTTCGACGACGTGCCGGAGCCGGTCTGGAACACGTCCACCGGGAACTGGTCGTCGTAACCGCCGTCGGCCACGTGCGCGGCAGCGGCGGCGATCGCGGCGGCGACGTTGGCGTCGATCACGCCCAGCTCGCCGTTGACCTGGGCCGCCGCGCCCTTGATCTGCGCGAGCGCCTTGATCTGGGCCGGTTCGATGCCCCGGCCGGAGATCGGGAAATTCTGCACCGCGCGTTGGGTCTGTGCCCGCCACAACGCCTCGGCGGGCACCTCCACCTCGCCCATCGAGTCGCGTTCGATCCGGTAACCGGTCGCCTCTGGAGTCGTCACGCGTACCATCCTGCCGCGCCCGTGGCCGACTCGCAGATGATCCGTCAGCCCAACTCGGCCAGCAGCCGTTCCACCTCGTACTGCTCCGGCGAGTCGATCTGGCGGAACAGGGACAGCGCCCGGAACCAGTGCGACCGGGCCGCAGCCGGGTCGGTGTCCCGCAGGCAGCGGGCAATGCCGTCCAGCGCCCCGGCCTGTTCGTGCGGGGCGTTCATCCGGATGGCGTCGGCGAGCACCCGCCGGTGCAGGTCCACCGCGCTGGCCACGTCGCCCTGGTCGAGCAGCGCACGGGCCAGCAGGTTGCGCGACATGCTGGCGGCGGTGCGGTCCCCGGCCTTCGTCACCGCGGCGAGCGCCTCACGGTGCAGTGTCGCGGCGGCCTCCGGCCGGCCCAGGATCCGCTCGATGCTGCCCAGTTCGTTGAGGACCTCGCCCTCCCCGAAGCGGTTGCCCTCCCGGCGCTTGAACTTCAAGGCGAGCCGCAGTATCCGGCGCGCTCCCGGGTAGTCGCCAAGCCGGGCCCGCACCGCCCCGAGGTGACCGAGGGCGTTGTACAGGCTGTTCATGTCGCCGATGTCGCGGGCCAGGCGCATCTGCCGCCGCGAGGCCAGCCGCGCCTCCGGGTAGCGGCCCCACGCCAACAGCAACAACGCCTGGTTGTTGAGTATCGCGATGACCTCCACCGGCTGATCGCCGGCGGAGACGAGCGCCAGTGCCGCGGCGGAGTGGGCCATGGCGGGAGCCAGTTGCCAGTTCGCCCCGTACGCCACGGTCAGGTTCCGACGGACCGTCGCCTCACCACGCCGGTCGCCGAGCCGTTGACGCAGCCGGAGCGCGACCTCCATCAGCTCGATGGCCTCCGGGAACCGCCCGAGCCGGAAGTAAGCCGAGGAGAGGTAGTTCCGGACGGTGGCGATGGCCCCCGCGTCGTCGAGCTGCTCGGCGGCGCGCAGCGCGACGGTGTGGGTGTCCACCAGCTCGTCCAGGTGGCCGTACCTGAACAGATAGAACCAGGATGTGCGGGCCAGTTGCCAGCAGCGTTCCAGGTGCCCCTCGGCGGCGGCCAGCCGCACCAGCGCCGGAAGCGCCGCGCGGTTGGCGTCGAACCAGGCAGCACCATCCGAGACGGACGCGCGCACCAGGTCGGCTCGGGGAGGTTCCGGCAGCACCAGGACGGACCGACTGGCCACCGGTTCCATCCGGCTGGCGATGGCGTGGGCCGTATGCAGGTGATGATCGAGCAGCCGGACCGTGGCGGCGCTCCGCCCCGAAGCGGTCTCGCCGGTCTCCAGCAGCTGGCGGGCGTACTCGCGCATCAGATCGTGAAAGCGGAAACGGCCGGCTTCCGGCTCGTCGACGAGGTGCGCGTCGACGAGGCTGTCCAGCAGGTCCTGGGCGTCCGGCAACGGCAGGTCGGCGACCGCCGCCGCCACCCGATCGTCGAAGAAGCCGCCGGGGTGCAACGCCAGCAGCCGGAACATCCGCTGCTGGTCGAGGTCGAGCTGCGCGTACGACAGAGCGAAGGCCTGCCCGACGGAGCGTTCGCCGGCCGACAGCTCGGTCAGCGTGTCCCGTCCGGCGGCAAGCCGGTCCGCCAGGTCGCGGACCCGCCACCGGGGCCGGTGGGCGAGCCGGGCCCCCGCCAGCCGGATCGCCAGCGGCAGGTGCCCGCAACGGGTGGTCACCTCGACGGCCGCCTCCGGCTCGGCGGCGACCCGGTCGGCGCCGACCACCCGTCCGAGCAGCTCCACCGCCTCCTCCGGGTCCAGCACGGCCAGCGACGACGGCTTTCCGCCGTCCAGACCGGCGAGCCTCCGACGGCTCGTGATCAGGGTGAGGCTGTCCCGGCCACTGGGCAGCAGCGGTGCGACCTGAGCGGCGCTGGCGGCGTTGTCGAGCACCACGATCGCCCGCCGTCCGGACAGTTTGCTGCGCCACAGGGCGGCGCGTTCGTCGGTGTCGGCGGGGATCCGGTCCCCCGGGACACCGAGCTGGCGGAGCAGCGCGGCAAGGGCGGCGGCGGGCGGCAGTGGCTCCCGTTCGCTGTGCCCGTGCAGGTCGATGAAGAGGTGCGCGTCGGGGTAACGGTCCGCGAGCGCCGTGGCGACGTGCACGGCCAGTGTGGTCTTCCCGCTGCCCGCCATGCCGTCGACGAGCTGGATTCGGGCGTCGTCCTCCTCGATCTCCTTGACCAGCCGGGCGAGCGTCTCCTGCCGTCCGGTGAAATCGTTGATCGCCCGGGGCAGCGCCCGGACCGGGGTGAAGGCCCGCTCCTCCGAACCGGTGAGTGCCAGGTCTCCGGCGAGCACCCGCTGGTGCAGCTCCTGCAACTCGGCACCCGGTTCGATGCCCAGCTCGTCGGCGTAGAACCGCCGGCCCTCCCGGTAGACCGCGAGCGCGTCGGCCTGCCGGCCGACCGAGGACAGGGCGAGCATCAGCTGGCCACGCAGACGCTCCCGCAGCGGATGCTGGTCTACGCTCTCGGCGAGTTCCTCGATCAGCTCGGCGGCCCGCCCGAGGCGCAGCTCGACGTCGACGCGCTCCTCCAGCGCGGTGAGGCGTTGTTCGTCGAGCGTCTGTGCCCGACGACGGACGCTGCGGCTGGGGATGCCGCTGAGCGCCGGCCCGCGCCAGAGTGCCAGGGCCTCGTGGAACCGCTCACCCGCCTCGGCGAGCCGGCCGGCCGCGACGGCGGCCCGGGCCTCGTCGACGCCCCGGGCGAAGGCATCGGCGTCCAGGTCGCTCGGGGCGATACGGACGCCGTACCCGGCCGGGTCGGTGACGATGATCTCCGGTGCCAGCCCCAGGTCGGCGAACCGTCGCCGCAGCCGCGACACGCAGGTCTGCAACTGGGCTCGGGCGGTGGCCGGGGGGCGCTCCTCCCAGACCGCGTCCACCAGTTCCTCGACAGGCACCAGCCGGCCGGAGCGCAGCAGCAGCATGGCGAGCACGATCCGGTCCCGGCCGGCGGTGACAGTGGACTCGCCACCGCCGACACGCAGAGGCCCCAGGATCCCGAACCGCATCTGCTCCCCCGCTGTGATCGTGCAACTCGCAGCAGCGTAGCCCGGCGATCACTCAATGCCGCAGTCCGGTGATAGCGATGTGAGAGCGGATCGAGTGCGGTGCGCACCAGACTCACACCGGGTTGTCGGTGACGGCATCCGACGGGGGCGGTGCGCCCGTCCCACCCCAACGGGGCGGGCGCACCGATGTCGGCAGAGCACGGACGACAGAGGGGTGCCGGGCGAACTCGCCCGGCACCCCTCGCGTACGTGTCGGTCAGCGGCGGCCGACGGTGAGCACCGGTTTGGTGACCTCGGCGAAGAAGTCGTTGCCCTTGTCGTCGACGACGATGAAGGCCGGGAAGTCCTCCACCTCGATCTTCCAGACCGCCTCCATGCCCAGCTCCGCGTATTCGAGGACCTCGACGTGCTTGATGCAGTCCTGGGCGAGGCGGGCGGCGGGGCCACCGATCGAGCCGAGGTAGAAGCCACCGTGCTGCTGGCAGGAGCGGGTCACCTGACCGGAGCGGTTGCCCTTGGCCAGCATCACCTGTGAGCCGCCCGCGGCCTGGAACTTCTCCACGTACGCGTCCATGCGGCCGGCGGTGGTCGGGCCGAAGGAGCCGGAGGCGTAGCCCTCGGGGGTCTTCGCCGGCCCGGCGTAGTAGACCGCGTGGTCGCGCAGGTACTGCGGCATCGGCTCGCCCGCGTCCAACCGCTCCGCGATCTTGGCGTGGGCGATGTCCCGGGCCACCACGAGCGGGCCGGACAGCGACAGCCGCGTCTTCACCGGGTACTTGGACAGCTCGGCGCGGATCTCGTCCATCGGCCGGTTCAGGTCGACCCGTACGACCAGCTCGGCGTCGAGCGAATCGTCGGTCACGTCGGGCAGGAACCGGGCGGGGTCGGTCTCCAGTCGTTCCAGCCACACACCCGACGGGGTGATCTTGGCGACGGCCTGCCGGTCGGCCGAACACGAGACGGCGATCGCCACCGGGCAGGACGCACCGTGCCGGGGCAACCGGACCACCCGCACGTCGTGGCAGAAGTACCGGCCGCCGAACTGCGCGCCGATGCCGAAGTTGCGGGTCAGCTCCAGCACCTCCGCCTCCAGCTCCAGGTCACGGAAGCCGTGCGCGCTCATCGAACCCGAGGTGGGCAGCGCGTCGAGGTACTTGGCGCTGGCGTACTTCGCGGTCTTCAGGGCGTACTCGGCGGAGGTGCCGCCGATGACGATGGCCAGGTGGTACGGCGGGCAGGCGGCCGTGCCGATGAGCCGCAGCTTCTCCTCCAGGAACTGCATCATCCGCGTCGGGTTGAGCAGCGCCTTGGTCTCCTGGTAGAGGTACGACTTGTTGGCCGAGCCACCGCCCTTGGCCATGAACAGGAACTTGTACGCGTCGGGGTGCCCGTCCGGGTCCTCGGCGTACAGCTCCACCTGGGCCGGCAGGTTGCTGCCGGTGTTCCGCTCGTCCCACATGGTCAGCGGGGCGAGCTGGGAGTAGCGCAGGTTGAGCTTGGTGTAGGCCTGGTAGACGCCCCGGGAGATGGCCTCGGCGTCGGCGCCGTCGGTCAGCACGTGCCGGCCGCGTTTGCCCATGACGATCGCGGTGCCGGTGTCCTGGCACATCGGCAACACCCCGCCAGCGGCGATGTTGGCGTTGCGCAGCAGGTCCAGTGCGACGAACCGGTCGTTCGGCGAGGCGGCCGGGTCGTCGATGATCGCCCGGAGCTGGGCCAGGTGCGCGGGGCGCAGGAAGTGCGCGATGTCGTGCATCGCCTCGGCGGTCAGCGCGGTGAGGGCGGCCGGCTCCACGGTGAGGAACCGGCGGCCTCCCGGGCCGTGTACGACGTCCACGCCCTCGTCGGTGACCAGGCGATAGTCCGTCTGGTCGGGGCCGGTTGGCAGCAGAGGGGCGTACGAGAATGCGGCGGCACTGCTCATGAGCGGCAAGCCTAGGGCAGACCGGTCGATCACTCCCACCCGCCGGGCGGGTCCTGGGACGCCGCTCTCATCGCCTCGGGCCCGCCACGCCTCCCCGCAGTGCGGATCAGCTGGCGACTCGCCCGCTCAGCCGTCCTTGCCGCCGTCCGGCTCGGGGCAGAGTTCCCCCTTCGGCCCGCAGTCGCCGTTGTTCGACCCGCCCGGCCCGGTGCCACCCGGCGCGGGATTCCCGCCGTCGCCGGGTGGGCGGGCGGGCGAGCCCCCGGCCGCGCCGAAGCGGACGTACCCGATCTCCCGACCCTCGCCGACGATCATGCCCTGTGACCCGACCGCGAGGGCGTTCGCCGAGGTGCGCAGGACGGCCAGTTCGCGGCCGGTGCGCGGGTCCAGAGCGGCCAACCGGGACGGCTTCTCGTCGGCGACGACCGCCGCGTACGGGGTGAGCGCGGCACCGGCCTTGCCACTGGCCGGTCGGGTCCACACCACCTTCTCGGTGCCCAGCTCACGGGCGACCACCGACCGCTTGTCGGCCGCCCGGAACACCGCCAGACGGTCGTCGACCGCGATCAGCTTGGTGCCCGAGTCGCCGACCCAGAGCAGCCGCCCGTCGTACCCGTCGATGACCGCCTCCCGGCCGTCCGGGCCGACGCCGATCAGCACGTTCCGCGCGCCCTGCGGGTCTTCGCGCTGCACGCAGCCGGCGGAGTCGGCGGTACGCAGGTTGATCCCGGCCCGCTGCCAGGCCTCCTGCCCGGTCGCCGGGTCCCGGGCGGAGATGGCGAAGTAGCAGGCGCCGTCCTGGGATCGGGCGGCGATCCGCAGCATCCGGCCGCCCACCACGGACAGCCGCTCGTCGCGGCCGGGCTCGACGTTCTGCAACACGCGACCGGTGGCGGTGTCGACCACGTGCACCCGGCCGTCCACCGGGAAGCCGAGCAGCGGTGGCGCGGGCTCGGCCCCGGCCACCCCGTCGTCGATCCGGGTGGCGGTGAGCCGGCGGGTGCCGCGCAGGCCAGGGTTGTCGGCCAGCAGGCCGCTGTGCACCCCGGGCAGGAACGCCGTCCAGATCGGTGTGGTGCCGCGCGGGTCCCAGGCGCTCAGGGTGCAGTCGGTGGCGTCCGTGCAGCGGGCGTCGAGGAGCAGGTTGCGGTACGTCCACACGGCCACCGCGTCGTCGTCGCGTCGCCGGGTCACCCCGGTGGAAGGGTCGAGCAGCTCGTACCCCTTGACCAGGAGCTTGCCCACGGCGACGACCGGGTCACGGTCGCCGCCCGCGACGGCCGACCAGTCCGCCTTGCGCTCCCAGAGCTGCGTGCCGGTGGCCAGGCTGCGGGCCTCCACCCGGGTGCGCTGCTCGACCACGACGGCGTCGCCGGCGATGGTCACGCTGCGCGGGGTGCCGCCGACCCGTTGCTGCCAGACCACGTCGGGCTCGGAGATGGGTTCGCTGCGGTCCACCCAGTCCCACAGGCCGGGGAAGGGGTTCCACACGCCGGTGGCGGCGAGGGCGACGACCACGGCGAGGCCGAGCAGCAGCCCACCGCGCACGCTCCCCTTCGCCACACCGCACACCGTAGCCACGATCACGGATCTTCCGTACGCCCGCGCCGCCGTGTCGCCACGCTTTCTGAGCCCGGAGGTGTTAGAGCACCCTTCCCTCGGCCCGGACGGCGCTCCGCACCAACGGAAGCGTGCGGTACGGGATCTGCTCGGCCAACGCGATGATCGTCGACGCGCGGGTGATGCCGGCGGACGAGACGATCTGGTCGATGACCCGTTGCAGGTCGGTGTTGGAGCGGGCCACGATCCGGCAGAGCAGGTCGCTGGAGCCGGTGATGGTGTGCGCCTCCAGCACCTCGGGGATGGCGGCGAGGTGGGCGGTGACCGGGTCGTGGCCGTGCCGCTGAGTGATCTCCAGGGTGACGAAGCTGGTCACCCCGAACCCGATCGCGGCCGGTGAGATCTCCGGCCCGAAGCCCTCGATGACCCGCCGCTCGACCAGCTTGTCCAGCCGGGCCTGCACCGTGCCCCGGGCCACCCCGAGCCGGCGGGAGCACTCCAGCACCCCGATCCGCGGTTCCTCGGCGAGCAGTTCGATCAAGCGCACATCGAGCCCGTCGAGCTGTACATTCTGCTCACCATTCATGGGTGCCAACCATACCGAATGCGCAACCTGACCAGCATTTCTGCCAACAGTTGCCCACCTGGTGCCGGGCCAGCGATCCTCGCCACAAGAACCGACCACGGCGGCCCACAAGGCCGGCCGGTACGCGAGGGAGCCCACCATGACCCAGGCGATCGACCGACCCCAGTCGACCGAGGACGTCGACGTCGACCGGCTCGTCGGCGCTGTCGACCACGACATCAGCCACGACCCGTTCCCGGTCCGGGGCCTCGACCACGTGCACTTCCTGGTCGGCAACGCCAAGCAGGCCGCCCACTACTACTCCACCGCGTTCGGCATGACCTGCGTGGCGTACCGCGGCCCCGAGCAGGGCTACCGGGACCACGCCCAGTACGTGCTGACCAGCGGCTCGGCCCGGTTCGTGCTGACCGGCGCGGTGCGCCCGGACGCCGACGGCGCCGACCACGTGGCCCGGCACAGCGACGGGATCAGCGACATCGCGCTGGAGGTCCCGGACGTCGACGCCGCGTACGCGCACGCCGTCGCGCAGGGTGCCGCCAGCGTCGTCGAGCCGCACGAGGTGACCGACGAGCACGGCACGGTCCGGATGGCCGCCATCGCCGCGTACGGCGACACCCGGCACACCCTGGTCGACCGGTCCCGCTACACCGGCCCGTTCCTGCCCGGCTTCGTGGCCCGCGGCCCGATCGTCAACCGGCAGCCGATGATCGACGCCGGCATCCAGCCGAAGCGCTTCTTCCAGGCCGTCGACCACGTGGTCGGCAACGTGGAGCTGGGCCGGATGGACGAGTGGGTCGAGTTCTACAAGCGGGTGATGGGCTTCTCGAACATGGCGGAGTTCGTCGGCGACGACATCGCCACCGACTACTCGGCGCTCATGAGCAAGGTCGTGGCGAACGGCACCCGCAAGGTGAAGTTCCCGCTCAACGAGCCGGCGATCGCCCGCAAGAAGTCCCAGATCGACGAGTACCTGGAGTTCTACCAGGGCCCCGGTGCCCAGCACATCGCCGTCGCCACCAACGACATCCTGGCCAGCGTCGACGCCATGCGCGCGGCCGGCCTGGAGTTCCTGGAGACCCCGGACTCGTACTACGACGACCCGGAGCTGCGCGAGCGCATCGGCAACGTGCGGGTGCCGATCGAGGAGCTGAAGGCCCGCAAGATCCTGGTCGACCGGGACGAGGACGGCTACCTGCTCCAGATCTTCACGAAGCCGGTGCAGGACCGCCCCACGGTCTTCTTCGAGCTGATCGAGCGGCACGGCTCGCTGGGCTTCGGCAAGGGCAACTTCAAGGCGCTCTTCCAGGCGATCGAGCGGGAGCAGGAAGCCCGCGGCAACCTGTAACACTTGCGAGCGTGACGCAGCCTCCGTCGTACCCGACACCGCCGGTCGGTGGGCCTCAGCCCGCCGCCGGCGGCGTCGCGCCGCCGCCCGGACCACACCCGCAGGTGTACGCCGCGCCGCCGCAGTACGCCCCATCCGGGTACGCCCCGCCGCAGTGGCACGCCGGACCACCCGGCCCGCCGCCCCCGCCGCTGAGCCCGGGTGGTCAGCCGCTGGCCAACTTCGCCGACCGGCTGCTGGCCTGGCTGGTCGACACGGCGCTGGCGACCGTCGTGTCGCTGGCGTTGTTCAGCCCCTTCTTCGTCATCCTGTGGGTGCGGATGTTCAACGAGATGACCCGGACCAACCCGGACGGGACCTTCGTGGAACCCGACCCGGGCATCTTCCTCGTGGACTTCTTCCTGCCGATCATGTTGCTTCAGCTCGGGCTTCTCGTGGTGATGCTTGGGCTCTACTGGCTCTACCACGTGGAATACCTCAAGCGCGGCGGTCAGACGCTCGGCAAGAAGGCGCTGAAGCTGCGGGTGGTGCCGCTCGACCCGACCCGCACGCTCAACCGCCAGATGGCCGGCCGACGGTGGGTGGTGCAGTACCTGGCGGGTTCTCTGATCCCCGGAGCCAGCTATCTCGACGGGCTGTGGCAGCTCTGGGACAAGCCGTGGCAGCAGTGCCTCCACGACAAGTTCGCCGAAACGGTCGTCGTTAAGGTGTCCTCGTGAGCGAGCACAGGGAGCGGACCAGCAGTGTGGCGTCTCGCGCCGTCGCGCGACGAAGCGGAGCGACGGCGTGAGTGTGCAACCCGGCTGGTACGTCGATCCCGCCGACACCGAGACCCGGCGTTACTGGGACGGCGAGGGTTGGCTCGGCGCGCCCATTCCCGTCGACGCCACCCCGCCGGACGGCCCGCCGCCGCCCGAGCCGCCCGCGCCGGTCAGCCCGGCCACGCCCCCAACCTCCGGCCCGACCACCCCGGGGCCCGTCGCACCTGGCTGGCCGCCACACCAGGGCCCACAGCCGGGGCCCGGCCCACACCCGGGGCACGGCCCGCAACCCGGGCCCGGACCACAACCGGGGTACGGCCCGGGGTACGGCCCGCAGCCGGGTAACGGCCCGGGCTGGGGACCGCAGGCCGGCCCGCCCGGTTGGGGTCCGCAGGGCGGTCCTCCCGGTTGGGCGCCTCCGGCTGGTCACCCCGGCTGGGCGGTACGACCACCCGAGCCACGGCCGCACGGCTTCAGGCTGGCCGGTTACGGTCGCCGACTCACCGCGCGCCTGATCGACCTCGGTCTCCTCCTCGCACTGAACGTGGTGGTCAACGGCTGGTTCGTCTGGCGCTGGGCGCAGGAGTGGGCACCGTACTGGCAGGAGTTGTTCCGGCGCGCCGCGCGGGGCGACACCTCCGCCGAGGGTCTGCCCGTTCCTGGCGAGCAGGCAGGGTCGCTCCTCGTGGTGATCCTGCTGATCGCCACCGCGCTGTGGCTGGCGTTCGAGGTGCCCGCGATGGCAGCCGGTGGGCAGACGATCGGCAAGCGGATGATGCGGATCCGGGCGGTGCCGATGGCCGCTGACCAGCCGTTGGGCTTCGGCCGGGCGCTGAGCCGGTGGAGCACGCTGGGCCTGCCGACGCTGCTCTGGTACTGCGCCGGGATCGGCCTGGTGCTGCAATTCGTCGACGCTCTCTCCCCCCTCTGGGACCACCCCCTGCGGCAGGCGCTGCACGACAAGCGCGCGCAGACGGTGGTCGTGGAGGTCCCCTACCGCCCCGCTTCCGCCCCCTCGAACGACCGCGACCAGCCCCCGGGAGACACCCCATGACCGACTCCGGACGTCACCAGCCGGCGCTGCGGCTGACCCGCGCCGACCTGGACGCGTTGCCCAACTACGTGCCGGGGCGCAGCCCTGCCGACCTGGCTCGGGAATTGGGCCTGCCGGAGGCCATCAAGCTGGCCAGCAACGAGGTTCCCTACGGGCCGCTGCCCGGTGTGGTGGAGGCCGTCACCGAGGCGATCACCGCCTCACACCGTTACCCGGACATGGGCGTGGTCGCGCTGCGCGACGCGCTGGCCGAGCGGTACGGCGTGGCCGCCGACCGGATCGCCACCGGCTGCGGGTCGGTGGCGCTGGCCGAGCACCTGGTCCGGGCCACCTGCCTGCCGGGCGACGAGGTGCTCTACGCGTGGCGGTCGTTCGAGGCGTACCCGATCATCGTGGCGACCAGCGGCGCGACCAGCGTGCGGGTGCCCAACGACGCCGGGCACGGGCACGACCTGACGGCGTTGGCCGCGGCCGTGACCGACCGGACCCGGGTGATCTTCGTCTGCAACCCGAACAACCCCACGGGTACGGCGGTGCGCCGGGCCGAGCTGGACCGGTTCCTCGACGCGGTGCCGGACGACGTGCTCGTGGTGATCGACGAGGCGTACCGGGAGTTCGTCGACGACCCGGAGGTGCCGGACGGGCTCGACTACCTGGACCGGCCGAACGTGGCGGTGCTGCGCACCCTGTCCAAGGCGTGGGGGCTCGCTGGGCTGCGGATGGGCTGGCTGGTTGCCCAGCCGGTGGTGGCCGCCGCCATCCGGAAGGTGGCGACGCCGTTCTCCACCAGCACCGCGGCCCAGGCCGGTGCGCTCGCCGCGCTGACCCAGGCCGCCGAGATGGAGCGCCGTTGCGCCCTGGTCGTCGGCGAGCGGGCCCGGGTGACCGAGGCGCTGCGCAAGTTCGTGCCGGACCTGCCGACGAGTCAGGCCAACTTCGTCTGGCTCCCACTGGGCGATCGGGCGGTGGCGTTCGGCAAGGCGTGCGAGGCGCGCGGTGTGATCGTCCGGCCGTTCGCCGGGGACGGCGTCCGGGTCACCATCGGCACCCCGGTCGAGAACGACGCGTTCCTGGCGGCCGCCGAGGCGGCGCTGACCTGAGCGTCGGCCTGACATATGACCAACCCGTGACATAAGCAGTGTTTGTCCCGTTTTTGTGCGGTTTCCGCCCTATCTTCCGAAGTAGCCGGTGTTATCGAGGACTGACCGGCTCACTTCGAGAAAACGGGGTAACGAACAGTGCGTACTGCCAAGATCTGTCTCGCCGGGGCGGCCGCCGCCGCGATGGTGGGTTTCCTCGCCGCACCGGCCGCTGCCGCTCCGACCGACACCACCACGGTGACCTTCGAGGTACTCGCCGGCACCCTCGACATCGACGCGCCGGCCAGCGCCGACCTCGGTGACGGTGCCCCCGGTGGCACCATCACCGGGCAGCTCGGCACGGTGACCGTCACCGACTCCCGGGGGGCCGCCGACGCCTCCTGGGTCGCCTCGGTGACAGCGTCGGTCTTCCAGACCGGTGGTGGCACACCGCCCGAGACGGTCCTCCCGGAAGAGATCGACTACTGGTCCGGCCCGCTGACGGCGTCCACCGGCAACGGCACCTTCACGCCGGGGCAGCCCACCGCCGGCGACGCCGCCCCGCTGTCCAGCGGCACTCCGCTCACCGCGTTCACCCACAGCGGCGGCACCGGCGGCAACACCGCCAGCTGGAACCCCACCCTGGTGGTCAACGTCCCGCTGGACAGCATCGCGGGCGTCTACACCGGCACGGTGACGCATTCGGTGGCGTAGCCCCCGGGGGCGGTCGACCATCGCGGTCGCGCTCGCTCTGTTCTGCCTCGCCGGTCCGGGTCTGTCGACCCGGGCCGGCGCGGTCGAACCGGACGAGGCGTCGGACGACGGCGGCATCGGGATCCGGTTGCTGGAAGCGCCGACCGACCGCCGCTCCGATCCCCGGGCGCTGCGCTACATCGTCGACCACCTACCGCCGGGCACCACCATCAAACGGCAACTGCTGATCGTCAACCGCACCGACGAGACCCGTCGCGTCGACGTGTACCCGGGAGCCGCGACCCTGGAAACGTCGGCGTTCCGCTTCGGCGAGGGCCGCGCCGCCAACGAGCTGACCTCGTGGACCACCCTCGACGAGCGCGCCGTGGAGTTGGAACCGTGGGGCGAGGCGCGGGTCCGGGCGACCATCACGGTGCCGCCCGCCGCCTCCCGCGGCGAGCGGTACGGGGTGATCTGGGCCTCGACCTCCTCCGCGCCCCGGGCCGGCGGCGAGATCACCCAGGTCCACCGGGTCGGAGTCCGGATGTACCTCGACATCGGGCCCGGTGGCGAGCCAGCCTCCGACTTCTCGATCGGTGAGCTGCGCCCCGCCCGCAGCCCCGAGGGCGAACCGTCGGTGAGCGTCCAGGTCCGCAACACCGGAGGCCGCGCCGTCGACCTGACCGGCACGGTCTCCCTGACCGACGGTCCGGCCGGCAGCCGGGCCGGCCCGTTCCGGATCGGTCAGGGCGTCACGCTGGCACCCGGCGCCGCCGGGCAGGTCATCGCCCGGTTCCCGGTCGAGTTGCCGAACGGCCCCTGGAAGGCGGAGGTGAACCTGGAGAGCGGCCTGGTGAAGCGGAGCCTCACCGCGCAGGTCCAGTTCCCCGACGCGGGTCAGGTCGGTAAACGGGGCAGTGTCGTCAGCCGGATCATGTCCGGCTGGGCCCTGGGGGCGGCCGTCGCGGGTCTGCTGCTGGTCACCGGCCTCGCGGTGCTGGCCCGCGGGTCCCGACGATCCGGTCGACCGCCGGCCGACCGGCCGAGGGAACGGATCCGGGCCGGCGCCTGACACCACGCTGACAGCCGACCGCGCTGGTCAGACCGACCGCGCTGGTCAGACCGACCGCCTCCGGCGGACGGCGAGCCAACCGACGGAGAGCAGAGCCCCGCCCAGCCCGACGAGCAACAGTGTCGACCCGCCCGAACCGGTGACCGGCAACTGACCGCCGTGGCTGGGTGAGGGTTGAGGCGGGTCGGCCGTGGGAGTGGGTGGAGGCTGGGTCGGTGTCAGGGTCGGTGTGGGTGTCGGTGTGGCCGGCAGGATCTCGAAGGTGACGCCGGTGTCCGCCGACGGCTCGGCCCGGACGGCGCTGATCCCGCGCGCCGAGGCGGGGTCGGCGCCCAGCACCGGCGGGGCCGCCAGCACGAGGCTCGCGGTCGCGGCGAGTACGCCGCCCACGAGGTAGCTGACTGCTGTCCGACCCATGCGCCGACCCCTTTCCCGGAAACCTGAACCATGAAAAACGTACCCTTTCTGGACAAATGGCATGGGCAGGTCGCAGGTCCAGGTGCCGAAGACGCCACGATCAGGTGGCGGCCAGGATCACCGCTTCGCCGGTGTAGTAGTAGCGCCGGTCGTCACCGTCCGGGTCGACCGGCTTGCGGAGTCGTTCGACCGCGACGTAACCGTCCGCCACCGCCACCGCCCCGGGAGCCCAGCCGGTCCCGTCCGAGCCGACGTTGAGCAGGAAGCGGGACAACTGCGTACCCGTCGCCGGATCCAGCGTCACCAGGTCGTTCGTCTCGGTCAGCAGGTGCACCCGGCCAGGCTGCCCGGCCAGCAGCCGGGCCACACCCAGGCCCTCGGCGCGCCACAGCTCGGTGCCGGTGGCCGCCGACCGGCCCACCGCGACCCCGTCGAGCACGACAACGGCCTGCTCACCGACCAGCACCGCGCCGGCCGGATCCAGCGCCGGGGCGGCGACCGGCCCGGCGGCACCCAGCAACCAACCCCGGCCACCCTCGTCGCCCGGACCGGAGGTCCGCAGGGCCAGGCAGTCCGACTGGCCGGTACGACAGCCGAGCGGGGTCACCACCAACTCGTCCGGGCCACCCGGCGGTCGCCAACGCTCGCGTACCACGCCGGTCGCGGCGTCCCGGAACTCGACCGTGGCCGGCCCGGCGCAGGTGTCCAGGCCGATCAGCTGCCCGGAGGCGGTGGTGCCGATGTCGCTACGGCAACTGCCCGGCAGGTCGACCCGCCACAGCTCCCGACCGTCGCTCAACTCGACTGCGCGCGCCTGGGCGTCCCCGCTGACCAGCAGCACCGTGCGACCGCCCGGGAGGTCGGCGAGCCGGAGCCCGCGCGGGTCCCACACGGTGGCCGCCCAGGTCCGTCGTACCACCGCCGTGCTGGCGGCCGGCTTCGGACCGTCGGTCTTCCAGAGCACCCCGCCGGTCCGGGCGTCGAGGGCGACGAGCTGACCGTCGGACCAGCGGCTCACCACCGTGCTGCCGCCGGCGACGATCGCGGTCAGCTCGGCGGGCCAACGCCGGTACGACCAGTACGGGCTGGTCCGGTACCGCCCGTCGACCGGCCGGTCGGCGTAGACCTGACGGTGTGCGGCGTACACCCGCAGTCTCCCGTCCACGATCAACGGGGCGACCGGCAGCCGACCGATCACTCCGGCAGCCGGTCGGGCCGGGGCCGGGTAGTCACCCCGCGCCAGCGTGCTCACCTCAGCCGGAGCGAGCACCCGGTGGACGATGACCGCGACAGCTGCGATCGCGAACAGCGCCGCGACCACCATCACGAGCCGTCGCCGACCCCTCGGGAACCCCATGCCGCACCTCCGACCGGCACCCTACCCAGCGGAACCGGCCGCACCCCGCTCAGGTCACGGCGGCGACGGTCGCGCGGGGGCGGATCGTGAGCGGCCGGCGCTCAGGCGGCTTCGACCGAGCCGAGGACGCCGGCCGCGACGGTCAGGTCGGCGAGATCACGCCGGAGCGCCACCTCCACCGCCCGCGCGGCGAGGCCGCCGAGCAGCAGCGCCACCACGCGACCGTACGGGTCGGTCGGCGCCGCCTCCTGGGCGACGGTGATCGCCGTGCAACCCCGGCGGCGACGTCGGACCGGGCGCAGGCTCCAGGTGATGCGGTAATCCACGCCGGCACCGGAGGAACAGAGCACCAGCCGGGTGGGAGCGACTGCCTCCACCACCAGGAACTCCTCGCTGAGCGTGCCGCCGCCCGGCTGGGCGCGCTCCTCACGCCAGGCGGTGCCCGGGCCGAACGGCCCCGGGGTGAGCACCTCGATCGGGCCGGCCGCGGTCAGCCGGGCCGCACGGCCGGGCAGGTCGGTCAGCAGACGCCAGACATCGACAGCGTGCGCCTCGATGAACCCGGTAACCGCCACCGTCGACATGCCACCCTCCCGTGTCCCCGACGGTACGCGGAGTGAGGGCCGGACGGGGCCCCCGGGACGGAATTTCCACCGCCCGGAGGCCACGCTGTCCGATTGGACCGTTGCTCGACACCGGACGTCGTCGACCGGTGCCGGTGCTCCGGTCAGTGTTCGAAGCGACCCGCCCGGATCGCGCCGATGAAGGCTGTCCACCCCGGCGGGCTGACCGCGAGTGTGGGGCCGGCCTGGTCCTTGGAGTCGCGAACCGCGACAAGGCCGTGGACGTCGACCAGGTTGTCCGCGACCTCCACGCAGAGCCCCTGGTCGTTCGAACGGCTGCTGGTACGCCAGACCGCGCCCGTAAGATCGTGCATCGTCATTACCTCCGTGTGCAGTGGACGCCCCACCGCTGACAGCCGGGCGGAGCCCGGCCCAGATCGCGCGGCGAGGCAACGGGATCCGGACGATCAACGGATCAACCGGGGCCGGTTATCGCACGGGCTGTGCGATAACCGGTCCCGTGCACGAGACGGATGGAATGCGACCGCTCAGTTGGCCGGACGAATGGTGCCGCTGACCTCGCCCAGGGCGATGGTGGTGCCGTCCGGCCCGGGCGCGGTGGCGGTGATGGTCACCGTGTCGCCGTCGGCGAGGAAGGTACGGCTCTCGTCGCCCACCGTGACCGGCTCCGCCCCGCCCCAGGTCAGCTCCAGAAACGAGCCGACCTGCGATCGGTCCGGGCCGGAGACGGTGCCGGAGGCGTACAGGTCGCCGGTGCGCAGTGACGCGCCGTTGACGGTGAGGTGCGCCAGCTGCTGCGCCGGCGTCCAGTACATGGTGGCGAACGGCGGCTCGCTGACCCGCTCGCCGTTCCACTCGACCGCCAGTCGGAGGTCCAGGCCCAGGTGCGGCACGTCACGCAGGTAGTCGACCACCGGCGGGTCCTGGTCGGGAGCGGGCACGAACGCGTCGCCGAGCGCCTCCAGCGGCGTCACCCAGGCCGAGACCGAGGTCGCGAACGACTTGCCGAGGAACGGTCCGAGTGGCTGGTACTCCCAGGCCTGGATGTCCCGGGCCGACCAGTCGTTGACCAGCACCACCCCGAAGACGTGGTCGGCGAAGTCGTCGACCGACACCCGACGACCCAGCGGGCTGGGCACGCCCACCACGAAGCCGACCTCGGCCTCGATGTCGAGGCGTACGGACGGGCCCGTGACCGGGCCCTCGGCGGAGGCGCGCTGCCCGGTCGGTCGGATCACCGGCGTGCCGGAGACGACCACCGTGCCGGCCCGCCCGTGGTAGCCGATCGGCAGGTGCTTCCAGTTCGGCAGCAGCGGCGGCTGGCCGGGGCGGAAGATCTGCCCGACGTTCGACGCGTGGTGCTCCGACGAGTAGAAGTCGACGTAGTCGGCCACCTCGATCGGGAGCAGCATCTCCACGTCGTCGAGGGGCACCAGCAGCGGCTCCACCGCGGGCCGGTGCGCCGGGTCGGTCAGCAGTTCGGTGATCCGCTGCCGCACCGCGGTCCACTGCGGACGGCCCAGCGCCATGAAGTCGTTGAGGGTGGGCCGGCACAGCGCACCGGCGGCCAGCACCAGGTCGGCTGCCTCCGCCGCAGCCAGGTCGAACACCCAGGACCCGATCCGTACGCCGATCCGCGGCTGACCCCCGTCGGTCCGGAACACCCCGTACGGCAGGTTCGCCACCCCGTACGGCGATCCGTCAGCGCCGGTCACCCAGGTCATGCGTCGTAGCCCCCGTTCACCAGCCCAAGCCGGATCAGATCGGTCAGTGGTTCCAGGATGCTGCACGAGCCGAAACCCACCCACAGCGGGCGCGGCACGTCCAGTCGTGTCGTCGCCCGCTCCACCAGTGGGCGCGGGTCGACCATGGTCAGCAACTCGGCGACCGTCCCCACACTGTCGCCGTCGGCGGCGGCCAGGGTGGCGGCCAGCACGTTGGCGTACCCGTGGTGGGTGAACCCGGTCTCCGGGTCCAGGTGCCGGACCGCCTGGTGCAGCCCGGCGGTGAGCTTGAACGGCAGGCCCCGGTCGCGGCAGGCGCAGATCACGGCGGCCAGCTCGGCGGGCGTGGGGAAGAGTTCGGCGGCCAGGCCACCGGTGCGGAACTTGGCCGCGACAGGCACCCCGTCGTCGCGGGCCGCGGCCAGCGCGTCCAGCGCGCCCATCAGCCCGAAGGTCAGCGGCAGCTCGGCGTAGACGGCCTCGACGCCCGGCAGCGCACCGGTCAGCCGCAGCAGCTCGGTGATGCCGGGCAGCGGGTCCTCGCCGCGCTTGGCGACCGCGACCTCGATCTGGCGCGCGGTGACGCCGTCCGGGGCGAGAGACGACAGCGTGGACGGCAGGTTCCCGATCCCGGTGTCGCCGATCACGCCGACCACCAGGCCCTCGCCGGGGTCGACGAAGCCACCCAGCTCACCGGCCGCCACGGTCGAGGCGGGGATGAGCAGCGGGCCGACCAGGTCGGCGTACCAGGCGATGCGGTGCCGGCGGTGGGCGGTCAGCGCGTCGGGCAGCGTGGCGCTGCCCGGGGGGAAGACGGCGGCGTCGTCCACCAGGCCGTCGAGGAGTGCGGGCACCTGCGTTGACACGGAACAAGAATGTACGGGACGCTACGAGGAACGGACAACAGCGTCCGATTATCGGACGCTGTTGATCGGTGAACGGAACATATCGGGAGGCGAGATGCCGTATTACCGCAGCGTCGGCGACGTGCCGCGCAAGCGCCACACCCAGTTCCGCCAGCCCGACGGCACCCTCTACGCCGAGGAGCTGATGGGCCAGGAGGGCTTCTCCTCCGACTCGTCCCTGCTCTACCACCGGCACGCGCCCACCGCGATCCTGGCCGCCGACGAGTTCACCCCGCCCGCGTTCACCCGGGCACCGAACCTGCCGCTCAAGCCCCGCCACCTGCGCACCCACAAGCTGGACACCGGCGGCTCCGACCCGGTCCTCGGCCGGCAGTACCTGCTGGCGAACGACGACGTACGGATCGGCTACGTGCTCGCCGACCGGCCCTCACCGCTGTTCCGCGACGCCACCGGCGACCACTGCCTCTACGTCGAGTCGGGCACCCTGCGGGTCGAGTCCCCGTTCGGGGTGCTGGACGCGGTCGCCGGCGACTACGTCGTCATCCCCACCTCGACCATCCACCGGCTGGTGCCCACCGGCGACCAGCCCGTCCGCCTGCTCACCGTCGAGGCGTCCGGGCACATCGGCCCGCCCAAGCGCTACCTCTCCGTCCGCGGCCAGTTCCTGGAGCACTCGCCGTACTGCGAGCGCGACGTCCGCGGCCCCGACTCCCCGCTGCTCGTCGACGGTGAGGAGGTCGAGGTGCTGGTCCGGCACCGTCGTGGTTGGACCCGCTACGTCTACGCCAACCACCCGTTCGACGTGGTCGGCTGGGACGGGCACCTCTACCCGTGGGCGTTCTCCATCCACGACTTCGAGCCGATCACCGGGCGCATCCACCAGCCCCCGCCGGTGCACCAGACCTTCCAGGGCCCCAACTTCGTCATCTGCTCGTTCGTGCCCCGCAAGGTCGACTACCACCCGGACGCGATCCCGGTGCCGTACAACCACCACAACGTCGACTCCGACGAGATGCTGTTCTACACGGGTGGCAACTACGAGGCCCGGCGCGGCTCCGGCATCGAGCAGGGCTCGATCTCCCTGCACCCGTCCGGGTTCACCCACGGCCCCCAGCCGGGTGCGGCCGAGCGTTCCATCGGTGCGGACTACTTCGACGAGTTGGCCGTCATGGTCGACACCTTCCGTCCCCTGGATCTCTGCGACGCCGCCAACGACTGCGAGGACGAGGGATACGCCTGGACCTGGGCGCGGCGCGGCTAGCGGATGGCGGTGCGGGTGAAGACGGCGAACTCGGCGATCGCCGTGGCGGCGATGGCCAGCACCAGCGGCCACGGCGAGCCGACCACCGCGTACACCAGCAGCAGCATCGGCGCGGCGGCCACGGCGTAGATCGCCAGGGCCATCGCCCGGTCCGAGTGCAGCATGGCGGGCAGGACGGTCCGGGCCAGCCCGGGCAACCGGGCGGCGAGCTGCCAGACGACGACCCCACCGGTCAGCGCGGCGAGGACCGCCAGCATGCGGGAGAACCCGTCGCTCGCCGACGCCGCGACCGCGACAACCACCGCCGCCACCAGCGACCAACCCGCGCCGTAGAGCACCAGGCGGTGCAGGCCGGACGCGAGGGTGCGCGGCGAGTCGACTCGGCTCGGGGTGACCGCGACCGCGTCCGCCACGTGCGCCAACGCCTCCGACCAGCGACGCTGCTCCAGACGCATGACACCGACGTCGTGCCCGGCCTCGGCGAGGCGCGGGTCGAGCCGCAACGCCTCCCGGTAGGCCCGCTCGGCCAGGTCGAACAGGTCCAGCCGTGCGGCCACCAGGCTGAGCACCAGGTGGGCCTGCGGCTCCTCCGGAGCCAGCTCGACCCCGCGCCAGGCCGCGTTCAGCGCCGGCTGGCCGTTGCGGGCGCCGGCCAGGATCGCCGCCGCGCTCCGCTGGGCGTACGCGTCGGCCGGGCCGAGGGCGAGGATCCGGTCGGCGGTGGCCGCCGACTCGGAGTAGCGCTCCAGATCGGCCAACGCCATGCCCCGGGCGACCAGCGGCGGGAGTGCCTCGGGCGCGGCGGCCATGGCCGTGTCCGCAGCGGTGAGGGCCTCGGCCGGGCGGTCGGCGGCCAGGTGCACCCGGGCCAGCATGGTGAGGGCGTCGACGTCGTCCGGCTGGAGGGCCAGCCCGTAGGTCAGCTCGCCGGCCGCCTCGTCGTGGCGGCCGAGCTCGGCGAGAAGTTGGGCGCGCTGGACGTAACCGTCGGCGGCGGAGCGGTCGGGGGCAGGGTCGCTGGACATCGCGGCGAGCTTAGGCGGCCGGCGCGTCGTACACCAGGGCCACCGCGATGCCGGTGAGCCCTTCCTCGCGGCCGGTGAAACCGAGCCCGTCGGTGGTCGCGGCGGACAGCGTGACCGGGGCGCCCACGGCGGAGGAGAGCACTTCCTGCGCCTCCGCACGACGCTTGCCGATCTTGGGGCGGTTGCCGATGACCTGCACGGACACGTTGCCGATCTCCAGGCCGGCGGCCCGCACCCGGCGGGCCGTCTCGGTCAGCAGCGCCACACCGGACGCGCCGGCCCACTGCGGCTCACCGACCCCGAAGACGGCGCCGAGATCACCGAGGCCGGCGGCGGACAGCAGCGCGTTGCAGGCGGAGTGGGCGACCACGTCGGCGTCCGAGTGCCCGGCCAGACCGTCCTGGTCGGGCCAGAGCAGCCCGGCCACCCAGCAGGGCCGGCCCGGCTCGAACGCGTGCACGTCGGTGCCGATGGCCACCCGGGGAACGATCATGATCAGAGCGTACGCGTCAACCGCCTGCGGCAAGCAGATGCTCCGCCAGAGCCAGGTCGAACGGTCGGGTGATTTTCAGGGCGTACTCCGAGCCCGGCACACAGCTCACCGGCACGCCCTGCTTCTCGACGAGACCGGCGTCGTCGGTGAGAGAGTCGCCAGCTGCGGCGTGCGCGGCGCTGAGCACCGCCCGGCGGAAACCCTGCGGGGTCTGCACCGCACGCAGGGCGGAACGGTCGACGGTGCCGAGCACCACCTCGCCGGCGCCGACCTCCTTGATCGTGTCGACGACCGGCAGGACCGGGATCACCGCGTCACGCCCGCCACGGACCGCCGCGGCGACGGATTCGACCAGCTCGGGCGGCGTGAGCGCGCGGGCGGCGTCGTGCACCAGGATGATCGTCGGGCCGGCGGGCACCGCGGCCAGCGCGGCGGCCACCGACGCCTGTCGCTCCGCGCCGCCGGCCACCACGATCACCGGCGCGACCGGTGCCAGCAGCTCACGGACGGCCGCCACCTCGGCGACCGGCGCGGCCACCACGATGGTGTGCACCGACGGTGCGGCGGCCAGCCGACGCACGGCGTGCACGAGCAGCGGCTCGCCGGCGAGCAGGCGCAGCGCCTTGGGTCGGCCGGGGCCGAGACGTACGCCGGCACCCGCCGCAGGCACGAGGACCGCGACGTCACCGCGCGGATTGAGCTGCGCGGTCACGTCACGGTCCTCGGTGGTTTCTTCGCTACGAAGTGGGTACGACGATGCTGTGCGGACTAGGCCTCGGTGAGGACCTTGTCGAGCAGCGTCTCCGCCTCGTCCTTGGTGCTCTTCTCAGCCAGCGCGACCTCACCGACGAGAATGTCGCGGGCCTTGGCCAGCATCCGCTTCTCGCCCGCGGAGAGGCCCCGCTCCCGCTCCCGGCGCCACAGGTCGCGAACGACCTCGGCGACCTTCAGCGGGTTGCCGGAGGCCAGCTTTTCCAGGTTGGCCTTGTAACGCCGCGACCAGTTGGTCGGCTCCTCGGTGTGCGGAGCCCGGAGAACGTCGAAGACCTTACCGAGGCCTTCTTCGCCAACCACCTCGCGCACGCCCACGATCTCGGCATTCTCGGCGGGCACCCGGACCGTCAGGTCACCCTGCGCGACCCTCAGGACGAGGTATTTCTTAGGCTCGCCCTTGATGATCCGAGTCTCGATTGCCTCGATGAGTGCGGCCCCGTGGTGGGGGTAAACAACGGTCTCGCCGACACTGAAAACCATAGGTTCGAAACCCCTTTCGCTGTGTCTAGGGTAACACGGTCAGGCACTGATGTCTCTCCGATGTCCTGACCATCGGCGCAGCTCAGGGGCCCTGTGAGAGGTCTTGCTTCAGCTTGACAGGCGGTCAAACCAATGGTTCGAACACGCTCCGTAACGAACAAATGACTGCCCGGCACGGGTGAACAGAACGTCGAGATCAAGGGCTGGGCGCTCCTCCTATGGTAGCCCGACCAGCGGGACTGCGCCCAGGTGTAGCGCGAGGAGCCCCTGGTGCGCGACCCTGGAGACCGAGCCGCACTCCGCTCTCGAGACGCTTCCAGGAGGTCCGATGGGCAAGCCGGATGCAGAGGGCCACGGGCCGACTGACGGCCTGCCGGGCCTGCCGCCCGAGTGGGGCCGGGTCGTGGTCCCCGACGACGCCTCCGCGCTGGCCGCCGAGGCCGCCCAGATCCGCCGTGAGCTGCGCAGGGCCAGCGGCCCAGCCGGCAACCACCGCGCTCTGGGCCTACCGCTGCTGGTCCTGCTGGTGGCGGTCCTCACCACGCTGACCGGCCTGGTCGCGGTCACCTGGCCACGCGCGAGCCGCAGCGACCGTCCGACCCCGGCGCCCTACTCGCCACCCGCGACTCTCGCCGGCCGGGCCCTGCCCGCACTGGACCTGGTCGACGCCAGCCAGGCACCGGTGCCACTGCGCGCCCTGTCGCCCGCCATGATCATCCTGCTGGACGGCTGCCCCTGCCCCGACCGCGTCGCCGACGCCCTGACTGCTGCGCCCGCCGGGGTGTCCGTGGTGACCGTCACCGGCGGCCGGACGGCCCCGGCCCCACCGACCAACCGACCGCAGGCCCGGGCGCTGGCCGACCCCGCCGGAGGGCTGCGCTCGTTCCTGGGCCAACCGGCCCGCCCCGGCGTCGCGACCGCCCTGCTGGTCGACCGCACCGGCACGGTGACCCTGGTGCTGCCCGACCTGGGGCCGGTCGACGCCTACCGGGGCGAGCTGAGCGCCCTCGGCGCCTGACGACGGCCTAGCGGGGCAGGGCGACCAACTGAGCCTGGACGTCGATCTCCCCGTCCCCGATCGACGTCAGCGACACCCGGAACGGCCTGCCGTGCGCCAACACCTCGGCGCTGGCGATCTTGCCGTCGCAGTCGATCTGGGACGGCCCGGCCAGCCCTGCCCCGGAGAGGGTCACCAGCATGGTGCCCGGCCTGGTGCACCGGTACTGCAGGAGGTGACGGCCGCCGTCGCCCGCGGCCTGCCGGACCACGCTCTGCCCCGAGGCGACTGCCGACCGTTCCCGCCAGATCGTCTCCTGGAACGAGGGCAGATCGCCCTGGAAGAAGAACGCGGCGAGATCACCCTCGATGTCGACGATCTTGCCGGTTTCCGGGTCGATCTCCGTCCGTACGCCGTCCGGAATGCTGACGACCTCGCCACCGTCGTCCACCCGCACCGTCAACCGTTCGCCGGGCACCCCGGTGAACAGGGCACGTTCCAGCGGCGTGCTCACACTCGGCCCCACGGACGGCTCGGTCTCCGAAGGAGCAGCCGACCTGGCCGTCGGGGTGGGCGCGGCGACCTGCCACCACCAGCCACCAGCGGCCAGCACGGCCACCGCGGCACCCGCCAGGACGGCCGAGCGCAGTCGGTCGTCCGCCGTCGTATCCATCCAGCGAGCGTACCGGCCGGGTGGACCGGCGATCAGTCCTGTCGATCGAGCAGAGCGGCGTACAGGGTGAGGCCGGGGCCGAACGCCAACATGACGATGCGTCGAGCCGCAGGTGTCGCGCGGGCCAGTCGGTCCAGGATCAGCAGCACGGTCGGGGACGAGCAGTTGCCGTGCTCGTCGAGCGTCGCCCGGGACGCCGCCAGACCCTCCGGAGGCAACGCCAACTCGCGCTCCACCACGTTGAGGATCCGCGGCCCGCCCGGATGCACCGCCCACCCGTCCACCTCGGAACCGGTGACACCGTGCCGGGCCAACAGGTCGTCGACCAGCCCACGGACGTGCCTCGACAGCACCTGCGGCACCTTCGGCGACAGCCCCATCCGGAAACCGGCATCGGTGACGTCCCAGGTCATGTGGTCGGCGGTCGAGGTGTCGGTGACGGACGTGACCTCGCGCAACGCGTACCCCGGGCCGCCCGGCGTGACCACGGCGGCGACCGCCGCGTCCGAGAAGAGCGCGTGGGAGACGATCTGCTGGGTGTCCACCCTGGCACTCGACGGTTGGATGTGCAGGCTGGTCAGTTCCGCGCAGAGCAGCAGCGCCGGCCGTCCTCGCGCGGTGACGAAGTCACTCGCCGCACCGAGGCCCGGCAGCGCCGCGTAGCAGCCCATGTGGCCGATGAACATCCGCTGCGTGTCCGCGGCCATGCCGAGGTCCCGGGCGAGCAGGATGTCCAGCCCGGGGGTGGCGTAGCCCGTGCAGGAGCAGACGATGAACAACCCGATGTCACCGGCGTCCAGCCCGGCTGCGGTCAACGCGCGGCCCACCGCCTCCTTGCCCAACGGCAACGCCTCGACCTGGTAGCGACGCATCCGGCGCTCGGTCGGCCAGTCCGACACGTCCTCCAACAGCGGGTTGACCGCGGCCTGGCGCCGGGTCACCCCGGAGTTCGCGAAGATCCGCTGGGCCAACGACCGGGTGGTGCCGGTGAAGTGCCGGGAGAAGAAGCCCTCCCACAACTCGTCCTGCGAAGCGGACGGCGGCTGTGCAGTCCCGAGCCCCGCGATCACTGGTACGGACACGATCCCCACCTCTCGTCAGATGCTGTCCTCCCCCTGGCCGTCCCACCAGCCGCCTCGGCTGGCCCATCTTCCGTGCGAATCGCGCAGAGCCGGCTCACCAACGCGGTGCCGATCCGTCGCGGTCCGGGTCGCCGCCCAGAGCGGCGATGCCCAGCCAGTCGGCGCAGACGTCCGAGGTGGCCGGGTGCAGCGAGCCGCAGCGGGCGTCGCGGTAGAGCCGCTCCAACGGATGACCACGCCGGGTCGCCGAGGTGCCCGCCGCCTCCAACACCGACGCCGCCACCTCCGCGGCCGTCGTGCCGGCCAGCAGCTTCGCCCGCCACACCCAGCGGTTGGTCTCCTCGTCGCCCGGCGCGTCGTCCACCCGACGGGCGGCCTCGGCGACCACCAGCTGGGCGGCCGCCGTGGCCGCGTCCGCCCGGCCCAGTCGGGCCCGCACCGCCGGCAGGCCGGCCAGGTTGCGGGCGTTGAGGTGCTCGGCCGCCGCGTCGATCGCCGCCCGGGCCACCCCGACGTAGACGGCCGCGTAACTGGCCACCAGCCAGTGCGGCATCAGTTGGGCGACCACCAGCGCCAGCCCCTCCACACCGCCCAGCAGCCGGTCCGCCGGCACCGTGACGTCCAGATGCAGGTCGTGCGACGAGGTGGCACGCATCCCGAGCGAATCCCAGGTCGGCTCCACGGTCAACCCGTCACCGGCCGGCACCAGGAACTGCGAGACCACCGACTGGTCGGCCGCGCTGCGCGCCGCCACCAGGTAACCGTCGGCATGACCGGCACCCGAACAGAACGTCTTGCTGCCCTTGAGATGCCAACCCTCGTCGGTCGCCTCGTACGCCGTGGTCAGCTGGGACAGCCGAGCACCGGCGCCACGCTCGCTCATCGCGACCGCGTACCAGGAGCCCTGAGCCGCGGCGGTGAGCAGCCGGTCCCGGGCGGCCAGCGCCTCGTCCGGCACACCCAACGCCTCGGCCAGCTCCTCGGTGACCGCGCCCAGGGCACCGGTCACCGAGGCGTGCATGTTGAACACCAGGGCCGTCGCGCCGTTGCCTCGGGCAAGCTCAGTGGCCACCGCGGTGTACTCGGCGAAGCTGGCCTCCATGCCGCCCAGCGCCCGGGGCACCATCAACCCGAAGAGGCCAGCCTCCCGCAGATCACGAAAGTCCTCGATGGGAAAGGAGCCGTCCCGGTCGTGCTCCGCCGCCCGCGCGGCGAACCGCGGCGCCAACCGGCGGGCCGCCTCAAGCGCCTGCACCGTCATATCGTCTCCTCCTCGGCGTCCCATACCCCCGCCACGCCCGGACTATCCTTTGCGGACCCCGCGACCCTGGTAGAGCACGGCGGTGGACCGGGTCGGCACGATGCGTGGCGCGCGGCCGGTCGACGCCGCTCCGGACGTCCGGGTGGCGCGCGCCCGGCGCAGCAGCCAGGCCAGCAGACCCCCGACCTGCGGACGGATGCCGCGCAGCCGCAGGTCGACGCCGTGCCGGGCGCACTCGGCCACCAGCGCCCCGGCGTCCACGAACAACCGGGGATCGTGGATGCCGCGCGGCACGGTCGGCAGCCGCTCGGCGATGCGTACCGCGACGAGCCGGGCCAGCGCCGTGTCGTTCAGGGTGTCCAACACCAACAGACCACCCGGGCGCAGCAGACGACACGCCTCGGCCACCACACGCGGCCAGGCCGGCACATGCTCCAGCAACTCGCCGGCCGAGACGACGTCGGCGCAGCCGCTCGACAGCGGGACGGCGGTGGCGTCGCCCTGGACCACGCGTACGCCGTGTTGGGCTGCCTGGACCAGCGCCGAGCGGGTCAGATCCACCCCGACATGGCGGTAGCCCTTGCCGGCCAGGTGCGGCGCGAGCAGACCGGCGCCGCAACCCAGGTCGACCAGCAGCGCGCCCGGGCGGGTGGCCGGTGGCACCAGCGCCGCGCGGGCCTCGGCCAGCCAGTGCAGCATCGCGAACGCGCCGTCGGGCCGCCACCACTCGCCGGCCAGGTCGTCGTACTGGCGCGGATCGTTACGCGGCAGCACCCGGGGGCCGGTGGACGCCGCGGACGCAGCCACGTCTCGCATGGCACCGAGCGTGGCACGACTGCTCGGTAACGACCAGACTTCCCTTATGTCGTCGAGGGTGTTAGGGCTGGTCAGGGCGAGCCATCCGGAACCGGCCGCGGCGGTGACCGCGGTTTCCGGTCTGCTGGCGTGGGGAGTGGGCCATCGGCCGACCGGAATCGTCTCCGTCGTGCTCGCCGTGCTGGCCAGCCAACTCGCTGTCGGCTGGACCAACGACGCACTGGATGCCGAGCGGGACGCCACAGTGGGGCGTACCGACAAACCGGTCGCCGCTGGCGCGGTCGGTCGACGCACCACGGCCTGGGCCGCGGCGGCGGCCGCGGTGGCCTGTCCGTTGCTTGCGCTGACCACGAATCCCACGGCGGCGTTCTGGTTGACCGTCGCACTGGTCTCGGCACTGCTCTACGACTGGCCGCTCAAGGCCACCGTGCTCTCGGTGCTGCCGTACGCCGTCTCGTTCGGCGCGCTGCCCGCCTTCGTGGTGCTGGCGCTGCCCGGTCAGCCGACCCCACCCGCCTGGCTGCTGGTCGCGGCGGCCTGCCTGGGGGCCGGCGCGCACTTCGCCAACGTGCTGCCCGACCTGGCCGACGACGCTCGGACCGGAGTGCGTGGTCTGCCGCACCGGCTGGGCGCCGCCGGCAGCCGGGTCGCGGCGGCCGGCCTGCTCCTCGCGGCCACCGCGGCCCTGGTCCTCGGGCCACCCGGGCCGCCGTCGGCGATCGGCCTGGCGGCGGTCGGCACGGCCGCCGTGGTGCCGCCGCTGAGCTGGTACGCCGGGCGCTCCGCGGTCCGGGCGGGCCGGCGGCCGGTGTCGGCCTTCCGAGCGGTGATGCTGGTGGCCCTCATCGACGTGGTCCTGCTGGTCGCGAGCGGTCGGGTGGTGTGAGCGCCACCCGGGGAGGTGGCATTGCCGGGTCCGCGTGCGGGCCTCGATCAGTCCCAACTACCCTGGAGCGCGGTCTGCGCGGGTGTGGCCAGGCGTGCCCGGCGTGCGGCCGGGTGGGGATTGTGACGAGGAGGACCGACGTGACGCGCTCGATCAGGGGTTCCCGGCGGGCGGCCCTGTTGCTGTCCGGGATTGCGGCGGCCAGCCTGCTGACGTCCGGCTGCGGCGCCGGTCAGATCGCCGAGACCGCGTTGAAGGAGCCGTCGGTCCAGGGCGTCAACCTCACCACCAACAACGGATCCTTCTCGGTGCGTGGCCTGCTTGTGAACTACCCGGGCATCGAGGGCTTCCGTGCCGGCCAGGACGCTGGGCTCAGCGCGGTGATCTACAACGACTCGAAGGAGACGGTGACGGTCACCATCACCACCGAGAGCGCCCGTGAGGTGGTGATCAGCGGCGGCTCGGCGAGCCCGTCGCCGTCCGCCTCCGAGTCCGCCTCCACGAGCCCGTCGCCCTCCGGCTCGGTCAGCGCGTCGCCGTCCGGCTCCAACTCGGCCAGCCCGTCGACCTCCGGGTCCGGCTCGGCCAGCCCGTCGGCGACCCCGTCCGAGACCGGGTCCTCCTCGGCCACCCCGTCCGCCCCGGAGTCGGCGCGGGCATCCGGCTCGGCCAGCCCGTCCGCCCCGGGCACGCCGGCTCGCATCGAGCTGGCCCCGCTGAGCTACGTGCAGTTCAACTCCGAGGCCACCACGCAGCTCCGGCTGGTCGGTCTGAACGAGGCGCTGCGCTCCGGTCAGAACGTCGTCGTGACCTTCGACTTCGGCAACGGCAACACGGTGACCGGCCAGGCGCCGATCGCGGTGCCGCTCACCCCGGCCGCGCCCCCCTCGCCGATCATCGAGCGCGAGGGCGGCTACGAGGGCAACGAGGGTGGCACCACCCACGAGTGACCCGACCGCACATCGACAAACGCCCCGGCGTGGTGACCACCACGCCGGGGTGTTTTCGTCGTACGCGAGGACTAGCGTCCTGATGTGACCACCTCCCGATCGACCCCTTCGCGCGGCGGCACCGCCGGTGCCGCCCGTGGCCGGTCCGCCGCCCGCGACCCGCGTCCGGCCTACCAGTGCGACGCGTGCGGGCACCAGCCACCCAAGTGGGTGGGGCGCTGCCCGGAGTGCGGCGAGTGGGGCGCGGTCGTTGAGAGCACGGTCACCGGCCCGACCGTCTCCGGTCGGGTGGTCAGTTCCCGGATGCCGACCGAGCCGGCCCGGCCCATCGCCACCATCAGCGCCGCTCCGGCCCGCGCCCGCCCGACCGGGGTGAGCGAGCTCGACCGGGTGCTCGGCGGCGGCCTGGTCCCCGGTGCCGTGGTGCTTCTGGCCGGCGAGCCCGGCGTGGGCAAGTCGACCCTGCTGCTGGACGTGGCCCAGCAGTGGGCGGTCGGCGCCGGCAGCCCCTCGCTGGTGGTCAGCGGCGAAGAGTCGGTCAGTCAGGTACGCCTGCGCGCCGAGCGGATGGGCACGCTGCACGACCAGCTCTACCTCGCGGCGGAGAACGACCTCGCGTCGGTGCTCGGTCACCTCGACGCGGTCAAGCCGGGCCTGTTGGTGCTCGACTCGGTGCAGACCATCTCGACCACCGGCACCGAGGGCGTGCCCGGTGGGGTGACGCAGGTGCGCGCGGTGACCTCCGCGTTGGTCTCGGTCGCCAAGGAGCGGGGCATCGCCACCGTGCTGGTCGGGCACGTCACCAAGGACGGCCAGGTGGCCGGGCCCCGGGTGCTGGAGCACCTGGTCGACGTGGTGCTGCACTTCGAGGGCGACAAGCATTCGTCGCTGCGCCTGGTGCGCGGCGTGAAGAACCGGTTCGGCGCGGCCGACGAGGTCGGCTGCTTCGAGATGCACGAGGGTGGCATCAGCAGCCTGGCCGACCCGTCCGGGCTGTTCCTGACCCGCTACGCGGAGCCGGTCCCGGGCACCTGTGTGACGGTGGCCATGGAGGGGCGGCGTGCCCTGGTCACCGAGGTGCAGGCCCTGATCGGCGCGACGGTGGCCGGCTCACCTCGACGCACCGTCTCCGGCCTCGACTCGGCGCGCCTGGCGATGGTGCTCGCGGTGCTGCAACGACGCACCGAGCGGCTGACCCTGCACGACCGGGAGGTCTTCGCCGCCACGGTGGGCGGGATCCGGGTGGTGGAGCCGGCCGCCGACCTGGCGGTCGCGTTGGCGGTCGCCTCCGGCGGGCTCAACCTGGCCATCGCGCCGCACCTGGTGGCGATCGGTGAGGTGGGGCTGACCGGCGAGGTGCGTCGGGTCGGTGCGGTGCCGCGTCGGCTGGCCGAGGCGGCCCGGCTGGGGTTCAAGGTGGCCCTGGTGCCACCCGGCTGCGGACCGGACAGCACCGGCGCCGGCCCCAAGGACATGCGGGTGACCGAGGTCACGGATGTCCGTTCGGCCCTGCACCATGCGGCCCGCGCGTCCGCCGAGTGACCCATCGTGCCGACGGAGACGGCGATACCGGACAGCACGTCCCAAGCGGGAATCGGTTGGAAGGGCCGCATCGTGACACATCACAGTAACCACGACAGCACCCACCGCACGGCAGTCCGTAGACTGTGCCCGTGCCGATCGACCGCGAAACCACCAAGCCAGCCGGCGCGCCGCCCCAGGCCCGCACCGGCGCCGTGGGCTCGCCCGCCCGCCCGATCAGCGTGAGCGTGACCGCAGGAGCCGCCGGGAGCGCGGGGGACCCGTTGCGGGCCAACCTCGCCCTGATGGCCCCGGGCACAGCCCTACGCGACGGTCTGGAGCGCATCCTGCGCGGCCGCACCGGCGCGCTCATCGTGCTCGGCTACGACAAGGTCGTCGAGGGCCTGTGCACCGGCGGCTTCCCGCTGGACGTGGAGTTCTCCGCGACGCGCGTCCGGGAGCTGTGCAAGATGGACGGCGCCGTCGTGCTCTCCAGCGACGGCACCAGGATCGTCCGGGCGGCCGTGCACCTGATGCCCGACCCGTCCATCCCGACCGAGGAGTCCGGCACCCGGCACCGCACCGCCGAGCGGGTGGCCCGGCAGACCGGCTACCCGGTCATCTCGGTCAGCCAGTCGATGCGGATCATCAGCCTCTACGTCAACGGCCAGCGGCACGTGCTCGACGACTCGGCCGCGATCCTCTCCCGGGCCAACCAGGCGCTCGCCACCCTGGAGCGCTACAAGCTCCGGCTGGACGAGGTCTCCGGCACGCTCTCCGCACTGGAGATCGAGGATCTGGTCACCGTACGGGACGCGGTGGCCGTGGTGCAGCGCCTGGAGATGGTTCGCCGGATCGCCGACGAGATCGCCGGTTACGTGGTCGAGCTGGGCACCGACGGTCGCCTGCTCGCCCTGCAACTCGACGAGCTGATGGCCGGCGTGGACGCCGACCGCACGCTCGTCATCCGGGACTACCTCCCGGTCGGCCGCAAGTCGCGCACGCTGGACGAGGCACTCGTCGAGCTGGACCTGCTCGGCGCCACCGAGCTGATCGACCTGGTGTCGGTGGCCAAGGCGATCGGCTACCCCGCCGCGTCCGACGCGTTGGACGCCGCGGTCAGCCCTCGCGGCTTCCGACTGCTGGCCAAGGTGCCTCGACTGCCGGTCGCAGTGGTCGACCGCCTGGTGGTGCACTTCGGCAGCCTTCAGCGACTGCTGGGCGCGACCGTGGAGGATCTGCAGGCTGTCGAGGGGGTCGGCGACGCCCGGGCCCGAGGCGTCCGTGAGGGGCTGTCCCGGCTCGCCGAGGCATCCATCCTGGAACGGTACGTCTGACCCCGGCTCAGCCGGTGATGGTGAGCTTCACCGGTGCGCTGAGCTTCGTGCCCACCCGTGCGAACACCTGGTACGACCCGAGCGGCGGGAACGGCCCTGCGGCCAGCGCCCCGTCGCACCGACTGGTGTCCCGGCCGTTCCACGGCACCTGGTAGGCGCGCTCGAAGTTCGGCGTGAAGGACTGCGGGTCCGAGCCCTCGACCTTGCCGCAGGTGTCCGACGACCAGATCTTCTCCGCACCGGACTTGATGAAGATCTCCTGTAGGTCGGCGCCGACGTTGCGGCTGCACGTGCGGTCCGACGTGTTCTTGATCTTGAGTTGCAGCTCGACCACCGCCCCACGCTGGACCGAGACCGGGCTCGCCGACGCGACCACGCTGATCTCCGCGTCGGTGCAGGTGCCGTCGTCCTCCGAACCGGCCGCCGCACCCGGCGGGGGTGCGTTGCTGGTGATCGCGGGGCTCGGACTCGTCGCACCCGGGTCGGCGGACGCGGACGGCGGCGGGGCCCCGGTCTCCGGGGTCAGCACCGGGCCGCCAGGACCCGGCGTGCCGGCGGACGTCGACGTCGGGGTCGACGTCGACCCCGCCTTCGGCTTCTCGCCGGAACGACCCGACTGGGTGCACGAGTAGAGCAGGACAATCAGGAAGAGGAGCCCCGCTCCGAGTACGACGACGCGACGCCGCCAGTACACGGCGGGTGGCAGGGGGCCGACCGTCAGACGCATGATGCCTCCCACCGTAGCCGCGCTTCCCCCACCAGTACGGCGCGACGCGCCGGGACCGCCCGGGGGCACCCTACCCACTCTCCACTCAGGACAGACTGGCCGAGTGTCCGGCAGCCGATCAGAGATAGACCTTGCGCTGGTAGACGGCGTGCGCACCGGCCACCCGATCCAGGAAGAGCAACCCCGCACAGTGGTCGATCTCGTGCTGCAACGCCCGAGCCTCGAAGCCGTCGGTCACCAACCGGACCGGCTCGCCGGTGCCCGGCAGGTCACCCTCCACGACCAGCCGGCTGGCCCGCTTCACGTCCCCGGTCAGGTCCGGCACCGACATGCACCCCTCCCGGCCCGGCTTCCACCGCGTCGCCTCGACCACCCGGGCGTTGCAGAGCACGAAAGTGCCATGCACCGTGACCGCCTTCGGGTGCCCGGTCACATCGACAGCGAAAACCCGCGCACCCACCCCGACCTGCGGCGCGGCCAGCCCCACGCAGCCCGGCGACACCCGCATCGTCGCCACCAGATCGGCCGCGAGCTGCACGGTCTCCTTCGCGGTCGGATCGACCTCCTCGGCGGCCCGGCTCAGCACCGGGTGTGGGGCCGACACCACCGGCCGCACCTCGCCGGGCACGACCAACGAGTCAGGTGTCCAGTCGCCCAGACCGACGTACGCGTCGACGTCCGGCCCGCTGTCGTCGCCGGTCACAACAGATCCGGGTCCGCCGGCCGGAGAGTGACCTCCACGCCCAGCTCACCAGCCGTCCGGTGCAACCGGTCGATCAGTGTGTCGGCCACACCGGCCGGCAACTCGACCTCGGCCAGCACCACGTAGAGCGACCCGGCCAGCCGCGTACTCAGGTCGGTGACGTTCCCGCCAGCATCGACCAGCACCCGGGTCATCGCCGCGACGATGCCCATCCGGTCCGAACCGTGCACCGCCATCACGTACGGCTCACCCGCCGGAGGCACCTCGCCGTCGGGCGTGACCGCGCGTACCGTCGCCAGCAGTTGCCCCTCGGCGGCCAGCGGCGCCAACGCGGCCTCGACCTCGGCGGAGGCCGGCCCGGTGCAGATCAGGGTCATCGCGAAATGCCCCCGCAGCCGCGTCATCGTGCTGTCGGTGAGGTTCGCACCCAGGTCGGCGAGCACCTCGGCGACATCGGCCACGATGCCCGGCCGGTCCCGACCGATGACGGTGATCGCGAGCTCGTTCATCCGGGCATTCTCTCCGATCCGTCAGGCGCTGCCGTGGCACCCCGCCCGAGCCGCCCAACCAGCGGGATCGCCAGGCGTGACATCATCGACGGCGCCATGACTCAACCCGATTTCGCCACACTGGTCAGCCGATGGTTCCAGCAACACGCCCGTGACCTGCCGTGGCGCGCACCCGGGGTCACCCCGTGGGCCATCCTGGTCAGCGAGGTCATGCTCCAGCAGACGCCCGTGGTGCGGGTGGTGCCGGCCTGGCAGGCATGGCTGACCCGCTGGCCGGACCCGGCTTCGCTGGCCGCGGACACCCCGGCCGAGGCGATCCGGATGTGGGGACGTCTCGGCTACCCCCGCCGGGCGGTGCGGCTGCGCGAGTGCGCGGTCGCGATCGTGGACCGGCACGGCGGTCAGGTACCCGACCGCTTGGAGCAACTGCTCGCCCTGCCCGGGGTCGGCACCTACACGGCGCGGGCGGTGGCCGCCTTCGCGTACGGGCAGCGGCACCCGGTCGTCGACACCAACGTGCGCCGGGTGGTCTGCCGGGCGGTGGCCGGCGAGCCGGACGCCGGACCGGTCACCCGGCCAGCCGACCTGGTCGCCACCGAAGAGCTGCTCCCGGTGGAACCAGCCGCGGCGGCACTCGCCAGCGCCGCGTTCATGGAGCTGGGCGCGGTGATCTGCACGGCCCGGTCACCACGCTGCGCCACCTGCCCGGTCGAGTCGGTGTGCGCCTGGCGGGCCTCCGGCCAGGAGGCGCCGGCGGGGCCAACCCGACGACCCCAGCGGTACGCGGGCACCGACCGACAGGTACGCGGTCTCCTGCTCGGGGTGCTCCGGGAGAGCACCGGGCCGGTCCCACACGAACGGTTGGACCAGGTCTGGACCGACGACGTCCAACGTGCCCGAGCCCTCGCCGGCCTGGTACAGGACGGGCTGGTCGAACCAGCCGACGCGGACAGCTTCCGTCTCGTCGGCGACGGCCCGTCCCACCCCACCGCAGACCTGACCACCTGACCACCTGCCCTGCCCGCTCGCCCCTGCCGCACCGCCGGGCCGGGCCGTGACCTGCCGCGCCCTGCCGTGCCGTGCCCTGCCGTGCCGTGGCCGTGCCGTGCCCTGCCGTGCCGTGGCCGTGCCGTGCCGTGCCGTGCCGTGCCGTGGCCGTGCCGTGCCGTGACCTGCCGGGCCGGGCCGGGCCGAACCGCAAGATCGTGCTCGATCCTGGATGTAGTGGTCTCGCGCGCGCTGGAGACCACTACAACCTGGATGTTGCGCGATCTTGCGGGTGTCAGCCTCCACAGGACACCCATGCCACCCCGGGAACCCCCACTCCGGGCGTCCACCCTCACCCCGCCCGCAACATCAGGGAAGTTGCTGCCTCCGGACGCCATGAGGCAGCACTTTCCCTGATGTTGCGCAGACCTTGAGGGGCGCGGCGGGGCGGACGGGCGGAAAGACGCGACAGGCGGGCGCGGGCGGACCCGGACGGACCCGGCGGACGCGCCAGACGCGGACGGGCGCGCCGGACGCGGGCAGACGC
>NZ_JAKKFI010000099.1 GCF_022230955.1 Micromonospora cabrerizensis
CGTTGGCCAGTGCGGGCCGGAGGCCGCGCTGCTGGGCGGGCCCGTTGGGGGAGGTCAGACCGTTGGAGGCGCCGTCCTGGTTGACCGCGGTGCCCCGGATGACCGCGAGCACCGGGTGGCCGTTGCGGCGGGCGTCGGAGAGCCGTTCCAGCAGGAGCAGGGCGGCGCCCTCGGACCAGCCGGTGCCGTCGGCGGCGGCGGCGAACGGCTTGCAGCGGCCGTCCGGGGCGAGGCCACGCTGACGGCTGAACTCGACGAACGCCTCCGGGGTGGCGAGGACGGTGGCACCACCGGCGAGGGCGAGGGAGCACTCCTGCTGCCGCAGCGACTGGACCGCCAGGTGCAGCGCGACCAGTGAGGCCGAGCAGGCGGTGTCGATGGTGACCGCAGGCCCCTCCAGGCCGAACTGGTACGCGATCCGCCCGGAGAGCACGCTGGCCGCGCTGCCGGTCAGCCGGTAGCCCTCGATGCCGTCCTGGGTGTGCCGCTGCAGCAGCGTGTCGTAGTCGCGGCCGCTGATCCCGACGAACACACCGGTCCGGCTGCCCCGCACACTGTCGCTGGGGATACCGGCCCGCTCGAACGCCTCCCAGGCGGTTTGCAGCAGCAGGCGCTGCTGCGGGTCCATGGCCAGGGCCTCGCGGGGCGAGATGCCGAACAGCGCCGGGTCGAAGTCGGCCGCCTCGGCGAGGAAGCCGCCCTCGCGGGCGTAGCTCTTGCCCTTGGCGTCCGGGTCGGGGTCGTAGAGCCCGTCGACGTCCCACCCACGGTCGGCGGGGAAGTCACCGATCGCGTCCGCGCCGGCGGCCACCAGCTCCCAGAGCTGCTCCGGGGTGCTGACCCGGCCGGGGTAGCGGCAGGTCATCGCGACGATCGCGACGGGCTCACCGGCCGCCGTCTCCACCTCTTCGAGGCGCCGCTTGCTGCGTCGCAGCTCGGCGGTCATCCACTTGAGATGGTCGAGCAGCTTCTCGTCGTTCGCCATGACACGTACCCCGTTCCCGCTGCGCGGATCAAGATCTGCCGAATTCGTTCTGGATGATCTGGAGCAGTTCGTCGGCGGTCGCGTCGCCAAGTTCCTCGCCGCCCGCCTCCGCCGGTTCCTCGGCGGCGGCCCAGCGGTGTGCGAGCGCCTGTAGGCGGGCCACCAGGGCCGGCCGGTCGGCGTCGTCGACACCGGTGGCGGCGAGGGCCGCCTCGAGGTCGTCGAGCCGGCCCACCAGGGTCGGTGCGGCCGGACGGTGCTCGCGCATCAGGAGCGTGTCCAGGTGCGCGGCGAGCACCGCCGGGGTCGGGTGGTCGAACACCAGGGTGGCCGGGAGGTTGAGCCCGGTGACCGTGGTGAGCCGGTTGCGCATCTCGACCGCGGTCAGGGAGTCGAAGCCGAGTTCGCGGAAGGCACGGTTCGCCTCGAAGCCGCCGCCCGGGCCGAGGACCGCGGCCGTCTCGGTCCGGACCAGGTCGAGCAGCAGGTGCCCGCGTTCGGCCTCGGGCAGGTCGGTGAGCCCGTCGATCGGCCCGGCGGCCTGGACCGGCGCGACCGGTTCGGCGACTGCCGCGCGGACCTCCGGGACTCCGTCGAGCAGCGGGCTGGGGCGGGCGGCGGTGAAGGCGGGGGCGAAGCGGGCCCAGTCCACGTCGGCGACCGCGACGGTGATGTCACCGTGGTCGAGGCTGCGGGCGAGGGCGTCGACCGCCGCCGACGGTGCCAGCGGGGTGAGGCCGTGGCGCCGCAGGTGCTCCTCGGTGCCGGTGTCGGCGACCATGCCGCCTTCGCCCCACGGCCCCCAGGCGACCGCGCTGCCGGCCAGGCCTCTCGCGCGGCGTCGTTCGGCGAACGCGTCGAGGAAGGCGTTGCCCGCGGCGTAGGCGGCCTGCCCGCCGCTGCCCCAGACGCCGGAGATGGAGGAGAAGCAGACGAACGCGTCCAGGTCACGGTCACCGAGGAGGTCGTCCAGGTGCCGGGCCCCGCCGATCTTCGCGGCCACGATGCCGGCAAGCAGCTCCGGGGTGGTCTCGGCGAGCGGGGCCGAGTCGCCGATGCCGGCGGTGTGCACCACGGCGCGCAGCGGCAACGCGTCGGCGTCAACCCGGCGGATCAGCTCGGCGACGTCGTCGGGGTCGGTCAGGTCGCAGGCCACCAGGGTGACCCGGGCGCCGAGCGCGGTCAGCCCCGCGCTCAGCTCGTCCGCGCCGGGGGCGTCGCCGCCGCGGCGGCTGGCCAGGACCAGGTGACCGGCACCGTCCTGGGCGAGCCGGCGGGCCACGTGCCCGGCGAGCGCGCCGGTGCCGCCGGTGATCAGGACGGTGTCGCGCGGTGTCCACGGGGTGGGGGTGGTGGTCGGTAGCGGTGCGCGGACCAGGCGGCGGACGAACGTGCCGGCGTCGCGCAGGGCCACCTGGTCTTCGCCGCCGTCGGCGAGGACCCGGCAGAGCGCGGGGCCGTCGACGCGTTCCGGCAGGTCGATCAGGCCACCCCAGCGGGCGGTGTGCTCCAGGGCGGCGACCCGGCCGAGGCCCCACACGGCGTTCTGCGCGGGGTCGGTGACCTCGGCGGTGGCGGAGACCGCGCCTCGGGTGACGGCCCACAGCGGCGCGTCGAGACGGGCGTCCCCGGCCGCCTGGATCAGGGCCAGGGTCGCTGCCAACCCGTTGGGCACCCCCGGGTGGCCGGGCAGCTCCCGGTCGTCCAGGGCGAGCAGCGACAGGATGCCGGAGACCTCGGCGGTCGGGTCCAGTTCGGCGACGATCGCCGCGCGGTCGCGGCCGTCCAGCACCACCGGCCGGGTGCGGGCGCCGGCCTCGGTCAGGGCACCGATGACGGTACGGGCATACGCGTCGACCGGGCCGGGAAGAGCGACCAGCCAGGTCCCGCCGAGACGAGCGGTGCCGTGCATGGCGACCGGTTCCCACTGGGCGCGGTACCGCCGGCGGTCGGCGGAGCCACGGGCCAGGCGGCCACGGTGCCAGTCGGCCAGGACCGGCAGCGCCGGCGCCACCTCGCCGACCCGGGCGTCGCCGAGCATCGTGCCCAGCGTCTCCAGGTCGTTCTGCTCCACGGCGGACCAGAACGGGTCGTCCGACGGGTCCGCGGCGGTGCCGCCGGCCGGGGCCGGGGCGATCCAGAACCGGCGGCGCTGGAACGGGTAGGTGGGCAGTGGCACGGTCCCGGTGCCGGGCAGCGCGGTCGACCAGTCGATCGGCACGCCGCGGACGTGCAGGCCGGCCACCGCCTCGGCGACGGCGGTGGGTTCGCTCCGGTCGCCGCGCAGCGCGGCGACCAGGACGGCGTCCACCTGCTTGGCGGTGGGCAGGCACTCCCGGGCCAGCGCGGTCAGCACCCCACCCGGGCCGACCTCGCAGTACGCGGTGACACCGCGGGCGTCCAGGGCGGCGACCCCGTCGGCGAAGCGCACCGCCTCGCGTACGTGCCGCACCCAGTAGTCGGCGTCCGGCTGACCGATCGGCTCGCCGGTCAGGTCGGAGATCAGCGGAATGGCCGGCGGCGCGTACGTGAGCCCGGCCGCGATCCGCCGGAACTCGTCGAGCATCGGGTCCATCTGCGCGGAGTGGAACGCGTGGCTGACGGTGAGCCGCTTGGCCCGTCGCCCGTCGGCGCGCCAGCGCTCGGCGATCAGGTCGACGGTGTCCGCGTCGCCGGAGACGACCACCGAGTCGGGTCCGTTGACCGCGGCGATCGACACGTCGCCGGTGAGCAGCGGCCGGATCTCGGCCTCGGTGCCCTGCATGGCCAGCATCGCGCCGCCGGACGGGAGCGCCTGCATCAGCCGGCCCCGTGCGGCGACCAGCTGTGCGGCGTCGGGCAGGGACAGCACACCGGCGACGTGGGCGGCGGCGAGTTCGCCGATGGAGTGGCCGAGCAGGTGGTCGGGGGTCACGCCGCGTGCTTCGAGGAGGCGGTAGAGCGCCACTTCGAGGGCGAAGAGCGCCGGTTGGGTGAACTCGGTCCGGTCCAGCAGGACCGCCTCGGGGGTGCCCGGGTCGGCGAACATGACGTCGAGCAGGGGGCGGTCGAGGTGCGGGGCGAAGGCGGCCCGGATCTCGTCGAGCGCGGCGGTGAACACCGGTTCGGTGGCGTACAGGTCCCGGCCCATGCCCGCGCGTTGGCTGCCCTGGCCGGTGAAGAGGAAGGCGAGCTTGCCGGTGGCGGTGGCGGTGCCACCGATCACCGACGGGTCGTGCTCGCCGGTCGCGACGGCGTGCAGGCCGCCGCGCAGGGTGGCGGCGTCGGCGGCCAGGACGACCGTCCGGTGGTCGAGCGCGGAGCGGGTGGTGGCCAGGGAACGGGCGAGGGTCACGCCGGCGCCGGCCTCGACGTGGCGGTCCACGCCGGCCGCGAGGAGCCGTTCCGCCTGCTCCCGCAGCGCCCGGTCCGACCGTCCGGACAGGACGTAGGGCAGGTGTTTCGGCGACGCGACCGTGTCCGGTGCGCTCACCTGCGGCGGCGCGACGGGCTCCGGGTGTTCGAGGATGACGTGGGCGTTGGTGCCGCTCACCCCGAATGCCGAGACGGCGGCGCGACGCGCCCGTCCGGTGTCCGGCCACGGCTGGGCCGAGGTCAGCAGCCGCACCGCGCCGGCCGACCAGTCCACGTGCGGGGTCGGCTCGTCCACGTGCAGGGTCCGTGGCGCGAGGCCGTGGCGCATCGCCTGGATCATCTTGATGATCCCGCCGATGCCGGCGGCCGCCTGGGCGTGCCCGATGTTCGACTTGAGCGAGCCCAGCAGCAGCGGTTGCCCGGCCGCCCGACCCTGCCCGTACGTGGCCAGCAGCGCCTGCGCCTCGATCGGGTCGCCGAGCGTGGTGCCGGTGCCGTGCGCCTCGACCACGTCGACGTCCGCGGTGGACAGGCCGGCGTCGGCCAGCGCCTCGGCGATCACCCGCTGCTGTGCGGGGCCGTTCGGGGCGGTCAGGCCGTTGGAGGCGCCGTCTTGGTTGACGGCGCTGCCGCGCAGCACCGCGAGGACGTGGTGCCCGTTGGCCAGCGCGTCCGACATCCGCTCGAGGACCACGAAGCCGGCGCCCTCGGCCCAGCCGGTGCCGTCGGCCCCGGCGGCGAACGCCTTGCACCGGCCGTCCGGGGCGAGCCCGCCCTGCCGGCTGAACTCGACGAAGACCGCCGGGCTGGACATGACCGCGACCCCGCCGGCCAGGGCGAGCGTGCACTCCCCCTGCCGCAGCGCGCGGGCCGCCCAGTGCAGGGCGACCAGCGACGACGAGCAGGCCGAATCGATCGTGACGGCGGGTCCCTCGAAACCGAAGGTGTAGGCGACCCGGCCGGACATCACGCTGGTGGCGTTGCCGGTGAGGCGGTAGCCCTCGACTCCGGGTGGTGGCGCCGCGCCCTCCCCGTACCCGAGGTGGGCGCCGCCGACGAAGACGCCGGTCCGGCGTCCGCGCTGCGCGCGCGGTGGCAGGCCGGCGTTCTCCAGTGCCTGCCAGGCCGTCTCCAGCAGGAGCCGCTGCTGCGGGTCCATGGCCAGCGCCTCGCGGCCGTTCACCCCGAACAGGTCGGCGTCGAAGTCGGCCGCGTCGTGCAGGAAGCCGCCGGAGCGGGTGTACGCGGTGCCCTGGTGATCCGGGTCCGGGTGGTAGAGCGCGTCCAGGGCCCAGCCACGGTCGGCGGGGAAGCCGGAGATGACGTCGGCCTCGTCGGCGACCAGCCGCCACAGGTCGTCGGGCCCCTGCACCCCGCCGGGGAACCGGCAGGACATGCCAACCACCACGATCGGGTCGTCGTCGGGCGCCACGGCCGACGACGGGAGGGGTGCCAGTGCGGCGGTGGGCTGGTCGAGCAGTCGGTCGCGCAGGTAGCGGGCCACCGCGAGTGGGTTGGGGTGGTCGAAGACGAGGGTGGCGGGCGGTGCGAAGCCGACCTCGCGTCGCAGCCGGTCGCGCAGGTCCACGCCGGTGAGCGAGTCGACGCCCATCTCCCGGAACGCCTGTTCGGCGCCGACCGCGTCCGGCCCGGTGTGGCCGAGCACGGTGGCGGTGACACCTCGGACCAGGGTGAGCAGGTGGTGTTCCTGTTCGGCCGGTGCCAGCGCGGCCAGCGTCCCGGCCAGCGGCGTCGGGGCGTCCTCGACGGTCTGCGTGGTCAGTGCCCGCACCTGCGGCAGGTCGGCGATCAGCGGCCGGGGCCGGGCGGCGCAGAAGATGGGCGCGAACCGGGACCAGTCGACGTCGGCGACCGCCACGTAGGTCTCGTCACCGTCCAGGGCCTGCCGCAGCGCGGCGACCGCGGTCTCCGGGTCGAGAACCGGCAGGCCACGGCGGAACAGCAGGGTTTCGGTGCCGGCGTCGACCATGCCACCGTCGCCCCACGGGCCCCAGGCGACCGAGGTGGCGGTGAGACCGCGGGACCGCCGGTCGTCGGCCAGGGCGTCCAGGTACGCGTTGGCGGCGGCGTACCCGCTCTGCTCGCCGCTGCCCCAGAGCGCGGCGATCGAGCTGAACAGCACGAACGCGTCGAGCGGGGTGTCGGCGAGCAGCCGGTCCAGGTGGGCGGCGCCGGCCACCTTGGCCGCCGCGACCGAGGCGAGCCCGGCCGGGTCGTCGTCGCGTACCCCGGCGAACCGCAGGGCGCCGGCGGTGTGGAAGACGGCGCTCAGGTCCCCGACGGTGGCGAGCAGGCCGGCGAGGGCGTCGGCGTCGGCCACGTCGCAGGCGGCGATGGTGACCCGGGCACCCAGCGCGGTCAGTTCGGCGTGCAGTTGGTCGGCGCCCGGCGCGTCCGCGCCGGCCCGGCTGGTCAGCACCAGGTGCGGGGCCCCGGCGCCGGCGAGCCAGCGGGCCACGTGCGCGCCGAGCGCGCCGGTGCCGCCGGTGATCAGGATGCTGCCGCGCGGTGACCAGGGCCGTGTCGCCACGGGCGGGGCGGCCGGTACGACGCGGCGGACGTGCACGCCGGTGTCCCGGATCGCGACCTGGTCCTCGGTGCCGGTGCCGCGCACGACCGCCCAGAGATGGGCGAGCGCCTCGGTGCCGGGGTTCTCGGGCAGGTCGGCCAGGCCGGCCCAGGTGTCGGGCAGTTCGAGGGCGGCGACCCGCCCGTACCCCCACACGCTGGCCTGGTGCGGGCTGATCCGGGGTTCGTCGCCGACGCGTACGGCACCGCTGGTCACGGCCCAGAGCGGTGTGCCCGGCGGGAGGTCGCAGAGCAGCGCCGCCGTGCCGGTGAGCCCTCGGGACAGGTGCGGGTGCTCCGGGTCGGGGCGCTCGTCCAGGGCGAGCAGGGACAGCACGCCGCCCACCTCGTCCGGGTCGATGGCGGGCAGGTCGCCGGCCGGCACCGCGACCACGTCGGGACCGCCCGCCGCCAGGATGCCCGCGACCACCGGCAGGTCGAGGCTGGGGACGACGACCAGCCAGCGACCCGGGCGGGTGGTGGTGGTCGGAACGTCGCGGACAGGCCAGTCGAGGCGGTACCGCAGGCCCGGGTCGGTGCCTCGCCGACGCCAGGCGCGCAGCGCGGGCAGGACCTCGTCGAGGGGGCGGTCGGCGGCCACGCCGAGCAGGTCCGCCAGGTCTCCACTGTCGACGGCCTGCCAGAACGGGGTGTCGGGGGTGTCGCTGGCACTGTCGTCTTCGAACCAGTAACGCTGCCGCTGGAAGGCGTAGGTGGGCAGGTCGACGACGCGACCACCGGTCAGGGACGGCGTCCAGTCCACGGCGACGCCGCGCACGAAGACGCGGGCGAGGGCGGTCCGGAGGGCGTCTGTCTGGTCCCGGTCGGCGCGTTGCGCGGGTACGAACACCGCGTCGGTGACGCACTCCGCGCCCATTCCGGAGAGCACCCCGTCGGGGCCGATCTCCACGAACGTGGCGACGCCCAGGCCCTCCAGGGTGGCGATGCCGTCGGCGAACCGGACGGCCTCCCGCACGTGCCGCACCCAGTAGTCGGCGTCCTGCGTCTGCGCGACCTGCCCGGTCACGTTCGACACCACGGGGATCCGGGGCGCGGAGTAGATCAGAGCACCGGCGACCTCGGCGAACTCGGCCAGCATCGGCTCCATCAGCACCGAGTGGAACGCGTGACTCACCCGTAGCCGCTTCGACTTCTCGAAGTGGGCGGCGACCGCCGCGACCTCGCCTTCCACCCCGGACAGCACCACCGAGCGGGGACCGTTGATCGCGGCAACCGACACCCCGTCGGTCAGCAGCGGCAGCACCTCGGCCTCGGTCGCCCGCACCGCCACCATGACCCCACCTGCGGGAAGGGCCTGCATGAGCCGCCCCCGGGCCGCGACCAGCTTCGCCGCGTCGGCCAGGGACAGCACCCCGGCCACGTGCGCGGCGACGATCTCACCGATCGAGTGCCCCACCAGGTAGTCCGGGGTGACCCCGAACGACTCGACCAGCCGGAACAACGCGACCTCGACCGCGAACAACGCGGTCTGCGTGTAGACCGTCTGGTCCAGCTCGGCGCCCTCGGCGATCACCTCGCGCAACGGGCGGTCCAGGTGAACGTCCAGCTCGGCGCAGGCCGCGTCGAACGCGTCGGCGAACACCGGGAACGACGACGCCAAGCCCAGACCCATGCCGGGTCGCTGTGACCCCTGGCCGGAGAAGACG